>JAEETX010000073.1 GCA_016286665.1 Oscillospiraceae bacterium
GCCTGAAGCAGGTGGAAGTCTACGTCAAGGGCCCCGGCCAGGGCCGTGAAGCTGCCATCCGCGCCCTGCAGAGCGCCGGGCTGGAAGTGCAGATGATCAAGGACGTGACCCCGATCCCCCACAATGGCTGCCGCCCGCCCAAACGGCGCCGCGTCTGATGGAACAGGAGGAAACGAACTATGGCAAGATATAACGACGCCGTTTGCCGTCTGTGCCGCCGGGAGGGCCAGAAGCTCTTCCTGAAGGGCGACAGATGCTATACCGAGAAGTGCGCGCTGGAGCGCCGCGCCTATGCCCCCGGCATGCATGGCCAGGGCCGGAGCAAGACCTCCGAATACGGCCAGCAGCTGCGTGAGAAGCAGAAGGCGAAGCGGTATTACGGCCTGCTGGAGAGCCAGTTCCACAAGTATTACGAGATGGCCGTTCAGAGCAAGGGCCAGACGGGCGAAAACCTGCTGGCGCTGTGCGAGAGCCGTCTGGACAACGTGGTGTATCGCCTGGGCTTCGCCATGTCCCGTCCCGAAGCGCGGCAGCTGGTGACTCACGCCCATTTCACCGTCAATGGCCGCAAGGTCAATATCCCCTCCTTCCTGGTGAAGCCCGGCATGGTCATCGCCATCGCCCAGGGCAGCCGGGATCTGGAGAAGCTGAAGCAGAATGTGGAGGCCAACGCCTTCCGTCAGCCTCCCCAGTGGCTGGAATATGACCGGGACAACCTGGTGGCCAAGGTCGTGGGCGTGCCCCAGAAGAGCGATATCGACCTGCCCATCGAGGAGCACCTCATCGTCGAGCTGTATTCCAAGTAACACACACGACGCCCTCATAAAGGTAAGCTGAGATCACAGGGCCTCCCGCGGCCGACAGCTGCGGGCGGCAGAAGTATAGGAGGGTACTAAATGGTAGAAATTGAAAAGCCGCGCATCGAATGTATCGAGACTCCCGGTGACGATTCCTACGGAAAGTTCGTGGTGGAACCGCTGGAACGCGGATATGGAACGACGTTGGGCAATTCCCTGCGGCGCATGCTGCTGTCCTCCCTGGAGGGCACGGCTGTCACCTCGGTGAAGATCGCAGGCGTAGCCCATGAGTTTTCGACGATCCCCGGCGTGAAGGAGGACGTGACCGAGATCGTTCTCAATATCAAGAGCATCATCGCAAGACTCCATTGCGAAGGCGCCAAGACCGTCTATATCGAGGCCAGCGGGGAATGCGAAGTCACCGCCGGCGACATCAAGACGGACGGCGAGGTGGAGATCCTCAACAAGGACCTGCACATCGCCACCCTGGGGCCGGATGCCGTGCTGAACATGGAAATGACGATCAGCAAGGGCCGGGGCTATGTCAGCGCGGACCGCAACAAGCCTGCGCAGACGGTTATCGGCGTCATCCCCGTGGACAGCATCTACACGCCGGTGCTGAAGGTCAATTACTCCGTGGAGAATACCCGCGTGGGAAACATGACCGACTATGACAAGCTGACCATCGAGGTCTGGACGGACCGGACCATTTCTGCGCGGGACGCCATCAGCATGGGCGCGAAGATCCTCTGCGATCATTTCGCCCTGTTCACCGACCTGAGCGAGAACCTGACCAACAAATCCACCGTGGTGGAGAAAGCGGAGACCCAGCGGGATAAGGTGCTGGAGATGACGGTGGAGGAGCTGGATCTGTCGGTCCGCAGCTTCAACTGCCTGAAGCGCGCCAACATCAACACCGTGGAGGACCTGATCTCCCGCACGGAGGACGATATGATGAAGGTCCGGAACCTGGGCCGGAAGTCCCTGGAGGAAGTCATCCACAAGCTGACCATGATGGGCTTGTCTCTCGCCAGCGACGACAATAATTGAGGAGGAAAACAAAATGCCCCTTAAAACCAAGCTCGGGAAGCCGACCGATCAGCGCATCGCGATGCTCCGTCAGCAGGTGACCGATCTTCTGACCTACGGGAAGCTGGAGACCACCATTGACAGAGCCAAGGCTGTGCGGCCGCTGGCCGAGAAAATGATAACCCTTGGCAAGAAGAACACCCTGGCCTCCTACCGCCAGGCCCTGTCCTTCATCACCAAGGAGGATACCGCCAACCGCGTGTTCAAGACCCTCGCCCCCATCTACGCCAATCGCAACGGCGGCTACACCCGCATCATGCGACTGGGCCCCCGCCGCGGCGACGCTGCCGAGATGGCCATCATCGCCCTGGTGGACGAGGACAAAATCGCCGAGGCCGACGCTGCCGCCAAGAAGGAGGCCGAGGAGGCCGCCAAGGCTGCCAAGCGCACCAAGAAGGCATAAGGCATACACGCAATTCAACAGAATGAAAGCCCACCGTGCAGGCGTCGTCCTGCACGGTGGGCTTTCATTCTGTGCGGAGGAGCCCCCGCGTTTATTTCAATTCCTGGATCCAGTTCCCATCCTGGATGCGGTAGTAAAACTCGCTGAGGTCCTCCTCCAGAAACACCCGGAGCATGTCCCCCATGTCCGGGGCCAGAGGCAGCTTCGGGAGGTCGGCCAGGGCTTCCCACCGCACCTCGCCTTCCTCCGAAGAATGAAGAACGCCGGAAAAGCGGTCCGCCCGGTAAAAGAGCACCACATAGCGTTTGCCCGCCGAAAACCAATCCTTTATGCCAACGAGACGCGGCGAAGTGATGGTAAGCCCGGTTTCTTCCCATACCTCCCGGATCACCGCGTCCGTGAAGGATTCGCCTTCCTCTACATGGCCCCCCGGAAAGGTGATCCCCGGCCATGCGGGGTCAAGGCGATCCTGCACCAAAACCTTGTCGCCGTCACAAACCATGCACATATTGGTGAGCGTCACGTTTTCCGACATGAGGTCCGCCTCCTCCCGATCCTTTGCCGTGAAACTGCGAAATGACCGCAAGCCCGGCAGCGTACAATTAACCCGACAATCGTTGGCTGCTTTCCCGGCCCTTCTGCCTCAGCCGAACGCCGGAGACCAGCCCCATGGCGGCGAAGGAGGCCACCAGAGAGGAGCCGCCGTAGCTGAAGAAGGGAAGGGTGATGCCCACCACGGGGGTCACGCCGATGCACATGCCGATGTTCTCAAAGACCTGGAAGGTGAGCATCCCGGCGAAGCCGGCGCAGAGAAGCAGGTCCCGGTGGCTGCCGGAGCGGAGCCCCGTCATGAGCACCCTAATGATGATGAGCGTAAGCAGCAGCATGATGCCGGCGCAGCAGATAAGACCCAGCTCCTCACCCGCCACGGAGAAGATGAAGTCCGTGTGCTTGAAGGGCAGCATCTCCCCCTGGGCGCGCTCCCCATGCAGGTAGCCCTGGCCGGTGAGCCCGCCGGAGGCCAGGGCGATCTTGCTTTGGCGGACCTGCCAGGTGATGCCCAGCCCGTCCGGGTCCACCAGCTCGGGGAAATAGGGGGCCAGGATGCGGTTTCGCTGGTATTCGCTGAGGAACCTCGTCCACAGCACGGGCGTCGCCAGGGCGGCCAGGGCCAGGGCTACCAGGAACCAGAGGATGTTCAGCCCCCCGGCAAAGCACATGGCGGCGAAGATGAACAAAAAGACCAGGGCGTTCCCCGCGTCCGCGCTGATGACGACGTAGACGCCGAAAAGCAGGGCGAAGTGGATCGCCAGGGAAAACGCGCTGAAAACGCCGCTGATGCCCTTTTTGCTCTCCTGCAGCCGCGTGATCTGCCGCATCAGCAACAGGGCAAAGGTGATTTTGAGCAGCTCCGAGGGCTGGATGCCGATGCCGCCGAAGCGGATCCAGCTGCGGTTGCCCGTTTCGCCCTCGACGCCGAACAGGCGCAGGGCGATCAGCAGGAGGATATTGAAGCCCACCAGGAAATACCAGCGGTCCGTGAGGATATCCACGTCGATAAGGGAAAAGACCACGAAGAACACGAGGCCCAGCAGCAGTGCGAAGGCCTGCACAGGCATATACCGCCCGTTTTCATAGGAGCGGGTTGCGCTGAAAATGATCACCATGCCGAAGACGGCGGCGGCGACGCACAGCAGCATCAGCGGCGTGTCCGCCATGCGGAGGTAATTCACCGCCAGTTTTCCCAAACGCTTCAAGCCGCAGCCTCCTTTCTTCGTTTCCGAACAGTCTGCCCCGATTCTAGCATTTTTCCCGGGGAATGACAAGGGGCGGTTTCCGGCCCCTTGTCATTCAGAACGCAGGCAAGCCCTTTTGGCGGGGTTTCGAGACGCATGGGGGCTTTGTGCAGGGTGCGGAGAGGCCCCCACGTTATATCCTTGCTAAATCAAAAAATAAGTCTGTTTTGCTTCACGGACTGTCGACGCCATTTTGCCCCCATTCCGTCCGTTTTGCCCGTTTTCCGTCCGGAAATATTGAAAACACCGCCTCGCCGTGATATACTACCTTGATATCATGGGCTGGATAGGGCCCGACGACGGAAGGAGGGCAGGCGGATGACCGTGACGACCCATTCAGAAATCGAGACCGAAGCACTGGGGGAAAGGCTCGCCAAATGCCTGCGGGCCGGGAGCGTGGTGGCCCTCTACGGCGGCCTGGGGGCGGGGAAGACCGCCTTTGTCCGGGGCATGGCCCGGGGTCTGGACATCCGGGAGAGCGTCTCCAGCCCCACCTTCACCATCGTCAACGAATATCCCGGCGACCCCGCCCTTTTTCACTTCGACATGTACCGGCTGAAAAACGCCGAGGAGCTCTACGGCATCGGCTGGGAGGACTATCTGGACCGGAACGGCATCTGCGTCACCGAGTGGAGCGAGCGCATCGAGGAGGCTTTGCCCCCGGACACGGTGCATGTGCGCATCGATCGCCTGAGCGACACCGAGCGGTCCGTCTCCATCGAGGGTATGCTATGAAGATACTGGCCCTGGAATCCTCCGCCCTGGCCGCTTCCGCCGCTCTGTGGGCGGATGGGAGGTGCGTGGGGCTCTACCTGCAAAACTGCGGCCTCACCCACTCCGAGACCCTGCTGCCCATGGCGGAAAACCTGATGAAGGGCACCGGCGTGCCCCTCGGAGACGTGGATCTGATCGCCGTGGCCCGCGGCCCCGGCTCTTTCACCGGGGTGCGCATCGGCGTGGCGACTGCCAAGGGCCTCAGCTGGGGGCTGGACAAGCCCTGCTGCGGCGTCTCCACCCTGGAGGCTATGGCCTGGCAGGGGGCGCATTGGGAGGGAAAGCTCCTGTGCTGCTGCATGGACGCCCGTCGGGGCCAGGTCTACAACGCCCTGTTCCGGGCGGAAGGCGCGGGCCTGCGCCGCCTCAGCGAGGACCGGGCCATTGCCCTGGGGGAGCTGCTGCCGGAGCTGACGGAAGCCCCCGTCCTTCTGGGGGACGGCGCGGAGCTGACGGCAAAGGCGATGACGGAGGCCGGTCTGCCCTTCCTCCCGGCGCCGGAGCCGCTGCGCATCCAGAGCGCCTGGGGCGTCGCCCTGGCGGCGGCAAACGCCCCGCAGGAAGCCTGGGGCGAACCGGAGCCGGTCTATCTCCGCCTCAGCCAGGCGGAGCGGGAGCGGCTGGCCCGCCTTGAAAAAGAACAACACCATTTACTTGATCGGGATAAAGGAGAATAAAACCATGGGAACGCTGCACGTATTCAATCACCCCCTTATTCAGCATAAGCTGTGCATCCTGCGGGACAAGAACACCAGCGTCAAGGAATTCCGGGAGCTCATCAGCGAGATCGCCGGCCTCATGTGCTTCGAGGCTACCCGCGACATGCCCACCGAGGAGGTGGAGGTGGAAACCCCCGTCGCCGTCGCCAAGGCCCGCCGCCTGTCGGGGAAAAAGATGGCCATCATCCCCATCCTCCGTGCCGGCCTGGGCATGGTGGACGGCATCATCCAGCTGGTGCCCGGCTGCAAGGTGGGCCACATCGGCCTCTACCGTGACCCGGAGACCCTGGAGCCCGTAGAGTATTACTGCAAGCTGCCCAACGACATCGCCGAACGGGAGATCATCGTGCTGGACCCCATGCTGGCAACCGGCGGCAGCGCCAGCGCCGCCATCGGCTTCATCAAGAAGCACGGCGGCCAGCACATCCGCCTCATGTGCATCATCGGCGCGCCCCAGGGTGCGGACAAGGTGCTGAATGACCATCCGGACGTGGACATCTACGTGGCAGCCATGGACAGCCATCTGAACGATCACGGCTATATCGTGCCCGGCCTGGGCGACGCGGGCGACCGCATCTTCGGCACCAAGTAAGTGGTCGATATCTCGGTCAAGGGCGTCTGGAAGGCCTTTGAGCAGGATAAGTATATCCTGAAGGGCGTGGACCTGGAGGTCTATGAGGGCGAGCGGGTGGGCCTGCTGGGGCGCAACGGCGCGGGCAAGAGCACCCTGTTCCGCATCATCACCGGGGAGATCGAATCCGACCGGGGGGATGTGGTGCTGGGCAGCGGCCGCCGGGTGGGCATCATGACCCAGATCCCCCGCTTCCCGGAGCATTTCACCACGGAGGACGTGCTGAAAACGGCCCAGGTCCGCCTGGCGGAGATGCAGCGCAGGCTCAGCGCCATGCAGCAGGCCATGGCGGCGGGGGAAGAAGTGGACGCGGGGGCCTATGACCGGCTCCAAAGCGCCTTTGAGGGCCTGGGGGGCTATGAGACCGAGGTCCGCCGCAGCAAGGTGGCAAACGGCCTGGATATTCCCCCGGAAATGCGCGCAAGGCCCTTCCATCTGCTCTCCGGCGGGGAGAAGACCAGGGTGAACCTGGCCCGGCTCATTCTGGAGGAGACGGACATCCTCCTGCTGGACGAGCCCACGAACCACCTGGATATGAACGCCACGGAATGGCTGGAGGATTACCTTCTCCATTTCCGGGGCACCGTCCTCACCATCTCCCACGACCGCTATTTCCTGGACAAGGCGGTGCAGCGCATCGTAGAGCTGACGGACGGCCGGGCGGAGCTCTATCCCGGCAACTACTCCTTCTTTGTGGAGGAGAAGCAGCGGCGTTATGAGGAGGCCATGAAGGCCTGGGAGAAGAACCAGAAGCAGATCGCCCAGCTGCAGAAGGCGGCGGACGACCTCCACCTCTGGGCCTTTATGGGCAACGATAAGCTCCACAAGCGGGCCTTCTCCATGGAAAAGCGCATCGAAAGGCTGAAGCAGACGGAAAAGCCCACAGCGGAAAAACGGCTGAAAGCCCGCTTCGGCGAGCGGGAATTCCGGGGGGACGACGCCCTGGTGATCCACGATCTGTGTAAGAGCTTCGACGGACGCACCCTCTTTGACGGGGTGGAGCTGCAGGTCACCGGCGGAGAGCGCATCGCCCTCATCGGGGATAACGGCACCGGCAAATCCACCTTTCTCTCCATCCTCACGGGGCAGCTCGCCCCGGACAGGGGCAGCTGCCGCTTCGGCCCCGCGGTGAAGGCCGCCATGCTGGAGCAGCAGGTGCATTTTGAGCGCATGGACCGCAATCTCGTGGACACCATGCTCTATGAGGGGGGCTGCACCCCCCAGCAGGCCAGGGACCGGCTGGGCGCCTTCGGCTTCAGCGGGGAGGACGCTTTCAAATTCGTGGGGGACCTCTCCGGCGGGGAGCTGAGCCGCCTCCGCCTGTGCATCCTCATGAAGGAGGACGTGAATTTCCTCATCCTGGACGAGCCCACCAACCATCTGGACATCCTCTCCCGGGAGTGGATGGAGGACGCCCTGACGGATTATTCCGAAGCGCTGCTGTTCGTCAGCCATGACCGCTGGTTCATTTCCCGCTTTGCCACCCGCATCTGGGAGCTGGAGGACGGGGTCATCACCGACTGGCGCTGCGGCTTTGAGGAATACCGCGCCCGGAAGGAGCGGCAGCGGCAGGCCGCCCTGGCGAAGCAGGCGGAGGAGAAGAAGCAGCTCAAGAAGGAGCAGCCGAAAAAGGAAAAGCCCGCCGGGGGCCAGAAGGCTCTGCAGCGGAAGCTCTCGGCCACGGAGCGGGAGATCGCCGCTCTGGAGGCCCGCGTCAAGGAGCTTGAGGCGGCCGTCGAGGAAAACGCCACGGATTACGAGGCCCTGAGCCGCCTGTTTGAGGAAAAAGCCGCCGCGGAAGCGGAGCTGGAAGAAAAATACGAGGATTGGGGCGCCCTTTCGGAAGAACTGGAAGGGCTGTCATAAGGTAGCGCAGATAGACCATGGAAGAAAAGCTCATCGCCATCGAGAAAAAATACGCGCAGGTGGAGGCAAAGCTGGCCGACCCTGCCTGTTATAACGATCCGGAGGCGGTGTCCCGGCTGACGAAGGAGCAGAAGGAGCTGCAGCCCGTGGCGGAAAAGCTGCGGGAGGTGCGGAAGCTGGAAGCGGAGCTGGCGGCGGCGGAAGAACTGACCCGCGCTGAGGAGGAAGAACTGCGGGCCCTGGCGAAGGAAGAACTGGCCGCGGGGAATGAGCGGCTGGAAGCCCTGCGGGAGGAACTGAAGATCCTCCTCCTGCCCCGGGACCCGGACGACGACCGCAACGTCATCATGGAGATCCGCGCCGGGGCGGGGGGAGACGAGGCGGCCCTGTTCGCCCATTCTCTCTACCGCATGTATGCCATGTATGCGGAAAAGTGCGGCTGGAAGCTGGAGCTCACCAACCTGAGCGAAACGGAGCTGGGGGGCGTGAAGGAGGTCTGCTTCCGCATCGAGGGTCCCGGAGCCTATGCCCGGCTGAAATTCGAGAGCGGCGTCCACCGGGTGCAGCGGGTGCCGGATACGGAGACCCAGGGGCGCATCCACACCTCCACCGTCACGGTGGCGGTGCTGCCGGAGCTGGACGAGGTGGAATTCCGCCTGGAGGATAAGGACCTGAGGATCGACGTGTTCCGCTCCTCCGGGGCCGGGGGCCAGAAGGTGAACAAGACCTCCTCCGCCATCCGGGTGACCCACCTGCCCACGGGCATAGTGGTGGAGTGCCAGGATGAACGCAGCCAGTATAAGAACAAGGACCGGGCCCTGAGCATCCTGCGCAGCAAGCTCTATGAGATCGAGAAGGAGAAGCAGCGCTCCGCCGTGGCCGCGGAGCGGAAAAGCCAGGTAGGCACCGGCATGCGCAACGAGCGCATCCGCACCTATAATTTCCCCCAGGGCCGGGTGACGGACCACCGCATCGGCCTGACCCTGTATAAGATCGACGCCGTCATGGACGGGGCGCTGGAGGAGCTGATCGACGGCCTCCGGGCGGCGGAGCAGGCGGAAAGGCTGCGGGGCGAGGGATGAAGACGGAACTTTTGGACGCTTCCGGGCTGGCGCGCGCGGCGGAGCTCCTGCGCTCCGGCGGCCTGGTGGCCATCCCCACGGAGACGGTCTACGGCCTGGGGGCCAACGGTCTCGATGAAAGCGCCGTGGCGCGCATTTTTGAAGTGAAGGGGCGGCCTCAGGATAACCCCCTCATCCTCCATGTGGCCGCGGCGGAGGACCTGACGAAGTGGTGCCGGGATATCCCGGCGGCGGCCTGGACCCTGACGGAACGGTTCTGGCCCGGCCCCCTGACCCTGGTGCTGAAAAAGCGGCCCGCCGTGCCCCTGCGGGTGACGGCGGGGCTGGATACGGTGGCCATGCGCTGCCCCGACCATCCCCTGACCCGGGAGGTGCTGCGGCGGGCCGCCTTGCCCGTGGCGGCCCCCAGCGCGAACCTCTCCGGCAAGCCCAGCACCACCACGGCGCAGCACTGCATCCACGACCTGTGGGGCAAGGTGGAGGCCATCCTGGACGGGGGGCCCTGCCGGGTGGGGGTGGAATCCACCATCCTGGACCTGAGCGTCTTCCCCCCGCGGGTACTGCGGCCCGGCGGCGTCACCCTGGAGCAGCTGCGCGCGCTCCTGCCGGAGACGGAGCTGGACCCGGGGCTGGTGAAGCCCGGCGAGACGCCCAAGGCCCCCGGCATGAAATACCGCCACTATTCCCCCCAGGCGGAGGTGCGCCTCCTGCGGGGAGAGAAGGAACGGATCGATGATTATGTAAACTCTTTGCCCGACGAAGGCACGGCGGTGCTGTGCTTTGCCGGGGAGGAGGGGCGCTTCCCCGGCAAGCGCACCCTGGCCTATGGCCGGGAGGACGCGCCGGAGACCCTGGCCGCCGGGCTGTTCGACAGTCTGCGCGCCCTGGATACGCCGGAAGTGAAGCTCATCTGCGCCATGTGCCCCTCCGAGGAGGGCGTGGGCCGGGCGGTGGTGAACCGGCTGAAAAAAGCGGCGGGAGGAAAGATAACGTGTTTGTGATCGGCATCACCGGCGGCACCGGAACGGGGAAGACCACGGCCCTGGAGGCCGTCCGGGCCCTGGGCGGCGCGGTCATCGACTGCGACGAGGTGTATCACGGCCTGCTGGAGACGGACGGAGAAATGCTGGCGGCCATCGAGGAGGCCTTCCCCGGCACGGTGGAGGGGGGCGTCCTCCAGCGGAAAAAGCTGGGGCAGATCGTCTTCGGAGACGAGGAAAAGCTGCAAAGGCTCAACAGGATCACCCACGGCTTTGTGAAGGTCGCCGTGGAAAAGGCTCTGGAGGAGGCGCGGCAGGCGGGGAAGACCCTGGCCGCCGTGGACGCCATCGCCCTCATCGAGGGCGGCCTGGGGCAGCTCTGCCAGGCCACCGTGGCGATCACCGCCCCGGAGGAGCTGCGGGTCGCCCGGCTCATGGCGCGGGAGGGCGTCACGGAGGAATATGCCCGGCTGCGCATCCGGGCGCAAAAGAGCGAGGATTGGTTCCGGCAGCACTGCACCGTCACCCTGGTGAACGACGCGAGCCGGGAGGAATTTGCGGAAAAATGCCGGCGGTGCTTCCTGGCGCTGCCGGGGGAGGTTCAGACCATGAGCATAGAGACGATGGAAAAGCTGGAATCCGCCGTGCGGAGCTACAGCCGCGCCTTTCCCGTGGAGTTCGTGCGGGCCAAGATGTCCCGCATGATCGCCGCCGACGGACGGGCCTATCTGGATTTCTTCGATGGGGCCGGCGCCCTGAACTACGGCCACAACAACGACTACATCAAAGAAAAGCTGATGGCCTATCTGGCCCAGGACGGCATCACCCATGCCCTGGACCTGTTCACCGGGGCCAAGGCGGATTTCTTCGCGGCCTTTGACGAAAAGATCCTCCGGCCGAGGGACCTCCGCTACCGCATGATGAGCTGCGGCCCCACGGGCACCAACGCCGTGGAGGCGGCCCTGAAGCTGGCGCGGAAGGTCACCGGGCGCACGGGCGTCTTCGCCCTCACCGGCTCCTTCCACGGAATGACCCTGGGTGCCCTCGCCGTCACCGCAGGGGTGGACCACCGCCAGGGGGCCCACGTCCCCCTGCCCTTCACCCACTTCGTGCCCCACCCCAACGCGGTCAGCTTCGACACCATCGACTATTATGAATGGCTGCTGACGGACAACTATTCCGGCGTGGAGAAGCCCGCCGCCTTCATCATCGAGACCACCCAGGCCGAGGGGGGCATCCAGGTGGCCCCCACGGAATGGCTGCGGCGCCTCCGCGCCCTCTGCGACCGGCAGGGCGTCCTGCTGATCGTGGACGACATCCAGGTGGGCTGCGGGCGCACCGGCAGCTTTTTCAGCTTCGAGCGGGCGGGCATCGCGCCGGATATGGTGGTGCTGTCGAAGTCCATCTCCGGCTATGGCCTCCCCATGTCCCTGCTGCTGATCAGGCCCGAGCTGGATGTGTTCGAGCCCGCGGAGCACAACGGCACCTTCCGGGGCAACCAGCTGGCCTTCGTGGGGGCCAAGGCCGCCCTGGAATTCCGGGAGCAGGCGGACCTGGACAGGCAGGTGCAGGAGAAGGAAAAGCTGGTCAGAAACTACATCGAAACGGAGCTGCTGCCCCTGGATCACCGTCTGCGGCATCGGGGCATCGGCCTCATCCACGGGGTGGATTTCGAGCAGATCGGCAATGTGAGCGGCGCGGTGGCAAGGGAGTGCTTCCGCCGGGGCCTGGTCATCGAGCGCAGCGGGCGCAACGACTGCGTGCTGAAGCTCATGCCCGCCCTCACCATCACGGAGGCGGAGCTGGCCGAGGGCCTGGAGATCATCCGGGAGAGCATGCTGACAATATTGGGAGGAAGATAAAATGACGCGTGACGAACTGTTTTTCAAGCCCAAAAGCGTATATGAGACGGCCACGGAGGCCAAGGTGAAGGAAATCTATGACTTTGCCGAGGGCTACAAGACCTGGCTGGACGCCTCCCGCACGGAGCGGCTGGCGGTCCGGGAGGCGGTGAAGCTGGCCGAGAAGGCGGGCTTCAAGCCCTGGACGCCGGGGAAGGCCCGCAAGGCCGGGGAAAAGCTCTATTTCGTGAACCGGGAGAAGGCCCTGACCCTGGCGGTCCTGGGAAAGAAATCCCTAGCCGAGGGGGCCAACATCGCCGCCGCCCATGTGGACAATCCCCGCCTGGACCTCAAGCAGCATCCCCTCTATGAGGACGGGGAGATGGCCTATTTCAAGACCCATTACTACGGCGGCATCAAGAAATACCAGTGGGTCACCACCCCCCTGGCCCTGGTGGGCACGGTGGTGCGCGCCGACGGGGAGAAGATCGACGTCTCCATCGGCCTCGCGAAGGGGGAACCCCGCTTCGTCATCACCGATCTGCTGCCCCACCTGGCGGCGGACCAGATGAAGAAAAACGCCGCCGAGGTCATCCCCGGGGAGGGACTGAACCTGCTGCTGGGCTCCCGGCCCGACGCCGAAACGGGCGCCGACCGGGTGAAGCTGGCGGTGATGAAGCTGCTCAACGAGAAATACGGCATCGTCGAGGCGGACTTCCTCTCCGCCGAGCTCTGCGCCGTCCCCGCCGACGAGATCACCGACATCGGCCTGGACCGCAGCCTCATCGGCGGCTACGGCCACGACGACCGGGTCTGCGCCTACAGCGAGCTTATGGCGATCCTGGAGACGAAGAAGCCGGAAAAGACCGCCGTCTGCCTCCTGGTGGACAAGGAGGAGATCGGCTCCGAGGGCACCACCGGCATGCTCTCCGCCTCCTTCGACCGCTTCATGGAGGACCTGTGCGTCTCCCAGGGGGTAAGCCTGAAGGAGTGCTACGCCCATTCCTTCTGCCTCAGCGCCGACGTGTGCAACGCCTTCGACCCCAATTTCCCCGAGGTCAGCGAGAAGCGCAACAACGCCCGGGTGAATTACGGCGTGGGCATCATCAAGTTCACCGGCTCCCGGGGCAAATCCGGCTCCAACGACGCCTCCGCCGAGGTGGTGGGCCGGGTCCGGCGGCTGCTGGACGGCGCGGGCGTCGCCTGGCAGATGGGCGAGCTGGGCAAGGTGGACCAGGGGGGCGGCGGCACCGTCGCCAAATTCACCGCCCAGCGGGATATCGACACCATCGACGCCGGGGTGCCCGTGCTGAGCATGCACGCCCCCTTCGAGGTCATCGCCAAGGCGGACCTGTATATGACCTATGCCGCGGTCAAGGCGCTGTACGCCGCCGCGATCTGAGGAAGGAGGCGAGACTGCTGGAACTCAAGGAAGCCAATTGGGTGGACCTGGACAAGGAATGGCGCTTTTGCCGGGCCATGCCGGAGGATGAAAACGGGCTGGTGAGCCAGTGGGCCGGCATTTCCCGGGAAGATTTCGTCACCTCCGCCCTGCCGAAGATGCTGGAGCGCGCCCGGGGGGAGAACCTGCCGGAGGGCCAGGTGCCCGACACGGTCTATTTCCTCTGGGACGAGGGGGAGATCGTGGGGCAGTTCCGCCTGCGGCATTATCTGAATGAAAGCCTGCGCCGGGGCGCGGGCCACATCGGCTATTATATCGCGCCGCCCTACCGGGGCAAAAACGCCGCCACCGAGGGCCTGCGGCTCCTGCTGGAGCTGGCGGCGAAGGTCGTGCCGGAAAAGGAATTCTATCTCCGCCTGCGGAAGGGCAACCTGGCCTCCCTGCGGGTGATGGAGAAAAACGGGGGCGTCGTGGCGGAGGAGGACCCTATGTATCTCTATGTCCGCATCCCCAAGCCGAAGATTCCTGTGGATTGACCTTTATCGAAATGGAGGTTTGATGATGGACAATATGATCACCTGCCCGTCCTGCGGCGCGCTGCTGCCGCCGGGGATCAAGCATTGCACCGAGTGCGGCGCGAAGATCGGCTCTCCGGAGGCGGAGACCGCCGGGGAAAGCGCTTTTGCCGTGGAGGCCGCGCCTGCGGACGCCGCGGCCAAGGCGGAGGAAGCCGTCAGCGAGGCGGAGGCCGTCTTCGGCGCGCCCTTTGCCCAGCAGCCCCCCTCCGTGCTTTTGGGTGAGCTGGCGGCGGAGGACGCCGTGTCCCCGGAAAAGCCGGAGCCCGCCTATTCCAGCCAGAGCGCCGCCCCCGCCTATACCCCGGCGGCCCCTGCCTATACCCCGCCCGCCCCTGCACCCGCAGCTGCACCGGCCCCTGCGCCTGCCCCGGCAAGCGCGGCGAGCCCCTATGCGCCGCCTGCCGCGCCCCAG
>JAEETX010000074.1 GCA_016286665.1 Oscillospiraceae bacterium
GTCTATCACTTTGCCCACATCGGCAACCTGCGCACCTATATCATGGAGGACGTGCTGGAAAAATATCTCCGCTGGAGCGGCTATCAGGTGGACCGGGTGATGAACATCACCGACGTGGGACACCTCAGCTCCGACGCGGACACCGGCGAGGACAAGATGCTCAAGGGCGCGCGGCGGGAGCACAAGACCGTCATGGAGGTGGCGCAGTTTTATACCGACGCCTTCTTCGCCGACTGCGAGAAGCTCCATATCCGCAAGCCGGACACGGTGCAGCCCGCCACCGGCTGCATCGAGGATTTCATCCGGGTCATTTCCTCCCTCATCGACAAGGGCTATGCCTACCTGGCGGGGGGCAACGTCTATTTCGACACCTCGAAGCTGGAGGAATACTACGTCTTCAACAAGCACGAGGAGGAGGACCTGCTGGTGGGCGTCCGGGAGGGCGTGGAGGAGGACGTGAACAAGCGCAACAAAAACGATTTCGTCCTCTGGTTCACCAAATCCAAATTCGAGGACCAGGCCCTGAAATGGGACAGTCCCTGGGGCGTGGGCTACCCCGGCTGGCACATCGAATGCAGCTGCATCAGCATGAAGTATCTTGGGGAATACCTGGATATCCACTGCGGCGGCATCGACAACGCTTTCCCCCACCACACCAACGAGATCGCCCAGAGCGAGGCCTACCTGGGCCACAAGTGGTGCTCCTGGTGGTTCCATGTGCTGCATCTGAACACCACCAGCGGCAAAATGAGCAAATCCAGCGGGGAATTCCTGACGGTCTCCCTGTTGGAGGAAAAGGGCTATGATCCCCTGGCTTACCGCTTCTTCTGCCTGCAGAGCCACTACCGCAAGTCCCTGGAATTCAGCTGGGAGGCCCTGGACAATGCGGCCGCCGCCTACGGCAAGCTGGCGGCGCGCATCGCTGCCCTGAAGGACGAGGGCGGCAGCGACGAGGAGGCGAAGAAGGCCCTGCGGGACAGCTTCGACCAGGCCATGGGGAACGACCTCAACACTGCCATGGGTGTCACCGCCCTCTACGACGTGCTGAAGGCCCCCATTTCCGACCGGGACAAGCTGGCCCTCATCGCGGACTTCGACCGGGTCCTTTCCCTGGGGCTGCTGGAGGCCGCCGAAAAGCTCCGCGCCAAAGCGCCGGAGCAGGAATCCGATCCGGAGATCGACGCCCTGGTGGCCGCCCGGACGGAGGCGAGGAAAGCGAAGAACTGGGCGGAGGCGGACCGCATCCGGGACGAATTGAAGGCCCGGGGCATCGTCATCGAGGACACCAAGGAAGGGGTCAAGTGGAAGCGGGTCTGACGCTCTCTCCATAAAGCAAACACGGGACGCAGCTCACATCGAGCCGCGTCCCCTTTTTTATCTTATTCAGAATCCCCGGTCCTTCAAATCCCGCACCACATCCAGATAAAACTCACAGATATCCCCCACGCCCTCCCCCTTCCGGCGGGACAGGGGGCTGCGGCGGAGGTCGATGGCGTCCAGGTGGGACAGGCCGCGGAAGCCCCGGCCCCGGAGCACATGGGCGTCAGCACCCCAAAGGGCGGATTCCGCGCTGACCAGGCCGTCGTTGGGTCCCTCCAGGCGGTTGAGGATGAAGTTGGCGGTGGAGAGATTGATATCCGACAGGGGGTGCTTCATGACGCAGGCGAAGCTCTGATACCAGACGCCGGACACGTCGGGATTGGCTTCGTTGAACCCTTCCATGGCCGTGGTGGTCAGGTCCTCGCAGAGGCGGAGGAAATCCGGCTTCTTATCCCCCACCAGCCGGATCCAGTTGTCCACGGCGAAGGCCGCGGCGCCGAAGACCGGCTTTGCCGCCCGGAACAGCCGGTCCAGGGTCCGGGAGCCCCGGTGGGGCGTGCAGACGGTGGTGATGCTGGCGATCCAGGGTCCGCAGCCCAGGGCGGAGGCGGCCATGCGGGCCTCCAGCCCGCCCTTGGAGTGGGCGATGATATTCACCTTGTCCCTGCCGGTCTCCGTCAGGATCTCCGCGATGCGCCCTTTGATCGCAGCCGCGTTGGTTTCCGTGCTGCCCCAGCAGTCCTGATTGCCGTAGAAGATGACCGCGCCCCGCTTTTCCAGCGCGCCGGGGATGCGGCCCCAATAGACGGGCCATTTCAGGTCCCGGAAGCCCGCCCCGTGGATCAGCAGCAGAGGATATCTGGTTTTGCAGCTCCCGTCCATGCGCTCCCTCCCCGTCGCGTTTTTCTCAGGATAGCATGCGCTTCGGCCCCTGTCAAACAAGTTTGGAGCCTCACCCCGGCATGCAGAGGACCGCGTTCACCGCGGCGGCGTATTCCCGCCATTCCTCCCTCTGCTGCGCGAGCCGCCCCCGGCCCTTGCGGGTGATGCGGTAATAGCGCCGGGTGCGCCCCTCCTTTTTCTCCTCGTAGGCCGTCACGGCCCCCTCCTTTTCCAGCCGGTGGAGCAGGGGGTAAAGGGTACCCTCCTTCATCTGAAAGACCGCGTTGGAGCGGCTGGCCAGCTCCGTCACGATCTCATATCCGTACATCTCCCGCTCGCTGAGCAGGTGGAGGACCAACAGGTCCAGGCCCCCCGGCGTCGCTTCACGCGCCATGTTCTTCGCTCCCTTCCTTTGATTCGTCTTCCTGACGGAAGAACGCTATGGGCTGCCGGGAGAGCTCTTTTCCCTCGGCGTCGTACAGGGTCACTTCCCCCTCCAGGGCCACGTCCCCGCGGATGGGATATCCCCCCGCGCCGATGGCGACCAAAGCCTCCCAGCGAAGATCGTTGATCTCCTCCGTGGAATCCCAGCGCATGGACAGCGTGAGGTCAAAGAGGCCCGGCGTCAGGCGCTCCGCCTCGGCGGTCCAGGTCTGGCGGAAGGGCGCTTTTCCCTCCCGCTCCGAAAGGCTGACGCATCGGAGACCGGCGCGCTGAACCGCGGGGTCTGTATTGCTCAGGAGGATATGCAGCTCCGTGACGCTTTGAAAATGTCCGTTTACGACGTCATAGAACGAGCACAGAAATGCGGACCCATCCCAGGGGACGTCGCCATCCCCCACCGGATCGCAGTCCGTGTAGCGGTTGACGGCCCCACGCTTGGCGGGCTGAGAGTAGCCCCTGCTGTTATAGCTCACGTCGTTCACGCAGTAGGAGCGGAAGACCCGCAGGCTTCCGTCCTCCAGGCGCACCGCCATGTAGACTTGTCCGACCCGATCCCAGCGGGCCTCCAGCTCTCCCTTTTGCAGGAGCCGCCGCCGTTCCGATTTCCGCAGGGCCGACTCGGCACGCAGGTCCAGGGGCGCGCCGGAGACGAGGCGCACCGCGGCCAGCGCCGCCAGGATGGCCAGCAGACAGAGGGAAGCGTGGACAGGCCGGGGCAGGCGTCTTCTTCTCATGTTCCCTCTCCTTTCAGCCGCACGGGCAGCCGGAAGCTCCGGTCGCCGGAATCATAGGTCAGCACCGCCCATTCCGCCGCCGGATCGAAATCCCGCGTCAGGATCATCATCTCGCTGAAAAAGCCCCAGTCGTGGACAGCGTAGACATAGGCGCCGCAGCGGTTCCCAAGGCTGTCCTGCACCGTGAAGCCCCTGGAATCCAGCTCCGGATTTCCCAGCAGCGGGTCCCAGGTGCTCGCCCGCAGCTCCAGCACCAGATGTGAGCCCGGGGGGATGAACTGATGGATCTCCTCCTCGTCGCCAAAGACTAGCAAGGGCGAATCCTCGTCCATGTGACGGGCCTGGGGCCAGGGTTCTTCCCGTGGGCCTGCTACCCCTGCCCGGCGCAGGCGGAAGCGATAGTCCCCGCACTTTTCGGCGGAAGACTGCCCGATCCAGCCCTCCATATGAGCTTCGTAGAGCTGCCGCTCACTTCGGTAGTAGCGCAGACTGTTGCCCCCGTGATAGAGGAACATCTGAAAAGCGCAGAGCAGCAAAACCAGCGCCATGACGATGCGCAGGACCCGGAGGAAATAGCCCCAGAAGGGCTTGTGCACCTCCGCCAGGGCCTTCCCCACCTCCTCCGGGTCCCCCATGGCCTCGCAGACCAGCCTGTCCGCTTCCTCCTCGGAAGCGCCCCGGGCCAGGAAATCCAGATTGCGGGAGATCATATGCTCATACAGCTCCTCCTGCACCCGCCTCCGGTCCGGCGGGAATTCCACATACTTCACCGCGTCCCGCAGCCAGTATTCCCCTTCCTTCCAGCGCACGGCGCTCACCTCCCCTGTATCGGGCGGACCGTTCACCCTTGTATATCTAGGTATATGATACATCGTAATACAAGGTTTGTCAAGAAGAAAAAACCGCCGCGGCCGGCGGCTCCGCAGCGACATTGCGGAGGGACCGGCGCGGCGGGACAAGCGCCCGCTTCCGGGCGGAAGGGGACCCCTCAGGGGGCATGCTTTGCCCCGGCCGGGGCGAAGGCTCAGTGGTCGATGAAATGGAGCATCGTCCCCGTGACGCCGAAGACCCAGTGGACGATCCACACGCCGTAGATCGACTTCTGCTTTTCATAGAGGATGCCCTCCAGTCCGGCCAGCACCGCCGCGCCCAGCATGAACACAAGGCCCAGATGGATATGCAGCGTGGCAAAGGACATGGAGGAGATCACGATGGCCGCAGCGCCCACATGCCGCCCCACCATGATGCGCCGCAGGTTGCCCTGGATGACGCTCCGGGCCAGGAATTCCTGGACGCCCGCCGTGAAGATATAGATGATCTGCCGGACGCCGAAGGCGCGGAGATGGAAGAAGGGATATTCCGGGCCGAGGGCGTCGGGGGCAAAGATGCGGACGACGGCCTTGGCGGCGCACATGACGGCGACGGCGCAGACGGCGATGAGCAGCCCGGTGCGCACGGTCTTCCACGGGTTTTCCGACTGGATGCCCAGGTCCTTCCAGCTCAGGCTCGTCTTTCCCAGGATGTAGAAAAACATCAGAAAGCCCAGCAGCTCCACCCCGTGGGTCATCACATCCGTGGAGACCGGCTGCCCCAGATACTGCCAGAGGGCATAGACGATCATCCAGCCGCAGTAGGCAAAAAGGAAGGCCGAGAAGGTCTTGGAGGAATCCCGGATCAGCTCGGAATAGATCATATTCGACAGGGAGACGGCGGTCATGGAGCCCAGGGACTGGAGGCTGAATTCATCATCCTCCGTGAAAGGGACGACCTCGCCCTTCCCGTCCAGCTTGTTGATGAGCTGGAGGACGCCGATGAGCTTCTGTTCCGAGTCCTCCAGAGGGACCACCAGCATGGAGCGGGTGCGGTAGCCGGTCATTTCGTCATAGCGCCTGGGGCCGGAAAAGTCGAAGCGCTCACTGTGGTACACATCCGGGATGTTGACGAGCTCGCGCCGGATGGCCGCGAAGGCGCAGACGTTTTCCTCCCGCAGCTCGACGGGGGGCAGGTCCAGCGCTTTTCCCCGCCGGTCCACCTTCTGGGAAAGGGTCTTCATGATGTGAAAGCGCAGGCGTCCCTTTTCATAAACATACAGCGTGCCGGCGTCGCAGGAGGAAATCTTCATTGCTTCCGCCAGAAGCTTCTCCAGCAGGAGGTTTTTATCCTTTTCCGCCGTCAGCTCGCTGCTGATGGCAACGATCTCGTGCAGCGCGGCGCGGTCCAGCATACGGTTACGTCACCCACTTTCCGGGAATTTCGATCACCGATCCTCCACAGTATAACAGGATACGCCGGTGAAGGAAACAGCATTGTTGAAAGTCCGGGGAGATTTCTGTATAATAACGGGGAAAACGCTCAGAGCGGTGTGCAAGGGAAAAGGGAAAGGAGCTAGCCATGGAAAAAAAGAACAAGGCCGGCGCCGCCGGCATCCTGCAGAGGATCGTCGGCGCGGCGATCGCGCTGATCGCCGTCGCCGTCGCGGTCAGCTGGCAGCAGATGCCCTATCTCCACCACGACTGGTACGGGAACGACGGGAACATCATCCTCCATCTGATCCTGTTCGCCCTCTGCCCGGTCCTCTGCGTCCTGACCTTCCTTTTCGCGGAAAAGAAGCGGAAGCTCTGCATCGCCGGCGGGGCCGTCGTGCTGGGGCTGGCGGCCGCGGCCACCCTGGTGAACGGCGGCTTCGTGCCCTACCTGGGGACGCTGCTCATCGGCCTTGCCGCCATCCTCTATCTGATCGCCGCGCTCCTGGCCTCCCGGCCGGAGAAGCCGGAGACCCGCAGCCTCCAGGAGCTGCGGAAGATGTTCCGGACCTCCCGCACCGTCGCCGTCGTTTCCGGGATCGTCGCGGCGTTCTCCGCCGTCTTCCCGAAAAAGACCTCGGTTTTCAGCCAGCACATGAGCGACGCCGGGCCGGGCGTCATCGAATACTATGATCAGTACACGGTTTTCGGGATCGTCCTGCTGATCCTGCTCCCCATCAGCCTGATCCTGCTGGTCGTCTTCGCTTCCCGCGCCGGTCTGCTGCGCGGCAGGCTGAAAAAAGCGGAAGAAAGAGAACGCTGAATCAACGCCGCCCCGGCCGAGGCCGGGGCGATGGCGCGCTGCATCTTGCAGCGCGCTCAGTGATAAACCCGCTGCGCGGATGTGATATCCCGCTGCGCGGGGTGAAATACGGCCTGAGGCCGTGTGATATCGTGCCCTTTGGGCACGGTTAAGGTATCCCCTCCGGGGATGATTGGAATATGAGGCTGTTATAGTTTTCTTCGCCGGCAGCGCCTGTATTTCCGGTTTTAACGAAACCTTGTTCTTTGGCTTTATCTACGTTCTGATCGCCCCGGCGGCCGCCGGGGCGATCTTCGTTTCATTTTTCCAGCTTGTTCAAAAAGGCCCTCGTCCGCTCCTGGGTGGGATTGTCGATGATCTCCGGTCCCCCCTGCTCCACGATGACGCCCCCGTCCATGAAGATGACGTGGTCCGCAACCAGGCGGGCGAAGTTCATCTCGTGGGTGACGATCACCATGGTCATCTTCTCCTCCGCCAGGGCCCGGATGACCTTCAGCACCTCGGCGGTGAGCTCCGGGTCCAGGGCGCTGGTGGGCTCGTCGAAAAAGAGCATCTTGGGATTCATGGCCAGGGCCCGGGCGATGGCGACCCGCTGCTGCTGCCCGCCGGAGAGCTGCCCGGGATAAGCGCCGGCCTTTTCCTCCAGTCCCATGCGCCTCAGCAGGACCCTTGCCTCCTCCTCCGCCTCCGCGCGGCTGCGGCCCGCCACATGGATGGGCGCGTCGGTGACGTTGCGCAGGACGGAAAAATGGGGGAACAGGTTGAAATTCTGAAAGACCAGGCCGAAGCAGGCGCGCACCTGCTTCAAAACGGCGGGAGAGGCATATTTCGCCCTTCCGTCTTCTTCCCGGGCGGCTTCCATATCCAGATAGCGGATCGAGCCCCCGTCGATGGTCTCCAGGAGGGTGGCGCAGCGCAGGAGGGTGCTCTTGCCGGAGCCGGAGGGGCCGATGACGGCGGTGACCTGCCCTTCCGATACGGAGAGGGAGATATCCTTCAGCACCTCCGTCTCCCCGAAGGATTTGCGGATATTCTGCATACTCAGGATGTTCACGCCTTCGCCCCCTTACTGATAATAGCTCAGGCGCTTTTCGCAGCGCTCCATGACGAAAGCCACCAGGAAATTGAAGACATAGTAGAAGACGCCCGCCACCACGAAGGGCATGAGGGTGGTGTGGGAGGAGGCGATCTTTTTGGCGAGGGTGAACATCTCCGAATAGGAGATGGCGAAGGCCAGAGAGGTATCCTTTACCAGGGTGATCATCTCATTGGTGGTGGCGGGAAGGATGCGCTTGACCATCTGGGGCAGGATGATGGTGAGGAAGGTCCGCGGCCGGGAATAGCCCAGCACCTGGGCGGCCTCCCGCTGGCCCTTGGGAATGGACTCGATGCCGCCCCGGTAAATCTCCGCGAAATAGGCGGCGTAGTTGATGATAAAGCCGATGATGACCGCAGCGAAGCGGTAGCCGCTGCCGGTGGGGATTTTGAAAAGATAGAAGGGCCCGTAAAAGACCACCATCAGCTGGAGCATCAGCGGCGTGCCCCGCATGACGGAGATATAGAATTTCACCGCCAGCTGCAGGGGCCTGACCTTCGACATGCGCCCGAAGGCCACCAGCAGGCCAAGAGGCAGGGCCCCCAGAAGGGTGAGGAAATAAATAAGGATGGATTTCCCCATGCCCCCCAGGAGCATCGTCACCATGGTAGTCAGGTTCAAATAAAACCACCTACTTCTTTACAGCGGTATTCGGGGGCGCTGCATTGGGCAGTGCCCCCGAACAAAAAGCCTCGCAGAGTTCGCTTCCGCAGAAGCGAACAATTCGGAATCATTTTTCGCGGGGACATGCGCCTCGCGAAAAATACCTCTCGCGGAGCGGACTGTGGGCCCCGCAAGGGGCCTGCGGGGAGCGCAGCGCAATCCCTCTCAAATCGAAGCCCAGCGAAGCGGGTTCGATTTGACTTATTTAGCCCTGCGGGATCAGGGTGACGTTTTCCTTCACCAGGCCGAAGGGCACATACTTGTCCGCCAGGGTCGCCATGGTGCCGTCGGCGGCCACGCTGATCATGGTATCCCATACCTGCGCCGCCAGCTCGTCGCTGCCCTTGAGGAAGCCCACGCCGTAGGTCTCCACGCTGACGGCCTCGCCCAAGGTGCGGTATTCGGATTCCTTGCCCCGGGTGTTGTAGCTGGCCACGCCCACGTCCGCCACAACGGCGTCCACGCTGCCCATGCCCAGCTCCATAAAGGCGCTGTTGTAGTCCGCGCATTCCAGCAGCTCGCCGAAGGTGGCCGTGAGCTCCGGATTGTCGTCCAGGGCGGCCAGACCGGAGGAGGCCGCCTGCACGATGACGTTCTTGCCCGCCAGATCCGCCAGGGTCTGGATGCTGCTGTCGGCCTTCACCACCACGACGATGCTGCTGTCGTAGTAGCTGGGGGTCCAGGCGTAGTCGTTCTCGCGGCCCTGGATGGTGAAGCCGTTCCAGATGCAGTCGATGTTGCCGGAGGCCAGCTCACTGTCCTTGGCGTCCCAGTTGATGGGCTGCGCCTTGAAGGTCCAGCCCAGGCGCTTGCAGACTTCCTGGGCCACGGCCAGGTCGAAGCCGTCATAGCTGCCGTCCTCGGCCACAAAGCCGAAGGGCGGGAACTCCGCGTCGAAGCCCACGGTGAAGGTCCTTGCAGCGGGGGCCTGGGTGGGGGCGGGGGCGGGAGCGGCGCTGGGCCCCGTCGTGGGGGCGGCAGGCTCATTCTTGGCGCAGCCCGCGGCAAAAACGGCCAGCAGCAGGATCGCCGCCAGCGTCAGTAGCATTGCTTTTTTCATTGTTTTTTCCTCCAACTGACTCAGAATATGCTAAGAAGTCGCTGATATGATAACACTTTATCGAATAAAATCAAGAGGGAATTTCATTTTTCCTCATTTTTTCCGCCCCCGCTACGAATTTTCGAGGCCAATTTCACTAAAAAGCGGTAGCATCCCGTGAAAAAATATGGTAATATTGCGATATAGAAACAAAAAAGAGCAAAGAAAGGAGCTATCGTATGCAGCTTGATTTGAAAAAGCTGCCCTTTGGGCAGTACATGAGCCGCCATCTGCTTTTTGAAGAAGCGGACCCCATGGGCCGCGGCTGGGACAAGGGCCTTTACCTGGCGCTGGCGGCCGGGAGCAACAGCATGTTCGGCGGTTTCGCCATGCGCAGCGCCGGTTTCATCCGCCTGACCCCCCTGGCGGGGGGCAAGGAGGCCGCCGGGACTGCCGAAGCCAGCCCCTCGGAGGCCGTCATCCGCTGCGAGGGCGGCTCCGTCCGCCTGGCCATCGACGGGCCCGCCATCCTTCTCAAGGGGGAAAACGCCGGGCTGAAGCTTCTGGTGAAGCTTGGCCGCGGCGAGACCGTGACCCGCACCAAGCGGGGCTATGAGCTGATCATGGGCGCCACCCGCTACATCATTGCCCTGAAGAAGGGCAAGGCGGACCTGCAGGTGGGCTGGGACCTGGAGGGCCTCAGCAGCACCGACCCGATCATCACCCTGGAGCCCGAGGACGGGGTGATGGAGGCCGTCTTCTGGGATACCGACGCGGCCTACGAGCTGCCGCAGATCGCCCCGGATGTGGACGCCGCCGCCGCCAAGGCGAAGGCCTCCTTTGAAAGCTTCCGGGCTGCCCTGCGGGGGAAGGACGAGCGCGCCGCCTACGCTTTCTGGCTGGGCTTCATGGCCTGCCGGGGCGGGAAGCTGGTGATCGCCAACAAGATCGGCGACGTGCAGGCAAACGCCATGGAGCAGGCCCTCAGCGCCCTTGCCTTCAAGGATGCGCTCGCAGCGCTGGACCTGATCGGCGACACTCTGAAGCTCATGACCCCCGGCGGCATCGTGCCCGCCTGGGTGAAGGGCGAATCCCTTCTTCCCGAAGCGCCCCCGCCCCTGTGGGGCCTGGTGCTCTGCCGGGCCTTCGCCGGCGGCGGCATCGACGGCGCGGACAAGGACAAGCTGGCGGAGGGCTACGCTCTGCTGACGAAAGCCGTGGATTGGTGGGTAAAGAACCGCAGTCTTCCCGACGGCAGCTTCTTCTATGCCTACACCCATGAAAGCGGCTGGGAGGGCGTGCCCGTGCTGCCCTTCGGCCAGGGCGCCGTGACCCCGGACCTGGCCGCCTGGATGGCCCTGAACGCCGGGGCCCTGGAGGCCATGGCGAAAAAGCTGGGGCTGGAGAAGGAAGCGGAAAACTGGGCTGCCCTCATGCAGAAGCAGCTGGCGGTGCTGGCCTCCCTGTGGAAGGACGGCAAATTCGTCTGCCGCAGCGCCCTCACCGGGGACGAAGTGCCCTGCCCCGTGGGCATCGGGCTGCTGCCCATCCTCCTGGGCGATGCCGCGCCCGACGCTTCCGCCCTGCGCGCCAGGGCGGAGAAGGCGGAGCGTCTGCCCTTCGAGCAGGCCGCCCTGATCGCTCTGGAGTGCCCCGCCCTCGCCGGGAAGCTGATCGCCGCGGGCGCGGAGGCCCCGGGCGCCCTCAGCGGCGCCGCGTATCGTCCGGTGGTCAGCGCCCTGCTGCTGGCCCTGGAAGAAAGGAGCTGATCATCGATGTTCGGAACCGGAGAGAAATTTGATTTGACCCATGCCGTGTACTGCCGGGAGGGCAGCGCGTTCTTCCTGATCGAAAACTGGTACAGCCACAAGCTGCAGCTCTCCAGCTACAAGCCGGGAGCCTGGATGGATTCCAACGCGTTCCTGTTCAGCCTGCTGACCTCCGACGGGCAGCGGGAGCTGGACTACAGCTACCACGGGGACCCCGGAAGCATCACCCTCACCACCATGAAGGGTCAGGTGGAGATCATCTTCACCTACGACGAATACGCCCGGGTGATCTCCCACGACGGCCTGAGCCTGAGCCTGCAGGCGGACAAATATAAGCCGCAATCCCCCCTCAACCCCGCCGGGGCCTGCCACGGGGCCTGCACCCTGCCCGACGGCACCACCGAGGTGACCTACGGGACCTACGGCAAGCTGCGCTTCCGCCCCCTGAAGGGCAAGGTGGAACTGAGCTGGGGCTTCGACGCCAGGGGGACCATGAATTCCCTCGTCATCCGGATGCTGCCCGACGCCGATGGGGAGCTGGATTTTGCCATCCACGAGGCCATGATCGAATTCGGCGAGCTGCCGGAAAGCTATCCCGATCCCGCCGCGCTGCGGCAGGACGGCTTCGACCGCTACGAGAGCTTCGTTAACCGGGTCTACCTGCCCCCCGCGAAGGGCTACGAGACCCTCTACAAATATGCGACGCACACCTCCTGGGCCCGGCGCACCAAGCCCGGCGCGGGGGGCATCTACGAGCATCCCATGATGCTCATGCACTATGAATATCTGGGCGAGGCCTTCGCCTGGCAGCAGAGCTACCACGCCATGAGCATGCTGAACGATCCGGAGGAAGCCTGGCGGATGATCTGCGTCCTCTTTGACCACCAGAACCCGGTCACGGGCCAGCTGCCCGGCAACGTGGGCTTCCTGAACCGCAACGCGGGCATCCAGCCCCCCATCCAGGGCTTTGCGCTGGACTGGCTCATCGACAAATGCGGCGACAGCTTCCTGACGGAGGAGGAGTGCGAGCGGATGTATCCCAAGTTCGCCAAGTGGGCGGAATTCTGGGTGACCCAGCGCTCCGCCGGCCGCGGGGACGACGTGACCATGATCGACAACCCCAACGACTCCGGCTGGGACGACGCCACCATTTTCAAGGACGGCTTCCCCACCATCAACCCGGACCTCATGGCCTTCATGATCGACCTGCTGGAGATGACGGGCCGCCTGGCGGAGGGCTGCGGCAAGAAGAAAGAAGCCGCCTCCTACAAGGCCCGCAGCCAGCAGCTCCTTCAGACCCTGCTGGATGAATTCTGGGACGGGAATAAGTTCGTTACCCTCCACAACGGAAAGCCCGTGGACAGTCTGTCCATCGCCTCTTATCAGCCCATCCTGCTGGGCAAGCGGCTGCCCCAGAAGATCATCGACCGCATCGCCGAGCAGCTGACGGAGGAGGGGAACTTCCTCACGAACATCGGCCTCGCCTCCGAGAGCCTTCACAGCACCGACGTGAACTACGGCACCAGCACCTTTGTCCACGGCCGCGTGGTGGCCCCGGTGCAGCTGTTCATGTGCGCCGGGCTGAACCTGGCGGGCAAGAAGAAGGAAGCCGCCATGATCGCCCGCCGCTTCTGCAACGTGAGCCAGGAGAAGGGCTGCATCCTGGGCTTCCCGCCCCTCACCGACAAGTATGCCGCCACGGGCAAGCCCATCTACATCGCCCCCGGCCCCGTGGCCTCCGACGGCTGGCCCTGGTCCGGCTGGAATTCCTGCAACTGCCTCACCCTCATGACCTGCATCATCCCCGAGGGAGAAGAATAATCAACGCGAGCAGGCTCGCGTTGAGGGGACTGCGCTCCGCTCCCCGCAGGCCCTTCGGGCCCACAGTCCGCTCCGCGAGCGGTATTTTGGGGCAGAAATGAATTCCGCCCCAAAATGATTTGCAATTCTTCGCACCTGCGGGTGCAAACTCTGCGAGACACTATACCGGCCCCGGCGCGAAAAAACGCGCCGGGGCCGCGTATTTCCAATCATCGCCCCAGGCGATACTGCAATGGTATCCTATTTATATTTAAGGCATGATCGTCCTCTCATGCCTCATTTCCCCATGACCTTCACGAAGCGGAACATCATGTCCTCCTCCGGAGGCTCGAAGTCCGCCGGCATGTGGGGGTCACGGTGATATCGGTTGAAAAATTCCACCGCCGCGAAGCCGCACTTGTTGATATAAAAGTGGATGTTTCTGGTCTCGAAATACGGCGTACAGGTCTCCCACACCTCGATCTCCGGGTGCAGCGCCTCCACCGCCAGCCAGGCCCCGTAACCTACGCCCTTTCCATGCTCTGCCGGGGCGGTGAAAAGGAGCTCCAGCTCTCCCCGCTTCGCCTCCGGCTCCAGCCGTAGGACAAGTCCTCCCGCCTTGCGTCCTTCATACAGGATGCGCCAGGTTTCCGCACCGGGGCCGTCGATGCTCGCCTCGATGACCTCCCTGGAAATGATCTGTCCCTCCGCCTCCATATGTTCGTCCCGCAGTCCGAATTCCACCATGGCCCCATAGTTGAAGGCCTCCTGATTGTCCAGGATGAACTGTTCCCGATCCTCCGGCTCCAAAGGCACGAGGGTCACCTTCGCTTGTTTCATAACGAACCTCCCATAAACAAAAATCGCCCGGACCAAACTGGTCCGAGCTCACCCGGCATCTTCCTCCGACAGGCGGCCTGCGCTTTCGCGCGATCCCCTACACTACGGTGTACTGTCCTCCGATGCGCTTTTATTTTAGCATCCGGGACCATGTTTGTCAAATGCCCGCAGAGGCCGGCTTTTCGAGATCATTCCATTTCATTATTCCGAGGATTGCTTTGGGCTTTTCCGGTATCTTCCTTATGTAAAAAGAGGGCTTACCGTGCGCGCCGCAAAATGCCCCGCTTTCTCCCCTCCGTCTTCTCTCCCTGAGCGACAATCTTCCGAAATCCGCCTTGCAACCGGGGGCTTCTTGGGGTAAAATAGGAGCATCCGAAAAACTAACGAAGGGGGAAAACTGCAATGAGCGAATTTCTGGACAAAGTCATAGGCATCTGTACCACCGTCGGCGCGAAGATCCTCCTGGCGATCGTGGTCTTCATCGTGGGACGGATCATCATCAAGGCCATCGGGAAAGCGATGGACAAGATCCGGGGCTTCTCCAAGCTGGACCAGACCGTGCAGAGCTTCATCCACAGCCTGGTGCGCATCGGCCTGAACATGCTCCTCGTCATCGCCATCATCCAGGTGCTGGGCATCCCCATGACCAGCGTGATCACGGTGCTGGCCTCCGC
>JAEETX010000075.1 GCA_016286665.1 Oscillospiraceae bacterium
AATCTTCAAGCAGCGACCAAAGGGCGCTGCGCCGTATTCCGGCGAATAAGGACGCGGACACCTTCCCCGACGACCAAAGGGGCGGAGCCCCTTTGGCAGGCGGGGAGGGATTCTTAAGGGGACCGCCCCTGCATAGGTCCCCTTAAGCGCATTTCTTTCGCCCCTTTCTTTGTGCGATGCAAAGAAAGGGGCCCGCCGGAGGCGACGGGACAGGTTTGCGACGCACAGAGACAACCGGCGAATTCGCAGAGGCCAAGTCGAAAGGCCGCTGCGGCGGGGACGGGGATAGGACGTGGGCGTTTCGCCTGCGGGCGACCCCATTTCTGACCGCGCAGAAATGGGGGAAAGACGCGCGGGGGAACCATTCCATAAAGGTTCCCCGGACCCCTCCTCACGGCCAAAGGGGCGCTGCCCCTTATGGAATCCCCGGCGGGGGTTTACGGGAGACGTAGGACGCCCCCGCCGCTTTCCCTTTTACAAAAATCTCCCCCGCTTCGTCTTTTTTCTTGCCCTCGGGCGGAAAGTATAGTAAAATAAATTCTGTATTTGTATCTGTTAGCGACCATCGACAGAGAAAGGGAGTGGCGCGGCTTGGAGGAGAAGCAGGCGGCGGTACAACTGCGCAATATCACGAAATCCTTCGGCACGGTCCTGGCCAACGACCGGGTGTGGCTGGACATCTACCGCGGGGAGATCCTGGCGCTGCTGGGGGAAAACGGCAGCGGCAAGACCACCCTGATGAACATGCTCTCCGGCATCTATTTCCCCGACGAGGGTCAGATCTATGTGGACGGCAGGGAGGTCGTCATCCGCTCCCCCCGGGACGCCTTCGACCTGGGCATCGGCATGATCCATCAGCATTTCAAGCTGGTGGACGTGTTCACCGCCGCGGAGAACATCGTCCTGGGCCTCCGGGAGCACGGCAAGCTGGACCTGAAGGCCGTCGGCCGGAAGGTGAAGGAAATCTGCGACGCCTACGGCTTTGAGGTGGACCCCCAGCAGAAGGTCTACGATATGTCCGTCAGCCAGAAGCAGCAGGTGGAGATCGTGAAGGTGCTCTACCGCGGGGCGGACATCCTCATTCTGGACGAGCCCACCGCCGTCCTCACCCCCCAGGAGACGGACAAGCTCTTCGCCGTGCTGCGGAACATGCGGGACAGCGGCAAGGCCATCGTCATCATCACCCACAAGATGCACGAGGTGGAGGAGCTTTCTGACCGGGTGGCGATCCTGCGCCACGGCCAGTTCATGGGGGACATGCTCACCAAGGACACCAACGCCCAGGATATGACGAATATGATGGTGGGCCACAGCGTCCAGCTGAACATCGACCGGCCCGACCCCGTGGACCCGAAGCCGCGGATCGAGGTGAAGGGGCTGACGGTGCGCAGCATCGACGGCATCCTCAAGCTGGAGGACGTGAGCTTCACCGCCCGCAGCGGCGAGATCCTGGGCATCGCGGGCATTTCCGGCAGCGGCCAGAAGGAGCTGCTGGAGGCCATCGCCGGCCTGCAGAGCGTGGAAAAGGGCACCATCAGCTATATCGAGGACGACGGCAGCCGGGAGGAGCTGGTGGGGAAGGACCCCCTGGCCATCGCCGAGAAGGGCGTCAGCCTCTCCTTCGTGCCGGAGGACCGGCTGGGCATGGGCCTGGTGGGCAGCATGGACCTGACGGACAACATGGCCCTCCGGTCCTACCGCCGGGGCAAGGGCCCCTTCCTGGACCGGAATTTCCCCCGCCACCGGGCGGAATGGGTGGTGAGCGAGCTGGCGGTGAGCACCCCCGGCGTCGCCACCCAGGTGCGCAAGCTCTCCGGCGGCAACGTGCAGAAGATCCTGGTGGGCCGGGAGATCGCCTCCGCCCCCAAGGTGCTCCTGACGGCCTACGCCGTCCGGGGCCTGGATATCGGGGCCAGCTACACCATCTATGATATGATCAACCTGCAGAAGGAAAAGGGCGTGGCCGTCGTCTACGTGGGCGAGGACCTGGATGTGCTGCTGGAGCTGAGCGACCGGATTTTGGTGCTCTGCGGCGGCAAGGTCAGCGGCATCGTGGACGGCAGACACACCAATAAACGGGAGGTGGGCATGATGATGACCCGCCTGGGAGGAGGGAAAAGCGAATGAACGGCAGCGGGCATACCCCCCTGGTCCATATCTCCAAGCGCAGCGCCCTTCCCTGGTATCTCAGCTGGGCCATCCGCCTGGGGGCCATCGTCCTGGCCCTCATCGTCTGCGCTCTGGTGACCACCCTTCTCACCGGCGTCAGCCCCCTGGGGGTCTACGCCACCATCATCCAGGGCTCCTTCGGCACCGTGCGGAAATTCTGGGTGCTGCTGCAGGAGCTGGCGATCCTCCTCTGCGTGTCCCTGGCGGTGACCCCCGCCTTCAAGATGCGCTTCTGGAACATCGGCGGCGAGGGCCAGGTCCTCATCGGCGGCCTCGCCACGGCGGCCTGCATGTTCTATTTCGGCGACAAGATGCCCAACGCCCTGCTGATCCTGGTGATGATCATTGCCAGCATCCTGGCCGCGGCGGTCTGGGCGGCCATCCCCGCCTTCTTCAAGGCCAAGTGGAACACCAACGAGACCCTGTTCACCCTGATGATGAACTATGTCGCCATCCAGCTGGTTTCCTATTTCTGCAACGTGTGGGACCGGAAGGGCAGCGGCATCGTGGGCATCATCAATCCCAAGACCGAGGCGGGCTGGTTCCCGGTGATCGCGGGGAAGGAATATCTGCTCAATGTCCTCATCGTTGCCGTCCTCACCGCGGCGGTCTACGCCTACCTCCGCTTCACCAAGCACGGCTATGAGCTCAGCGTGGTGGGGGAGAGCGAGCGCACCGCCCGCTATGTGGGCATCAAGGTGGAAAAGGTCATCCTCCGCACCATGATCCTTTCCGGCGCCCTCTGCGGCGTGGCGGGGCTCCTCCTGGTGGGGGGCACGGACCACACCATCAGCACCACCACCGCCGGGGGCCGGGGCTTCACCGCCGTCATGGTCTCGTGGCTGGCGAAGTTCAACCCCATCTTCATGGTACTCACCAGCTTCCTCCTGGCCTTCCTCAGCCGGGGCAGCAGCCAGATCGCCCAGAATTTCGGCCTGAACCACTCCTTCGGGGATATCCTCACGGGCATCATCCTGTTTTTCATCATCGGCAGCGAATTCTTCATCAACTACCGCATCAGCTTCCGCTCCGGCGGGGAAAAGGAGGAGGGCAGCCATGCTTAGTACCCTTGCTTTCTATATCTCCCGCGCCGTGCAGCAGGGCATCCCCCTGCTCTTCGGCAGCACCGGCGAGACCCTGACGGAGAAATCCGGCAACCTGAACCTGGGCATTCCCGGCATCATGTACGCCGGGGGCATCTGCGGCGTCATCGGGGCCTTCTTCTATGAGCGGAGCCTTATTTCGCCGGAGGCCATCAGCCCCTTCCTGGCGGTGATGATCCCCATGCTCTGCTCTTTGGCGGGCAGCCTGATCATGGGCCTCATCTACTGCTTCCTCACCGTCTCCCTCCGGGCCAACCAGAATGTGACGGGCCTGGCCCTCACCACCTTCGGCGTGGGCGTGGGCAATTTCTTCGGGGGCTATCTGATCAAGATCGGCGGCAGCAGCGTGGCCTCCATCGCCCTCAGCGCCACCAGCGCCTGCTTCCGGAAAAGCCTGCCCTTCGCCGACAGGCTGGGGGCCTTCGGCACGGTCTTCCTCAGCTACAGCTTCCTTGCCTATCTGGCGGTGCTGATTTCCCTGGCGGCGGGCATCCTCCTGCGGCGCAGCCGGGTGGGCCTCCACCTGCGGGCCGTGGGGGAGAACCCCGGCACGGCGGACGCGGCGGGGATCAACATCTCCCGCTATAAATACATGGCTACCTGCATCGGCAGCATGATCGCCGGCCTGGGCGGCCTCTACTACGTCATGGACTATGCTTCCGGCGTCTGGAGTAACGACGCCTTCGGCGACCGGGGCTGGCTCGCCATCGCCCTCGTCATCTTCACCATCTGGCGGCCGGATACCGGCGTCCTCGCCAGCATCCTCTACGGCGGCCTCTACATCCTCAGCATCAACAACATCCTGCCCACCGGCGGGGCCGGGGCGGTGAAGGAGCTGTATAAGATGCTGCCCTATGTCATGACCATCATCGTCCTGGTGCTGACCAGCGTCCGCAACAAGAAGGAGAACCAGCCCCCGGCGGCCCTGGGCCTGAGTTACTTCCGGGAGGAACGATAGACTTGAAGCGCTATTAGGCGCGCGTCGAGAGGGACGCCGCCGCGCTTGACTTTGCGGCGAAACTCCACTATAATTTCCACAATATGACCGCGTTTTCTGCGCGTATGCGCCGGTGCTCCGGCACCGAGGGAAGCGGATGGAATTTCCGCACTATCCCAGTAACCGTGAAGCGGACGAACGAGCGGGGCGAAACGCCCGATGCCACTGTTGCAGGAAGCAATGGGAAGGCGCTCAAGTAGGAGGAAGCCAAGTCGGGAGACCTGAAAACGCGGACGAGAGCAGCTTCTGGGGCTAAGCGGGCAGAAAACACTTCAGGCGGGGCTTTCCCGCCGGAAACCGTGTTGCCGTGCGCCGTCCCCCGAGCGGGGACGGCGTTTTTTGCCCTCCAGCCGGCCGCCTCCGGCTTCCCCAGGGGGAAGCTGCCCGAAGAAGCTGACGAGGGAACCCCATCCCCGCCGCAGCGGAAAAGCCTCCGGCTTACAGGGGATTCGCCGCTCGCCTCCGCAAGGCTACGGTTCGGTCCCGTGCCTCCGGCGGGCCCCTTTCTTTGATTGACCAAAGAAAGGGGCGAAAGAAAGTCACCAGAGGGAACCTATCCCGAAGGCGGTTCCCTCTGGACACCTTCCCCATCGGCCAGGGGGCTGCGGCCCCCTTGAGATCCCCCGGAGTTTACGAGAGACGAAGGACGAGAGACGAAGGCCGATGGTCGAAGACCAAAGGACGAAATACGGAGTCAGCGAGGCCGTTCTCCGGAACCCCGTCCCCCGTCAATGGGAAGCTGATGCGCACACCGGCTGCGGCAATCCGTAACCCCCGTCCAAACCCCCGTCCCCGCCGCAGCGGAAACCCCCGTCCCCCGTGAACCCCCGTCCCTCGTCCAGGAGTGGGGAATCCAATGGGGGCGGAGCCCCCTTGGTCGTCGGGGAGGGATTCCAAAGGGAACCGCCTCGAAAAAGGTTCCCTTTGGCGGTTTCTTTCCCCCGTTTCTTTTCCGCTAAAAGAAACGGGGTCGCGCCGCGGCGCGAAAAGCCCCCGTCCAAACCCCCGTCCCCGCCGCAGCGGAAACCCCCGTCCCGCCGCAGCGGGCGTTTCTCCCAAAAGAAAACGACACACATGTGAAAGGCATATCATGAACCTTCAAGAGCTTTTGCAGACGATCACGCCCCCCGACGAGGGGGCCATGCAGGCCGCCAGGGACCACTGGAACGGCATCGCCAAGCCCATCGGCAGCCTGGGGCTGCTGGAGGACGCGGTGGTGCAGATCGCGGGCCTCAGCGGCAGCCCCAGGGTGAGCCTGGGCAAGCGGGCGGTGCTGGTGATGTGCGCCGACAACGGCGTGGTGGCCGAAGGGGTCACCCAGACCGGCCAGGAGGTCACGGCCCTGGTGGCGGGGAACATGGTGAAGCACGACTCCAGCGTCTGCCGCATGGCGGAGGTGGCGGGAGCCGACGTGTTCCCCATCGACATGGGGATGATCGCCCCGGCGGCGGGCGTCCGGGACTGCCATATCCGGCGGGGCACCGGCAACTTCGTGCGGGAAAGGGCCATGACCAGGGAGGAAGCGGCTCAGGCGGTCCTCACCGGCATCCGGCTGGTGGGGGAGCTGAAGGACGAGGGCTACGGCGTCGTCGCCACGGGGGAAATGGGCATCGGCAACACCACCACCTCCAGCGCCATGATGGCGGCGTTCCTGGGCCTGGAGCCCGGGTCGGTCACCGGCCGGGGCGCGGGCCTGAGCGACGAAGGGCTGAAGCGCAAAATTCGGGCCATCGAGACCGCCCTCAAGCTGCACCGGCCCGATCCGGCGGACGCCCTGGATGTGCTGAGCAAGGTGGGGGGCCTGGATATCGCGGGCATCTGCGGGACCTTCCTGGGGGGCGCCATCTACCGCATCCCCGTGCTGGTGGACGGCTTCATCAGCGCCGTGGGGGCTCTGGCGGCCCAAAGGCTGGCCCCTCTCAGCCGCCATGCCATGCTGGCGGCCCACGTCTCGGCGGAACCGGCGGCCGCAAGGCTGCTGGAGGTGCTGGGCCTGAAGCCCATGATCACCGCCGGGCTGCGCCTGGGGGAGGGTACCGGGGCCGTGGCGGCCCTGCCCCTGCTGGATATGGCCCTGGCGGTCTACGACGGCATGGTCACCTTCGACAACATCGGCATGGAAGCCTACGAAGTTAATCTGAAATGAGGAAAAGCTGAAATGAAGATTCTGCTGACCGGGGGTTCCGGCTGCGGCAAGAGCTCCTTCGCGGAAAGCCTGGTGATGAAATTCCCCCTGCCAAGGTGGTATGTGGCCACCATGCAGTCCTACGGCGCGGAGAGCGAAAGGAAGATCGCCCGCCATCGGGCCATGCGCGCGACGAAGGGCTTCGAGACCATCGAGAGCCAGACGGACGTGGGGAAGATCGAGCTGCCCCGGGGGGGCACGGTGCTGCTGGAATGCCTCTGCAACCTGACGGCCAACGAGATGTTCGACGCGGAGGGCAACGAGCGGGACCCCTACGACAAGATCCTGCGGGAGGTGCGCAGCCTCGCGGAAAAGGCGGACAACCTCATCCTGGTCACCAACGACGTGGGCTCCGACGCGGAAAGCTACAGCGATTCCACCCTCCGCTATGTGGACACCCTGGGCAGGCTCAACGCCGTCTTCGCTTCGGAATTCGACCTGGTGTACGAGCTGGTCTGCGGCATCCCCATCCTCCTGAAGGGAGAAGCGGTATGATGAACGTCCTGCGCAGCATCGTCATGGCCTTCTGCATGTTCTCCCGCATCCCCATGCCCACGGTCGAATGGAAAAACGAAAACATGCGCTATATGCTCTGCGCCTTCCCCCTGGTGGGGGCGGTGATCGGCCTTGTCCTGTGGCTGTGGCAGCTTTTGTCGGCGGCCCTGGGCTTCGGCGCGCTCCTGTGGGCCGCGGGGGTGACCCTGCTGCCCGTGGCCGTCACCGGCGGCATCCATATGGACGGCTTCTGCGACGTGTCCGACGCCCTGGCTTCCCACGCGCCGGCGGAGAAGAAGCGGGCCATCCTGAAGGATTCCCACACCGGCGCCTTCGCCATCATCACCCTGGGCTGCTATCTGCTGGCCTACGCCGCCCTGGCTTCGGAAATGCCCGTCACGGGCCGCAGCGTCCTTCTTCTGGGGCTGATGCACGTCCTGAGCCGCATCCTCAGCGGCGTGATTTCCCTTGTGTATCCCAAGAGCGACGCCGAGGGCCTGCTGCGGACCTTCACCCTCTCGGCGGACAAAAAGCCCGCTGTGGCGATCCTCCTTGTGCTGCTGGTGCTCTGCGCCGCCGCCCTGGTGTGGGTCTTTCCCCCCGCCGGCGGGGCCATGGTGCTGGGGGGACTGCTGACGGCCCTGGGGATGAAGCGCCTCAGCGCCAGGCAGTTCGGCGGCATGAGCGGGGACCTCTCCGGTTATTTTCTGCAGCTGGCGGAGCTCATCATGCTCCTTGGCTGCGTCGTTGTCAGTAAGGTGATAGTGTTATGATCCTGGTCATCGGCGCCCGCAGCTCCGGCAAGCGGGCCTATGTGGAAGCCCTGGGCTACGGCCCGGAAACGATCGCCGACGGGGTGCTGGACGACAGGCCCGTCCTCTATAATCTGCAAGACATCACCATGGCGGACCCGGAGGGGGCCCCGGCCCTGCTGGAAAGCCTGAAGGATAAGGAAGTGGTGGTCTGCGACGAGGTGGGCTCCGGCGTGATCCCCCTGGAGAAGGCCCGCCGGCTGGGCAGGGAGGCCACGGGCAGGCTCTGCTGCCAGCTGGCACGGGAAGCGACGCAGGTGGTGCGCCTGGTGGCGGGCATCCCCACGGTCATCAAGGGGTAAGGGCGATGGAAATCCTCATCCTGCGCCACGGCCAGACCGACGGCAACAGGGAAGGGCGCTACCTGGGGCGGACGGACGTGCCCCTGAACGAAGCCGGGGAGGCGGAAGCCCGGGCCGGCGGCGTCCTGCCCGGCGTCAGAAAGGTCTACGTCAGCCCCATGCGCCGGGCGGTGCGCACGGCGGAGATCTGCTTTCCCAACGCGCAGCAGGTCCCGGTGCCGGATTTCCGGGAGATGGACTTCGGCATCTTCGAGGGGCTGAATTACGAGGAAATGACCGGCAACGCGGCGTATCAGAAGTGGGTGGACGGCATGTGCCGGGGGAAGTGCCCCGGCGGCGAGAGCATGCCGGAATTCATCGACCGGGTGTTCGCCGCCTTTGACGGCGTCGTCCGGGCGGCAGTCCGGGCGGGGGAGAAGCAGCTGTTCATCGCCGCCCACGGGGGCACGGTCATGGCCCTCCTCAGCCGCTGCGGCAGGCCGGAGAAGGATTATTACGACTGGTATGTGAAAAACTGCCGGGGCTATATCGCCCATCTGGAGGAGGGCAGCTGGGAAAATAACCCCATCCTCACGGAGCCGGTGATGTTCGAAGCCCTGTCCGCCCTGCCGGAAGAAAGGATCAGGCTGTGAAGCTGAGCATCAATCTCACCACCAGCCCGGAGGACCTGGACAGGTTCGCTTCCTCCGAGGACCTCGTGAAGCTCCTGCGGGGCTTCGACGGGGTGGAGCTCATGTACTACGGGGAGGACGAACGGAAGATCATTCCCCCGGACAGGATTGTGGGCTTCCACATGTCCAATCACAATTACTGGGTGGATTTCTGGCGACAGGACAAGGAAGCCCTGGCGCGGGAATTCGACGATCTGGAGACCGCCAAGGCCTCCTTCGGCGGCACCCTGGACCCGCAGCGCCTGGTGGAGGAATTCCGCCGGGATTTCGCCCTGGCAAAGCGCTTCGGGGCGCAGTACGCCGTCTGGCATGTCTCCGACGCGGGCATCGAGGAATCCTTCACCCGCCGCTACCGCCACACCGACGAGGAGGTGGCGGACGCCGCCTGCGAGGTCATCAACGCCGCCCTGGAGGGGGAGAAGGACGCCTCCGTCGCCCTGCTGCTGGAAAACCTCTGGCTGCCGGGCCTGCGCTTCACCCGGCCGGAGATCACCGCCCGCCTCCTGGAGGGCGTGAAGTATCCCAACAAGGGGATCATGCTGGACACGGGCCACCTGCTCCACAACGAGCTGGACCTCCGGGACCAGGCGGAGGGCGTGGCCTACATCGAAAAGCTGCTGGATGCCCACGGGGCGCTGGCAAAGGCGGTGCGGGGCGTCCATCTGAACCAGTCCGTCACCGGGGACTATGCGAAAAGCATAATGGCCCGGCCCCCGGAGCTGGGGAAGACCTATCGGGAGCGGAGCTGGAAGATGTTCTCCCACGCCTACGCCGTGGACAAGCACCAGCCCTTCACCGCCCCCGGCGTCCGGGAGCTCATCCTGGAGCGCATCGCGCCGGAATTCCTCACCTTCGAGTTCATCACCGACGACAACGCCCAGCATGCGCAGTTCCTCCGGCAGCAGCGCCGGGCCCTGGGCCTGCCGCTGATCGACGGTTGACAAGGACTAATTTGTTTGCTATCTTAATAACAGAGTGCAGCCGTCCGGCCCCGCGCCGCGCGGCTGCTTTGCATGTGGAAGGTGATTTTATGACGCTGCAGGAATTTTTCAAAGCCCATCCCAAGGCGGCCGTCGCCTTTTCCGGCGGGGTGGATTCCACCTATCTCCTGGCGGAGGGGCTGCGCTGCGGGGCGGACCTGCGCCCCTACTGCGCCGTCACCGCCTTCCAGCCCGCCTTCGAGCGGCGGGAGGCGGAGGAATACTGCGCCCTGCTGGGCGCGGAGCTGACGACGGTGACGCTGGATGTGCTGGCGCTGCCGGCGGTGACGGCCAACCCCCCGGACCGCTGCTACCACTGCAAAAAGGCGGTCTTCACCGCCCTGACGGAGCGGGCGGCTCTGGACGGCTATGACCTGATGCTGGACGGCACCAACGCCTCCGACGACGCCCTCGACCGGCCCGGCATGCGGGCCCTCCGGGAATTCGGCGTCCTGTCCCCCCTGCGGCTCTGCGGCCTGACGAAGGACGAAATACGCCGCCGCAGCCGGGAGCTGGGCCTGCCCAGCTGGGATAAGCCCGCCTACGCCTGCCTGGCGACCCGCATCCCCACGGGAGAAACCATTGACGGAGAGAAGCTCCGCCGGGTGGAGGGGGCGGAAACCGCTTTGCGGGAGCTGGGGTACACGGACCTGCGGGTAAGGCTGTTTCACGGCGCGGCGAAGCTGCAGCTGCCGGGGGCGCAGCTGGAGCGGGCGGCTGCGGAACGAAAGACCGTCCTGGAAGCCCTGAAGCCCTGGTTTACAACGGTCCTGCTGGACCTGGAGGAGCGATAAATGGAACAGAAGGAACTGCGCGCCCTGCTGCATGCGGTGCAAAGCGGGGAAACGAGCGTGGAGGATGCGATCGTCAAGCTGAAGATGCAGCCCTTCACGGAGCTGGGCTTCGCCAAGCCGGACCTGCACCGGGGCCTCCGGCAGGGCGCGGCGGAGGTCATCTACGGCGCGGGAAAGACGCCGGAGCAGATACGGGATATTTCCAGGGCCCTCCTGGACGGGGGCCAGGAACGGGTGCTCATCACCCGCATGTCCGCCGAGGCGGCGGCGGTGGTGTCGGCGGCCCTGCCCCTGGACTACCGTGCAATGGGCAAGATCGGCATCATCGGGGGCATCCCGGAGCCGGACGGGGACGGCAGCGTCGTCGTCGCCACCGGCGGCACCAGCGACCTGCCCGTGGCGGAGGAAGCGGCCCTGACGGCGGAAATGATGGGTAACCGGGTCGTCCGCCTCTACGACGTGGGGGTCTCCGGCCTCCACCGGCTGCTGGCCCACGCCGAGGAGCTCATGCGCGCCAGGGCCATCGTGGCCATCGCGGGCATGGAGGGCGCCCTTGCCAGCGTCATCGGCGGCCTGGCGGACTGCCCGGTGATCGCCGTGCCCACCAGCGTGGGCTACGGGGCCTCCTTCGGGGGCGTGGCGGCCCTGCTGAGCATGCTCAATTCCTGCGCCAGCGGCGTCAGCGTGGTGAACATCGACAACGGCTTCGGCGCCGGCTACCTGGCGGGGATGATCAACCATATGGGGAGGAAAGACGGATGAAAACGCTGTATCTCGGCTGTGAAATGGGCGCGGCGGGGGATATGCTCATGGCGGCCCTCTATGAGCTGCTGCCGGAAAAGCTGGAATTCCTGGAGAAGATGAACCGGCTGCTGCCCTACCTCAGCGTCGTCCCGGAAAAAAGCGTCAAATGCGGCATCCAGGGAACGCATATGGCCGTGACCTGGCACGGGGAGGAAGAAACGCCCCAATTCTACGAGCATCTTCACGACCACGAGCACGGCCACGACCACGATCACGATCACGACCACGATCACGAGCACGAGCACGACCACGAGCACGATCACGATCACGACCACGGGCACACCCACGACCACAGCCACAGCAGCATGGGGGAGATCAGCCGTCTCATCGCCGGCATGGACCTGCCGGCGGAGGTGAAGGACCACGTCTGGGCGGTCTACGGGGAGATCGCCCGGGCGGAGAGCGCCGTCCACGGCGTCCCGGTCACGGACATCCACTTCCACGAGGTGGGGAGCATGGATGCTCTGGCGGACGTGGCGGGGGTCTGCCTGCTGATGCACATGCTGAAGCCGCAGCAGGTGCTGGCTTCCCCCGTGCACGTGGGCTCCGGCATGGTGCGCTGCGCCCACGGGCTGGTGCCCGTGCCCGCCCCGGCCACGGCAAAGCTGCTGGAGGGCGTGCCGTCCTACGGCGGCAGCATCCGGGGGGAGCTGTGCACCCCCACGGGGGCGGCGCTGCTGAAGCATTTCGTGCGCGCCTTCGGGCCCATGCCGGTGCTGATCCCGGAGAAGACGGGCTACGGCATGGGGACCAAGGATTTCGAGGCGGCCAACTGCGTCCGCGCCCTCTGGGGCGACACCCTGGACGGGGCGGGGGACGTGCTGGAGCTGCGCTGCAACCTGGACGACATGAGCCCCGAGGCTCTGGGCTTCGCCCAGGAGCGGCTGTGGCAGGCGGGGGCCCTGGACGTCTATACCGCGGCGGTGGGGATGAAGAAGAACCGCCCCGGCGTGCTGCTGGTGACCCTCTGCCGCCTGGAGGACCGGGAAGAAATGCTGCGCCTCCTGTTCCGCCACACCACCACCCTGGGCGTGCGGGAGGTTCGCTGCGCGCGCAGCACCCTCACCCGGCGCATGGAGACTGCCGAGACGCCCTACGGGAGCGTGCGGGTCAAGGTGTCCGAGGGCTGGGGCGTCGTCCGGAGGAAGCCGGAATATGAGGACATGGCGAAGCTCGCCAGGGAAAAGGGCCTCAGCCTGGAGGAAATCCGCTCCCTGCTGAAAGAGGACAGCGGATGCTGATTGCCGCCGTTCTGTTTCTGGCGCTATTCGCGGCGGCGGCCTTCACCGTGTTCCGGGACCGGCGCAGGCAGCAGCGCACCGCCCGCGCCCTGGGACTGGACGAGCCCGGCGTCCGGGTGGTGGACTGCGAGGGGCCCATGTTCCGCTTCGCCGTCAAATGGGACGAGGGGAACGCCTACGCCGTCAACGATATCGGCCAGGCCCCCATCCGCATCCCCCTGACGGAGATCGCCGGCTGCGAGTTTTCCGACGGCGGGGATCGGGCCCGGGGCGTGGGCGCCTCCGTGGGCCGCTTCCTGGTGGGCGGCGCGGCAGTCGACGCCATGGACGAGGGCCTGCGGGGGACCGTCCTGCGCATCTACCGGAAGGACCCGGGCAGCCGGACGGTGGAATTCCGCCTGAAGCGGAGCACCTATCTGGAGGATTTCCGCCGCTTCGCCAAAGAGGTGACGGCCCTGGTGGAGGAGATCACGGAGGCAAACGAAGCATAAAACCGGAGGCGCGGCTTCTGCCGCGCCTCCGAAGTCTATCTTCCGGTCAATGGTTCGGATAGCCCCCTATCCTTGATACGCTTGACAAAAGTAATACAATTCGTTATACTTGCGATAGGAGAGCACATATCGGTGAAACACTGGTCGAATGGGACGAAAACAAAAACCGGATCAACATTCGGAAGCATCCTATCAGCTTTGAGACTGCGGCTCTGGTATTTGCCGATGAGGAGCGGATAGAATACTATGACAAGCTGCATAGTCTGGAGGAGGATCGCTATGTCGTGCTGGGGTGTGTGCAAGGCATCCTGTATGTCGTCTACACGATGCGGGACGAGGCTGCTCGCCTGATCTCTGCCCGCCTGGCGACTCCGACGGAAAGGAAGATTTATTATGGAGAATGAAAAGATCGTTCGTGCGGTCATTCATGCGGGCCAGCAGCCGACGGAAGCGCAGATTCGTGAAATCGAGCTTGCCGCTTCCATGCCGGTCGTCCCCGACGAGGACGCTCCTGAGCTGACGCTGGAACAATATGCGGAAATGGCTGCCATCGCGAGAAACCGCCGCAGTCAGCGCGTGAAGCCGGTGGTCGCGCTTCGCATCTCGCCGGAGACGCTGGAAAAAGCCAAAGCAACCGGCAAAGGCTACACCGGATTTCTGAGCCGCCTGCTCGACAATGCGATCAACGATCCGCAAATGGTGTCCAAAAGCCTATGATACGAATACCTATTAGGTATTCGTATGAAGACAGAGCGCGGTTTTCTGTCTTTTCCGCAGCAAACAAAAACAGGGACGGCGGACCGTCCCTGTTTTTTATCCTTTGATCCTTTATCCCGTATAGGTATAGCTCCCGCTGAGCTCGATGGCCTCCATCTCCTTTTTGCTGTAGCTGCCCAGCAGGTTCCACTTCACCGCCAGCTCAAAGCTCAGCTGCGCCAGGGGGATCTCCTGGCTCCAGACATAGATCTGGGTCTTGACGAAATCGCCGCCGCTGATCTCGATGGGGTCCGTCAGGAAATAGTATTCCTCGCCGTTGAAGGTGAGCAGGTTGCCCCGCCGCTCCCCGATATCCAGGCTGTAGGACTCCAGGGAGAGGGTGATGGTCAGGCGCGCCGTCGTGTCCGACACGCTGACGGCCTGCCAGTCCGCCACCAGGTTCAGGGCGGTGCCCGTGTCGCTGCGGAAGCTGCCGGAGGCGATCGTCCCGGGCGCGGGGGCCGCCGGTTCCGCGGTGGGCGCGGGCGTGGGCTCGGCG
>JAEETX010000076.1 GCA_016286665.1 Oscillospiraceae bacterium
CGGGCGCGGCCACGGGCGCGGGGGGAACATAGTCATATTCCTGCACGACCTCGGCGACGCCCTGTTCCACTTCCACCTCATAGACCCGTTCGTTCAGCGTGATCTTGTATTTCATTTCCCTTTTTCCTCCTCAGTTACATCGCGGATGGACAGGAAGCGCAGCTCCCCCAGGGGGATGCCGCTGACGTCGGCCACGATGGCCATGAGCATGGCCGCCGTCTTGTCCGGCACGTCATAGCGCTTCACGCTGCCGGCGGCATAGTCGGCCAGCTTTCCGCTGTGGGGGCGCAGCTGCGCCTCGATGATCTTTCCGGCCATGGGCTGCCCTCCTTACATCGCTTCGATGCGGTAGGACGCCCGGTTTTCCTCCCGCTCCGTCCGGGCAGCGAAGAACTTTTCCGCCACCTGGGGGAAGGAAATGTAGCTGAGAACGTCCTCGTCGCAGCGGGCGGTGGCGCCCAGCTGCTTCTTCGTCTTCTCAAAGAGCGGCTCCAGGGTGTCGGCATAGCGGCCCTCCATGGGCTTCTCGTCCCCCAGGACCCGCTTCATCAGGTCGGGGTCGATCTCGCCGGGGGCGCGGCCGTATTCGCCGCGGATATAGGCCTGGACCTCTTTGCCGATGTTCTTGTATTTGCCCATGAGCACGTTGGACACCGCCTGCACGCCCACCATCTGGGACATGGGGGTGACCAGAGGGGGATAACCCAGGTCGGCCCGGACCACGGGGGTCTCCGCCAGCACTTCGTCCAGCCGGTTCAGGGCCCCGGCCTGGTCCAGCTGAGAAACCAGGTTGGAGAGCATGCCGCCGGGGACCTTGTAGTTCAGGGCGTCCGTATCCGTCCGCATGGAGACGGGCTTCAGCAGACCGGAGGCGAGGCATTCGCCCTGGTAAGCCTTGAAATGGTCATTGCAGGTCTTCAGCACCGCGTCGTCCAGTCCCACGTCATAGCCCAGCTGCTTGAGGGCGTAGCTGAGGGTCTCGGTGGCGGCCTGGCTGGTGCCGCCGGAGAAGCTTGAGAGGGCCGTGTCGATCACGTCGGCCCCGGCCTCCACGCCCTTGAGCAGGGTCATATAGGCAAGGCCCGTGGTGCAGTGGGTATGGATGACCACCGGGATATCCAGGCTGTCCTTGATGGCGGAGACCAGGTCGTAGCACTCCTGGGGGGCCATGACGCCCGCCATATCCTTGATGCAGATGGTCTCAAAGCCCATCTCCTTCATTTCCCGGCAGATCTCCACATACTTTTTCAGGGTGTGGACGGGGCTGGTGGTGTAGCTGATGGCGCCGGAGGCGATGGCCCCCCGCTTCACCGTTTCCTCCACGGCCACCTTCAGGTTCCGCAGGTCGTTGAGGGCGTCAAAGATGCGGATGACGTCGATGCCGTTACTGACGCTGCGCTCCACGAACTTGCGCACCACGTCGTCGGGATAGTGCTTGTAGCCCAGCAGGTTCTGGCCGCGAAGGAGCATCTGCAGCTTCGTGTTGGGCATTTTCGCCTTGATTTTCCGCAGCCGCTCCCAGGGGTCCTCGTCCAGGAAGCGCATGCAGCTGTCAAAGGTGGCGCCGCCCCAGCACTCCACGGAATAGAAGCCCGCCTTGTCCAGGGTCTCCAGAATGGGGTCCATGACGCTGAAGGGCATCCGCGTGGCGATGAGGGACTGGTTGGCGTCCCGGAGGATGGTTTCGGTAAACTGTACTTTCTTCATGCTCATGTTCCTTTTGATTGGAATTGATGGTAAGAACGATCTAGAACTTTATAAGTATAACGGCCTTTGCCGGGAATTGCAACGGGAAAATCGCCGGGAAACGGGAATCAGAGAGGATTCTTCTTGATTTTTGCGTAGCGGCGGGGATAGCCCTTGGGGGTGAGGCCCGTCTTGCGGACGACGGCCACCGCCCGCGGGACCTCCGCCACGGGGAAGCATTCCAGGGCTTCCAGCCTGCCCCCCAGGCGGCGGAGGGCGTTTTCCGCTTCCGCCAGCTCCTCCTCGCAGTCCCTGGCCTTCATGGCCAGAAACGCGCCGCCGGGCTTCACGAAGGGGAGACAGAGCTCCGCCAGCACATTCAGCCGCGCCACCGCGCGGCTCACGGCGAAGTCATAGCCGTCCCGTTCCGATGCTTCCAGGGCGGCTTCCTCCGCGCGGGCGTGGACACAGTTTGCCGACACCCCCAGCCTTTCGCAGAGGGCGGCGAGAAAATCCACCCGCTTCTGCTGCGCATCCAGCAGCGTCAGGGAGATCGATGGCTCCGCCAGCAGCAGGGGCAGGCCGGGAAAGCCCGCGCCGGAGCCCACGTCGATGATCCGCTTGTCCCGGAAATCCGCGACGCGCAGGAGGCTCAGGCTGTCCAGGAAATGACGGCGGGCCGTTTCCTCTTCTCCCTCGACGGAGGTGAGGTCCATGACCTGATTGATCTCGCTGAGATAAGCGTAATAAGCTTCAAAGCCCTCCAGCGCCCGGGGAGGCAGCGCAATGCCCCATTCCGCCGTCCCGGAGAGCAGTATTTCCCGCAGCTTCATTCTTTCAGCTTATAGAAGAGCTTCCAGTTCTCCACGATCTCAAAGACCTCGAAATAATGGGTCTCATCCAGCTCCTTTTCATAGAGGAAGCCCACGCAGCCGCCGTAGGCATAGCAGGTGTAAAACAGCACGGCGTCTGCGCGGACCTCCACGTTCAGGACTCCCCCGCCGCTGCCGGAGCCGGAAAGGACCGGCTCCAGCAGCGCGGCCGTCTCGGCGCTGACTTCCGCCGCTTCGCCGTCCCGCAGGCAGACGAAAGTGCCGTCGGCGCGGCGAAGGAAGCTCTCCTGCGGCTCCTCCACCAGCACGGCGGTCAGGTCCTGCACCTGGTCCGGCTTCGCAAGGAAAAACTCCTTGGCCTCCAGCAGCTTGTCCTCATACCAGGCGCTGCCGCCGCCGTTGATCACGTCGGCGCTCTGCACATAGAGCCAGCGGACGCCCAGGGCCAGGGCAGCGGCCAGCAGACCGAACAGGAGGACTTTCAGCGCGCTTTTCATTCGATTGCCCCTCTTACTTTTTCGCCAGCAGGTCGCGGATCTCCTTCAGCAGCTCCTCGGCGGTGGGCTCCTTGGGTTTGGCGGCCTCTTCCGCTGCGGCCTTGGCGGCGGCGGCTTCCTCCTCGGCCTTCTTCTTGGCTTCCGCCTTTTCCTTGGCCTTGTTGAAGGCCTTGACGATCAGGAAGCAGATGAAGGCCACGATGATGAAGTCGATGATGTAGGTGATCAGGTTGCCGATGCCCAGGACGTTGGCTTCCTTCACCACTTCGCCGGCCTCGTCCAGCACCGCGGGCTTCAGGGTGATGTTCAGGGCGTCCTGAAGGCTGGAGCCGCCGAAGATGGCCCCGATGATGGGCATGAGGATGTCGTTGACCACGCTGGTGGTGATCTTGCCGAAGGCGCCGGCAATGATCACGCCGATGGCCATGTCCAGAACATTGCCCTTGTTGATGAAGGTTTTGAATTCATTTAACATCTTCTTCATAACAACAAACTCCTTTATAAAAATAATTTATAATAGCAGCGAGGATCAACGATGGGGCTTCAGCAGGGCCGTGCCGCCCATGTAGGGGCGCAGCACCTCCGGGATGGTGACGGAGCCGTCGGCCTGGAGATGGTTTTCCAGGAAAGCGATGAGCATCCGGGGCGGGGCGACCACCGTGTTGTTGAGGGTGTGGGCCAGATAGAGCTTCCCGTCCTTCCCCCGGACGCGGATGCGCAGCCGCCGGGCCTGGGCGTCCCCCAGGTTGGAGCAGGAGCAGACCTCGAAGTATTTCTGCTGGCGGGGGCTCCAGGCCTCGATGTCGCAGGATTTCACCTTCAGGTCCGCCAGGTCGCCGGAGCAGCATTCCAGCTGCCGCACGGGGATCTCCATGCTGCGGAACAGCTCCACGCTGTAGCGCCACATCTGTTCATACCAGGTCATGCTGTCCTCGGGACGGCAGACCACGATCATCTCCTGCTTTTCAAACTGGTGGATGCGGTAGACACCCCGCTCCTCAATGCCGTGGGCGCCCTTCTCCTTGCGGAAGCAGGGGCTGTAGCTGGTGAGCTTCTGGGGCAGACTGTCCTCCGGCAGGATCTGGTCGATGAACTTGCCGATCATGCTGTGCTCGCTGGTGCCGATCAGATAGAGGTCCTCCCCCTCGATCTTATACATCATGGCGTCCATGTCCGTCTGGCTCATGACGCCCTCCACCACGGCCCCGTGGATCATGAAGGGCGGGATGCAGAAGATGAAGCCCTTGTCGATCATGAAATCCCTGGCGTAGGCCAGCACCGCCTCGTGGAGCCGGGCGATATCCCCCATGAGGTAATAGAAGCCGTTACCGGAGACACGGCCCGCCGCGTCCATGTCCACCCCGTCGAAGCTCTCCATGATCTGGGTGTGGTAGGGAATCTCGAAGTTCGGCACCGTCGGCTCGCCGAAGCGCGCCACCTCCACGTTCTTGGAGTCGTCCTCGCCGATGGGGACGCTGGGGTCGATGATGTTGGGGATCACCAGCATGATCTTCCGAATGGCGGCCTCCAGCTCCGGCTCCCTGGCCTCCAGGGCGGCCAGGCGTTCCGCCTGGGCCTGCACCTGGGCCTTTACCGCTTCGGCCTCCTCCTTCTTGGCGGGGTCCTTCTTGGCCTGGCCCATGAGCACGCCGATCTGCCGGGAAAGGGTGTTGCGGTTGGCGCGGAGGGAATCCGCCTCCGTCTTCACGCTGCGAAGCTGCGCGTCCAGGTCGATGACCTCGTCCACCAGGGGCAGCTTGGCGTCCTGGAATTTCTTGCGGATGTTCTCTTTGACGATTTCGGGATTTTCCCGGACGAATTTGATATCAAGCATGTTTTTCTGCCTCACTGTCCACGGCCAGGGGGTCCAGCGCCCGGATCAGGGCGTCCAGGTCCTCGTTGCCGTAATATTCGATCTCCAGACGGCCCTTGCGGGGACCGCTGACGATGTGCACCTTGCGATTGAGGCGGCCCGTAAGCCGCTCCTCCAGCGCTTTCACATAAATGGCGTCGTCCTTTTTCGGCGCGGCCTTCTTCTCCGGCGTCAGGAGCTTTTTCACCAGGGCCTCCGTCTGCCGGACGTTCAGCTCCTGCCGCAGCGCTGCCTCAGCGGCGGCCTGGATGCGCTTTTCCTCCCCCAGAGGCAGCAGCGCCCGACCGTGACCGGCGGAAAGCCGCCCGTCCTCCAGCATGGCCAGCACCGGCTCCGGCAGGGCCAGCAGCCGCAGCGCGTTGGTGAGAGCGGGCCGGGAACAGCCAACCAATTCGGCGGCACTCTCCTGGGTGCAGCCGTATTCCTCCAGCAGCCGGCGAAGTCCCCTGGCCTGCTCCACGGGATTCAGGTCCTCCCGCTGCAGATTCTCCACCAGGGCCAGCGCCATAGCCTCCCGGTCGTTGGCGTCCACGATCTTCGCGGGAAGCTCCTTGAGGCCCGCCATGCGGGCGGCCCGCCAGCGCCGTTCCCCGGCGATGATCTGATAACGGTCTCCCTCCAGCCGCCGGACGGTGATGGGCTGGATGATCCCGTGGCTGCGAATGGATTCCGCCAGCGCCTCCAGCTTTTCCCCGTCGAAGCTCTCCCGGGGCTGGCGCTCATTGGGCTCCACCTTGCTGATGGGCAGACTGCGGAGACTTTCCTCCGCGGGGGGCAGATCGCCGCCGAAAAGGGCGTCCAGCCCGCTGCCAAGTCCTTTTTTCGCCAAAAAACTCACCTGCCTTTGGGGTTTTGCGCCATGATCTCCTCCGCCAGCTGCCGGTAGGCCCAGGCCCCGCGGGAGGAAGGATCGTAGCGGAGCACCGGCATCCCGTGGCTGGGAGCCTCGCTGAGGCGCACGTTACGGGGGATGGCGGTCTTGAAAACGGCCTGCTTCATGTGCTTTTTCACTGCGGCGGCCACCTGCGGGCTCAGATTCGTGCGCCCGTCGAACATGGTCAGCACCACGCCCTCCACCTCCAGGCCGGGGTTCAGGCTCCTGCGCACCATGCGCAGGGTGCTCATAAGCTCGCTCAGGCCCTCCAGCGCCAGATATTCGCACTGCACCGGGATGAGGACGCTGTCCGCGGCGCAGAGGGCGTTGAGGGTCAGCAGCTCCAGCAGCGCGGGGCAATCGATCATGATAAAGTCGTAGCGGTCCCGCAGGGGCGCCAGCGCATCCCGCAGAACGGTCTCCCGCCCCTCGGTGGACGCCAGCTGGACCCCGGAGCCGAACAGGTCCCGGTTGCAGGGGATCACGTCCCCATAAGGCGTGGAAACGACGGCCTTTTCCGCCGGGACGCCCTCCAGCAGGACGTGATAGGTGTTGGGGGCTGCATTCTGCTTGTTGATGCCCAGGCCCGCGGTGCTGTGTCCCTGGGGGTCGCAGTCCACCACCAGAGTCTTGCGCCCTGCGTCCGTAAAGGCACAGCACAGATTGACGCAGGTGGTGGTCTTCCCTACGCCGCCCTTTTGATTGAATAAAGCGATCACTTTGCTCATAGTATGGTTATTATAACCATGCGGCGTGCGTTTTTCAATGCTGAATTGGAGTTTTCAGTGGGATTTCCCACAATGAGAATCCCACGAAGCATGTTTCACGTGAAACAATGGGGCCGCGAGAAACATCGACCGACATAGCTTGCGTTGCAACGACGGGTTTCGACGAAGGAGGCCGCGTTTCACGTGAAACATGGGCTTGTACTGCGGCGCAGAATCCGATATAATGCAGCAAAACATCAGCAAAGGAGACGTCACGATGAACGAGACCATGGAAGCCATCCTGGAACGGCGCAGCACTCGGCACTATACAGCGGAGGACGTGACGGAGGAACAGCTGTCCCTGGTCCTGGAGGCGGGACTGTGGGCCCCCACGGCCAGGAACCGCCAGGAAGTGAAGATCGCCGTCGCCAGGGACAAGGCGTGGCGGGCGAGATTCCGCGCCGCCTTTTCCGAGGCGGACGGCAGGCCCGCCTTTGCCAATTTCGACTTTGACTGCCCGGTGTTCCTGTTCCTCTACGGGGAAAAGGATTTCCCCTACATCGAGATTGACAGCGGCATTGTGGTGGAGAATATGGCCATCGCCGCTCAAAGCCTGGGGCTTGGTACGGTCATCATCGGCTGCATTCGGGACTTTTTGCGCTCTGAGGCAGGCGCGCCCTGGCGGGCAGATATCGGCATGACCGACGAGGACCTGTTTACCGTCGGCCTCTGCATCGGCCATATCGAACGGCCCACGAAAAAGCAGGAGCGCAAAGAAGGCAGGATCAAGTATCTCTGACGGATGAACGCAACAAAGCGGGGGCTGCTGTGGAAGGAACCACAGCAGCCCCAAATTCAATTCATCAGCATAATTGTTGTTAAGGCAACACCGACGCATCTTCGCCGCCGTTCCCCAAATAGCGACGCAGAACCTTGCGGTTTTCCATCTCCAGGGTCTGGAGACGGGCCACGGCGGCCTGCTGGGCTTCCGGTGAGAAGGAGGCGCGGGCTTCCCGCACGGCGGCCACCAGCCGTTCCTCCGTCGCCTCCGAAAGGTCCAGGGCGCGGTCCTGACCGATATAGCGGAGGAAGGCCCGCACCTTGGGGTCGTAGACCACGCCCACCAGGGGGGTGCCCCGCCCCGCGGCAAAGATCAGGCCATGGAGCCGCATGGACACCGCCGCCTGGCAGTAGCTCAGGATGTCGCTGAGCTCTTCGCCGCTGAGCTTTCCTTCCGGCAGCAGGGCCGGCTCCTTCATGAGGCGCATCACCTGCTTCGCCGCGGGCAGGTCCTTGCCCCGGTCCACGGTGAGGAAGACGGCGGTCAGGCCGTCCTCCCGGCAGAGCCGGTCCGCCGCGCGGGCAAAATCCGCCGCTTTTTCGTCGAAGCCGGGCCAGGGACGCAGCAGGAAGGCCGCGTACTTCCCCGCCGGGTCCAGCCCCGCGCTGCGGGCGACGCCCTCCGCGGCGGCCTTGTCCCGGAATTTCAGGGTCAGGGAGGGGTCTGCCGCCGGGATGATCTCCGGCCCGGAGACCCCCAGCGCCTCCAGCTCCTGGAGAGAATCTGTCTCCCGCAGGGTGATGACGTCCACGTTCCGGGAGATGACCTTCCCCGCCAGGCGGCGGTCGGCGCGGTGAAGCACGGGGCCGATGCCGCAGCCGTACATCACCACGGGGATGCGCTGCCGCTTGGACTGCCAGAGGGTGTAGAGGTAGAACCAGAGGCTGCGGCGGCTGGTCACGTCCTGGATCAGGCTGCCGCCCCCGTTGAGATAGAGCCGGCAGCGGCGGCTGAGGCGGGCGAAAGCAGGCAGATGGAAGGTGTGGATGGCGTCCACCCGATGGGTGAGCCGGGTCTCGGCAGGATTGCGGGAAATGACGCAGACCGGCACGTCCGGGTCCTGCTCCCGGATCTCCTGGAGGATGGCGCGGAGGATGGCCTCGTCCCCCGCGTTGCCTCTGCCGTAAGCGCCGCAGAGGGCCACCGTGTCGCGTTTCCGCGCCCGCCGGGCATGGCGGCGCAGCACCGCGTCGTAGATTTGCAGCTGCGTCTCCACCGTGGCGGAGAGGGAAAAGCGCTTAGCCACCTTTTCATAGAGGGCCGACGCAAACCGCTCCCGGAGCCCGGCGTCCCCGGCCAGACGGGCCAGGGCCTCCGCCAGAGCGTCGCTGTCGCCGGGGGGAAAGAGAAAGCCGCTGAGGCCGTGGTCGATGAGCATGGGCACGCCGCCCACCCGGGAGCTGACGGTGGCCTTGCGCTGCCGGGCCCCTTCCGTCAGGGCGTAGGGGAAGGTCTCGCTGAGGGAGGTGAGGGTGTTGATGTCCAGGGCGGCATAGAAGCTGTCCGTATCCTCCACCCAGCCGAGGAAATGCACCGTGTCCGCCACGCCCAGCTCCTGCGCAAGGGCCTTCAGCTCTCCCTCCTGGGCCCCGTCTCCGGCGATGAGGAGCCTTAACTGCGGCGCCTGCTTCCGGGCCTTGGCGAAGCCCCGGATCAGGGTGGGGATATCCTTCACCGGGTTCAGCCGCGCGGCGATGCCGGCGTAAACGGCCCCTTCCTCCTCCGGGATGCCCGCCCGGGCCAGGAATTCGGCCCGGCGCAGCTTCGGCGGCGGGGAATCCAGGTCCACGCCGTTGTAGATGGTGAAGATGCGCTCCGGGGGAAAGCCCCTGGAGATCAGAAGCTCCGTCATGCTGTCGCTGACGCCGGTGAAGTAATCCAGCCGCCGGAGGGCGAAGCGGTTCATGGTGCCGAAAACGATCCCGGCGGCGGGCCGCCCCATATAATCCAGCTTCGGGTCGCTGTGGACGGTGCTCAGCAGGGGCAGGCCGCATTTCCGCAGCATCCAGGCCATGAAATTGCCCCGGCTGCCGTGGCTGTGGATGACGTCGAAGCCCTCCTGACGTACCAGGACCTCCAGCTGCTTCGCGGTGGAGAAGAGATTGTTCCCCGGCATGATCCGGGTGTCGATGCCCATCTTGCGGGCGTCCTCCGTGAATTCGCTCTCCATGAAGCAGACCATGGTGACGCCGATCCGCTTGCTCAGGGCGGACAGGAGGCTCAGCACATGGGTCTTGGCGCCGCCCACGTCGCCCCCGCTGATAAGAGTCAGAATTTTCATGGCTCCGTTCCTTCCTCTTGCAGGAATAGGTGAAATCGTGTATAGTAAATTGTTATCATGTGTCCGGGAATATCGGAAACCCATTATACAACGAATTTCAAGCCCCGTAAAGCCGCAGTCGCACAATTCCCTTGCTGCGGCTGGGGGGAAGGAGAGCGCAATGGAAGAAAAGAAGAAACGCAGATGGAACGTCGTGGACATCGTGGTGATCGTGGTGGTCGTGCTGGTGGGGGCTTTCTTCGCCTGGAAGACGACCCGGAAAACCATCGTGTCGCTGCCCGTCAACAATATGGGCACCATCCGCTTCGTCATCGAGGTGGACGGCCTGCGCAAGGACATGTATGACAGCACGGAAAATATGCTGCCCTGCCAGATGGCGGCCTCCGGCAAGCTGGTGGAAGGCTTCATCCTGGAGAGCTGGGCCAACCCCGTGACCCTCATCACCATGAAGTCCAAGAGTCCCGTCAACGCCAGCATGGAGCAGACGCTGGAGCCGGAGGAGGGCGTGGAGTATGTCAACGCCTACTTCGTCTGCGAGGCCGCGGTGGACCTGAACGACAATCTGAACCTCACGGGCACCCAGGAGATCCGCCTGGGCCGCAGCTATTATCTCAAGAGCGTGGATTTCGAATACAGCGGCACCATCATCGCTCTGGAGAAGTTTGACGAGCAGTTTGCCCTGAAATACCGGGAGCAGCTGGAGGAATGACCCGCATCTGGCTCCTGCGGCACGCCGAAGCGGAGGGGAACCTCTACCGCCGCATCCACGGCTGCACCGACTCCGGCCTGACGGAGTTCGGCAGACGGCAGCTGAAGCCCCTGGGGGAGCGCTTTGAACGCGTGCCCCTGGACGCCGTCTACGCCAGCGACCTGCGCCGTGCGCAGGAGACGGCCCGCGCCCTGGCGGAGCCCAAGGGCCTGCCCGTCCGCATCCTGCCAGGGCTGCGGGAGGTGAACATGGGTGCGTGGGAGGATCAGTGCTGGGGATATGTCGCCCGCTTTGATCCTGCGCAGTACCACGCCATGAACAAGGACCCGGAAAAATTCACCGTGCCCGGCTGCGAGCCCTATGACGTTTCCGTCCGCCGCATCCTGGCCGCCATCCGGCAGATCGCCGCGGAAAATCCCGGCGGAGAAGCCGCAGCGGTGGCCCACGGCTGCATCATCCGCCTCCTGCTGGCCCGGCTGCTGGGGGTCCCGTCCAATCAGATCTGGAGCGTCCCCCACGGGGACAATACCTGCGTGGCGGAGCTGGAGGTGGAGGACGGGGCGATCCGTCTTCTGCGGTATAACGACAATTCCCATCTGCCGGAGGAGCTCTCCGCCTTTGCCAGGGAGGACTGGTGGAAGAAGGAGGAGACCACCGACGGCAGGGACCTCTATTATCTGCCCATGGACGTGGCGAGCGTGGAGGGAGGCAGGACCTATCTGCGCCGCTATCGGGAGACCTGGATCGCCTCCCACGGAACGGACCTGGGCTTCAGCGACGTCTACCTGACCAAGGCCAGGGCCAGCGCCCTGGCGGACCCCATGACCGTGCTGGAGGTCTATGCCGGGGAGACGCCCTGCGGCATGCTGGAGCTGAGCCCCCATAAGGGCGCTGGGGAGGGCGCCGGCCACATCACCCTGCTGTTTCTGGAGCGGGACTTCCGCGACCGGGGCCTGGGCGTGCAGCTGCTGGGCCAGGCGACCTCCTATTATCGGAAGCTGGGGCGGAAGTTCCTGCGGCTTCATGTTTCTGATACGAATATAAAAGCTTTGAAATTTTACCAAACCTGGGGCTTCCGCCGGGCGGACACGGAGCCGGACAGCTTCGGGGAGACCTATGTGATGGAGAAGCCGCTATGACGGCTGCGGATTTCCTGCCCGTCAGCCGGGCGGATATGGCGCAGCGGGGCTGGGAGGATTACGATATCCTCCTCATCACCGGGGACGCCTATGTGGACCATCCCTCCTTCGGGACGCCGGTGATCGGGCGGCTGCTGGAATCGGAAGGCTATCGGGTGGCCCTTCTTGCCCAGCCGGACTGGCACAGCTGTGAGGCCATCCGGGCCATGGGGCGGCCGAAGCTCTGCTGCATGCTCTCCGCCGGGAATCTGGACAGCATGGTGGCCCACTACACCGCGGCCAAGCGCCGCCGGGGTGAGGATTTCTACAGCCCCGGCAAGCGCACGGGCCTGCGGCCGGACCGGGCGGTCATCGTCTATGCGGGCCGGGTGCGGGAGGCGTTTCCCGGCCTGTGCGTGGTCGTCGGGGGGCTGGAGGCCTCCCTGCGGCGCTTCGCCCACTACGACTATTGGGAGGATAAGGTGCGCCGCAGCGTGCTGGCGGATTCCGGGGCGGACCTGCTGACCTACGGCATGGGGGAGCGGGCCAGCCTGGAGATCGCCCGGCGGCTGAAAGCCGGCGAGCGCCCGGAGGAACTCACGGACGTCCGGGGCGCCGCCTGTCTGCGGAAAGAACGCGCCTGCGCCTATGACTTTGTGGAGCTTCCCTCCTTCGAGGCCGTGCGGGAGGACAAGCGGGCCTATGCCGAAGCCTGCCGCGTGGAGAACCGGGAGCACGACCCCATCCGGGGCCGGGCCTTATTGCAGAAGCATGGGGAGCGCTGGCTCGTGGTGAACCCGCCCGCCGCGCCCCTGGAGACGGCGGAGCTGGACGCTCTGGCCGCCCTGCCCTTCACCAGGGAGCCTCACCCCATGTATGAAAGCATGGGGGGCGTCCCCGCCATCGAGGAGGTGCGTTTCAGCATCATCCACAACCGGGGCTGCTTCGGCGGCTGCAACTTCTGTTCCCTGGCCTTTCATCAGGGGCGGTACGTCACCGCCCGCAGCCATGAGAGTGTGATCGCCGAAGCGGAGGCCATGACCCGGCACCCCCTGTTCAAGGGGTATATCCACGACGTTGGCGGACCCACGGCCAATTTCCGCCATCCCAGCTGCCTCCGGCAGAAGACCCAGGGCCTCTGTCCGGACCGCAAATGCCTCGCGCCGAAGGCCTGCCCCCATCTGGACGCGGACCACTCGGATTATCTCGCCCTGCTGCGGAAGCTGCGGGCCGTCCCCGGCGTGAAGAAGGTCTTCGTCCGCTCCGGCATCCGTTTCGACTATGTGCTGGCGGAAAAGAAGGACGATTTCCTGCGGGAGCTGACGAAATACCATGTCAGCGGGCAGCTCAAGGTCGCTCCGGAGCACTGCATCGACGCGGTGCTGGATAAGATGGGGAAGCCGCGGGCCGAAGTGTTCGAGGCTTTCTGCGCGAAATATGAGGCCATGAACGGCTCTCTGGGGATGCAGCAGTATCTGGTGCCCTATCTCATGTCCTCCCATCCCGGCAGCACCCTGGGAGACGCGGTGAAGCTGGCGATGTATCTGAAAAAGCGCGGCGTCCGCCCCCGGCAGGTGCAGGATTTCTATCCCACGCCCGGCACCGTCTCCACCTGCATGTACTACACGGGGCTGGACCCCTTCACCATGGAGAAGGTCTATGTGCCCCGCAGCTACCGGGAAAAGGAGCTGCAGCGCGCGCTGCTGCAGTGGTTCGACCCGTCGAAACGGCCTCTGGTGCTGGAAGCCCTGAAAAAAGCCCATCGGGAGGACCTGATCGGCTACGGGCCGGACCGGCTGATCGCAGCGGAAAAGCCGGGAGGAGAAGCTCGGCACTTCGGGGACGGAAAGAAGGGCATTTCCCGGGAAAAGGCGCGCGCCGATGCGCCCCGACCCGCCGGACGCCCGGCGGGATCCCGGAAGAAGCTGGAGGCTGGGAAGATGAAAAAGGAAGAGATCCGGCATTATGGGGACGGGAAACCCGGCAAAGCTCCGGCGAAAAAGCGCCCGGAAGCGCCGCCCCCCGCCGGCCGGCGCACCGGCCCCCGGAAGGGGCCCGGAGAGAAATAGAGCCGGACCCGCAGCAGAGACGATCACACACCACCCCCGTCGCGGCGAGACCCGGCGAAGCTGTCTCGACGCGAAAAGGACGAGCGGAGCGAATCTATGAGCAGTGCCGCCTGCGGCGCTGCGAGACATTCGCCCCGCGGAGGACGTTATGAGAGATATGACCACGGGCAGCGAAGCCCGACACATCATTTCCTTTGCCCTGCCCATCATGGGCGGGCTGGTATTGCAGCAGCTCTACAACACCGTGGACAGCGTGGTGGTGGGCCGGGTGCTGGGGGAACAGGCCCTCAGCGCCGTAGGAACCTGCGCCTCCCTGACCTTTTTCCTGGTCTCCTTCGCCACGGGCCTCACCAACGGCGCGGGGGTGCTGTACGCGCAGCTCTTCGGGGCAAAGCGCATGGGCGACCTGAAGCGGAGCCTATCCACGGGGCTGCTGCTCCTGAGCGCCCTCAGCATCGTCATCGCCCTGCTGGCCGTCAGCTTTTCGGGACCGATGTTCGCCTCCCTGAAGGTGCCGGAGGAGATCCGGGCCTCCGCTCTGGGCTATTTCCGCATCTACTGCATCGGGCTCCTGTTCCAGTTTGTGTATAACGTGGTGGCGGCTGCCCTGCGCAGCGTGGGGGACAGCCAGGCCACCCTCTTTTTCCTGCTCATTTCCAGCGTGCTGAA
>JAEETX010000077.1 GCA_016286665.1 Oscillospiraceae bacterium
GCTCCCCACCCCGACTGCCGCACCGGAGCCGCAGCCCACGCCGCCGGGCAGCGGCGTCTACGCTGTCTCCGCCCGGCCCGACGGCAACGCCGTGACCCCCAAGGATGATCAGTGCTACTGGGGCATGGAGCTGCTGGACGCGGGGGCGCAGGCCCATCGCTGCCGCTTCAAGTCCGGCAGCGGACAGCTTCTCCTGGATTATGATTATGGCATGGCGGTGCCGGAAAGCGAGCCCGTGGGACCGGAATGGTTCTCCGACGCCGTCTTTATCGGCAATTCTCTGGAGCAGGGCTTCATGCTCTATGCCGGGCTGAAAACGGCGGACATGTTCGCCGTCCAGTCCATCAGCGTCGCCAACATCGGCACGGACCACGTCATCAACGCGGGAGGCGGCGTCTACCTCACCATTCTGGATGCCATGGCCCGCAAGAGCTACCGCAAAGTCTTCGTCATGCTGGGCATCAACGAGCTCAGCTGGGCCACGAAGGAGTCTTTCTACACCAAATACGCCGGCGTGATCGACAAGATCCGGGAGCTGGAGCCGGAGGCGGAGCTCTATCTCCAGTCCATCACGCCGGTGACCGCCCGCCAGTCCGACAACAGCACGACCTTCACCAATCCCCGCATCCATGAATACAACGAGGTGATCCGCCAGCTGGCGGAGGACAAGGAAGCCCACTATCTCTATGTTTTCGACGCGCTCGCCGACGAGGACGGCTGCCTCCCCGCCGGTTCCACCGACGACGGCATCCACCCCTACCCGAAATACTATCCCCAGTGGCTGACCTATCTGGAGTCCCACACCGTCACGGAGGTCAAACGATGAAAAAGCTGGTTCTCTTTCTGCTGGCGCTCGGCTGTCTCCTGCTCTGCGCCTGCGCCTCCAAGCCCAAGGAAAAGCTGCCGGTTCCCGAACCCGAAGCCCTGGCCGCCGAGCTGCTGGCCTCCGGCGCGTTCACCGAGGAGCTGACCCTGGCGGAAAACGAGGTGGGCTGCTTCCTTTACGCGCTGGAGGAAAAGGATGCGCCCAAGATGCGGTATTACTTCTCCTCCGGGGCCGTGTCCGAGGAGATCGCCATCCTTCCCTGTGCGGACGAGGCGGCCGCGGCGAAGGCAAGGACCGAATGCGGCACCCGGCTGGAGCTGCAGACCCGGCTCTTCACCGAGTATAAGCCGGAGGAGGTGCCCAAACTGGAAAAGGCTCTGGTGATCCAGCAGGGCAACACGATCGTCCTTTGCGTGGCTGCCGATGCGGAGAAGGCCAAGGCGGTGCTGGACAAGTATTTCTGATGGTCATCCGCTATACCGTCCCGGCTTCGGAAGAAGGACGGGCCCTGAAAAATGTGCTGCGCGATTCTCTGCGGCTCTCGGCTGCCCAGCTGCGGCGGCTGAAGGCCGCAGATGCTTTGCTGGTCAGCGGAGAGCGCAGCCGCGCGGATCGCGTGCTGCACGCGGGGGACGAGCTTCTCCTGCAACTCACGGAAGACGCGCCGGCCTTCCCCCCGGAGGAGGGTCCGCTGACGGTCCTCTTTGAGGACGAGCATCTGCTGGCCCTGGATAAGCCCCGGGGCGTCATCCTCCACCCCACCCACAGCCGCTTCACCGGCACCCTGGCCAACTTCGCCTGGGCGCACATCCGCGCCTCCGGGGGCGACGGCTGCCATGCCGTCAACCGCCTGGACCGGGACACCGGCGGGGTCGTCCTGTTTGCCAAAAACGCCTGGGCCTGCAGCCGTCTGGCCGGCTCGGCGGAGGATAAGCGCTATCTGGCGGCGGTCTGCGGCGTGCCGGAAAGTGAGGAGGGCAGCATCCGCTTCCCCATCCGCCGTCTTTCGGAGCGGGACATGAAGCGCGTCTGCGCGCCGGACGGTCAGGACGCCCGGACGGACTGGCGGCTTCTTGCGTCGCGGGAGGGGCTCAGCCTCCTGGAGCTGCGGCTGTTCACCGGGCGCACCCATCAGATCCGGGTCCACTGCGCCGCTATGGGCTGGCCGCTGCTGGGAGACCGGCTTTACGGCACGCCTGCTTCCCTGGCGCGCTCCGCGGCCATGGGGCAGACGATGCAGGCCCTCTGGTGTACCCGCCTGATATTCCGCCACCCAGCGGATGACCGGCGCGTCACGGTGACCGCCCGGCCTTCCGGGGAGGTTCTGGCTTTATTTGATCTTCCCTGATCACCGCAGTTTTTCTCCCTGCCCAAGCGTTCCCGGCAGCCGTGGGGGATGCGCAGCCCGGCAGCTTTCGCGGATTCGCCGTCTTCCGGGATTTGCGGAAGCGCCGCGTTCCTTCGCGGCACGCGCCTTGCCCGCACAGGTTCCCTGCATGTGGACCGGGAATCCCCGACGACGCAGAGCGTATTCCGCGCCGGGGGTACGGCCGATCCCGCGAAAAACCGGCCACACGATCTGTGCGCCGGAATCGTTCAGCGTTTCTTCACGATTTTTTCGCGACTTTTTGCCGATCTTTAAATTTTCCGCTTGACAAATGGGAAATCAGATGGTATTTTATTAAAGCGTCTTGGCCCGGTAGTTCAGTCGGTTTAGAACGCCAGCCTGTCACGCTGGAGGTCGACGGTTCGAGCCCGTTCCGGGTCGCCAACGCTGCTGTAGCTCAGTCGGTAGAGCGCATCCTTGGTAAGGATGAGGTCCCCGGTCCGAATCCGGGCAGCAGCTCCAAATTCGCCATTTTCCGAATGGAAACTGGCGAATTTTTGTTATATTCTTAACACCAGTCTCGCCACTCAAAAAAGTTTGGAACAACTTGGAACATTTATGCCTCAAATATGGCTATTACTCCTTTGCCCGCAGGAGCTGGGTCATTTGAAGCAGGTGCTCCGCCAACTCCGGCGACCCCTTCAACATCTGCATCAGCTGTTCTGCTGCGCCTGTTGCCGTGTCCTGCGTTTCGCTGCTCTCATCGGAAGCATGAAAGAACTCATCATCCATTTTTCCGGCTAGACGCTTTCGGTCCTCGTCCATGATAGGTGAGTAAACATCGGTCACCATGTTAGACTGTCCGCTCTAACTCTTTTCGGATCGTCTGGTAACCGATGATTCGATCACATGGACTCATTATAAGCACCTCCCAGGCATGTATTTCCGTATTCTACCCGCATTGGTGGCGCATTTTTGTCACATATGTTTGCTCGGTCCATCCAATTGAAGGCTTAAACTACCGCACAAATGAAGCAATAGCACAGCAAAAGATAGAAAAGACCACCCAAATCGGATGGTCCCCCCCTATAAACGTCCTTAAAATTCAAGCGGTTCAAGAAGGGCAACTGCGGCAAGTGCATGGTGGGTTTCCCCTCCGAGGACAGGATCCCGGTCAAAAGGAACTGAAGCCCACACGTTCAGAAGCCTGTCGGGCTTGCTTTTCCGTGCCTTTTATGTTATGATGTCGGCGCTCGAAGGAGCATGATATCAAAAGGAAAGAGCGGGAGGGACACCGATGGAAAGCAGAGTCGCAGTGATCAGCATCATTGTGGAAGACGGAAACGCCGTCAGCAAGCTCAATGAGCTTCTCCATACCTACAGCCACTTCATCATCGGGCGGATGGGCATCCCCTATCGGGAGCGGAAGATCAACATCATCTGTCTTGCCATCGATGCGCCGAACGATGAGATCAACGCCCTGACCGGCGCGCTGGGAAGGATCCAGGGCATCAACGCCAAGGCCACCTATTCCAGCATCTGACTCGCTCTGCGGGCCTCGGAACTGAATACGGTTTGCATTTCCTGACGCCGAAACCTAGCTTGAGGCGAAAGAAACGATGCTTCGAGGCCCACAAAGCCCCATTGTCGCCGCGTTTCCGTCGGGAAACGCGGCGATTTTTCTGTATGGAGGTGCAGAATGTCTATGAATGAAACCCCGTCCTCGGAACGGGTCCATATCAGCTTTTTCGGCTGCCGGAACGCCGGGAAATCCAGCCTGGTCAACGCGGTCACCGGACAGACCGTCTCCGTGGTCTCCCCGGTGAAGGGGACGACCACGGACCCTGTGAACAAGACCATGGAGCTGCTGCCCCTGGGCCCTGTGGTGATCATCGATACGCCGGGCTTCGACGATGCGGGGGAGCTGGGCTCCCTCCGGGTGGAGCGGACAAGGCAGATCCTGCGGCGAACGGACCTGGCGGTGCTGGTGGTGGACGCCTCCGTCGGCCTCTGTCCCACGGACAGGGAACTGCTGCGCCTGTTCGACGAACGGCAGATTCCCGCGCTGATCGCCCTGAACAAGTGGGATCTCACGCAGCGCCGCCCGGAGACCGGATATCCCATGGAGCCGGTCAGCGCTGCCACCGGGTATGGAATCAGGGAACTGAAGGAGCATATCGCCCGGCTGCTGCCCGAAAAAGCCCGCAGACGCCTTGCGGCGGACCTGGCGGGGAAGGGCGACTGCGTGATCCTGGTCTGTCCCATGGACGACGCCGCGCCCAAGGGACGGCTGATCCTGCCCCAGCAGCAGGTGATCCGGGACCTGCTGGAAGCAGGGGCTCTGCCCCTGGTGACGCGGGAGACGGAGCTCAGGGAGGCCATGGCCGCCCTGCGGGAGCCGCCGAAGCTGGTCGTCACGGACAGCCAGGTGTTCCGCGCCGTCGCGCCTCTGGTGCCGGAGGAGGTACCCCTCACTTCTTTTTCCATCCTCATGGCCCGCTACAAGGGCTTTCTGCGCACAGCCATCGAAGGGATCGCCGCACTGGAAGGACTGCGGGACGGAGGAAGGGTGCTCATGGCGGAGGGCTGCACCCACCACCGGCAGTGCGGCGACATCGGAACGGTGAAGATCCCCTGCTGGCTGCGGGAGCACACGGGCAAAAGCCTGAACGTGGAGGCCTGCTCCGGGCAGGATTTCCCGGAAGATCTGCGGAGGTTCGACGTTGTGATCCACTGCGGAGGCTGCATGGTCTCCGAAAAGGAGATGCAGGCGCGGCGGGATATCGCGGTCCGCCAGGGCGTTCCCTTCACGAACTACGGCCTCACCATCGCCCACATCACCGGCGTTCTGGAGCGGAGCCTCCGCCCCTTCCCCGGGGAACACGCCCTGCTGGAAGGAGCGCCGGGATGATGGAGACGCTGAAGGACCTGATCCAAAGGCTCCGGGAGGAACGCAGTCTGACCGAGGCAGAATACGCCCGGCTGATCGAAGAACGGACCCTGGAAGCCGCGGAGGAGCTGCGGGACCTCGCCGTCGAGGGTCGACGCAGGATCTATGGGGACGAAATCTTTTTCCGAGGCCTCATCGAGATCAGCAATATTTGCAAAAACGACTGCCTCTACTGCGGACTTCGCCGCTCCAACCGGGCGCTCCGGCGCTACCGCCTCAGCGGGGAGGAGATCATCGCGAGCGCGGAGGAAGGCTTCCGGCTGGGCTTCCGCACTTTCGTGCTCCAGGGGGGCGAGGACGCCTTCTATACCGACGAGGTGCTGGGGAATATCGTCCGGGAGATCAGGCGGCGCTGTCCGGGCTGCGCGGTGACCCTTTCCATGGGGGAACGGAGCCGGGAGAGCTATCAGGCCCTGTTCGACGCGGGGGCGGAGCGGTATCTCCTGCGGCATGAGACCGCGGACAAAGCGCACTATGTCCGCCTGCATCCCCCTGAGATGTCCTGGGAGCATCGGATGCAGTGTCTGCGGGAGCTGCGGGACATCGGCTATCAGGTGGGCTGCGGCTTTATGGTGGGCTCTCCCGGACAGACCGCCCGGGAGCTGGCAAGGGACCTGAAATTCATCGAGGGGTTCAAGCCGGACATGTGCGGCATCGGCCCTTTCATCCCCCACCATGAGACGCCCTTTCGGGACGAGCCCGCCGGGACGGTGGAGCTGACCTGCTACCTGCTCTCCGTGATCCGCCTGATCTGGCCGCCGGTGCTGCTGCCGGCGACGACGGCACTGGGCACCGTCGATCCCCGGGGGCGGGAAGCCGGGATCCTGGCCGGAGCCAACGTGGTCATGCCCAACCTCTCCCCCGTGGGGGTGCGCAAGCAGTATGAGCTCTATGACAATAAGATCTGTACGGGTGAAGAATCGGCCCAATGCCTCCGCTGTCTTGACCGGCGCATGCGTGAGATCGGGTATCGGCTGACCGAGGGCCGCGGGGACGTTCGCCCGGATATCCCGAATATATAAGGAGGAAAAGAAAATGGCAGTTTACGATCCCCAGTCCATGAAAGCGGACGAATTCATCAACGACGGGGAGATCCTGGAAACACTGGCCTACGCGGAGACGCACAAGAACGACGTGGAGCTGATCGACCGGCTCCTGGAGAAAGCCCGGCCGAAAAAGACGGAGACCGGCTGCGTGTGCGCGGGACTCACCCATCGTGAGGCCTCGGTGCTGCTGGCCTGCGAGATCCCGGAGAAGGTTGCGCGGATGTACGAGATCGCGGAGGAGATCAAGCTGGCCTTCTACGGCAACCGCATCGTGATATTCGCGCCCCTGTATCTGAGCAACTACTGCGTCAATGGCTGCGTCTACTGCCCCTACCACCTGAAGAACAAGCATATTCCCCGGAAGAAGCTGACCCAGGAGGAGGTTCGGGCGGAGGTGATCGCCCTGCAGGACATGGGGCATAAGCGCCTTGCCATCGAGGCGGGGGAGGACCCGGTGCATAACCCCATTGAGTACATCCTGGACTGCGTCAACACCATTTACAGTGTACATCACAAAAACGGGGATATCCGGCGGGTGAACGTCAACATCGCCGCCACCACGGTGGAGAACTACCGGAAGCTGAAAGAGGCCGGGATCGGCACCTACATTCTCTTCCAGGAAACCTATCACCGCAGGAGCTACGAGGAGCTCCACCCCACCGGTCCCAAGCACGACTACGCCTACCACACGGAGGCCATGGATCGGGCCATGGAGGGCGGGATCGACGACGTGGGCCTGGGGGTCCTCTTCGGCCTGGAGCTGTATAAGTATGAATTCGCCGGCCTTCTGATGCACGCGGAGCATCTGGAGGCGGTGCACGGCGTGGGGCCCCACACCATCAGCGTCCCCCGAGTCAAAAAGGCGGATGATATTGACCCCTCCGCCTTCGACAATGGCATTGACGACGAGACCTTCATCAAGCTGGCGGCCTGCATCCGCCTAGCGGTGCCCTACACCGGCATGATCATTTCCACCCGGGAAAGCGAGCAGGTGCGGCAGCGGATGCTGCAGGTGGGCATCTCCCAGATCAGCGGCGCATCCCGCACCTCCGTGGGCGGCTACACCGAAGCCCAGCGCCCCCACGACACGGAGCAGTTCGACGTTTCCGACCAGCGGACCCTGGATGAAGTGGTGCGCTGGCTCATGGAAAGCGGACACATCCCCTCCTTCTGCACCGCCTGCTACCGGGAGGGCCGGACCGGGGACCGCTTCATGTCCCTGTGCAAGAATGGCCAGATCCTGAACTGCTGCCATCCCAACGCGCTGATGACCCTTGCGGAATACCTGGAGGATTACGCCGGTCCGGAGACGAAGGAGCTTGGGTACCGGATGATCGAAGAAGAATTGAAGCGCATCCCGAAGGAGAAGGTCCGCGGCATCGCGGAGCAGAACATCCGGGAGATCCGGGCTTCCAACCGGCGGGATTTCCGCTTCTGAGCCCGACGTCGGCCCTGCAGACGTCAGGCCTCCGGGCTTTCCTCTCTCCGTCTCCCTTGACCTGAGGCGAGGAATCGGCTGCCAGCCGAGCCTATATGTCTTTTGCATGATGCGCCCTGCTGCTATTAAGGCAATCCCGCAGCGGCGCGGCGAAGGTACACGCCATCGAGAGAAACGGCCTTTTCCAACAAATCCGACACCGTCTATCCGGTCTTTGCGTTCAGGGGCCCCAAGTAAGGATTTGCCTGGATTTCCTGCCAAGACAGCAAGGGGCTGCCAGGGCCGGGAATCCCCGCCCCTGGCAGCCGAATCAGTCCTTCTCATGGCAATCCGGCACTTGCTGCCTTAAATCGCTCAGCCACAGGGATGCCGAAGCATCGCTGGGCATGCGCCAGTCCCCTCTCGGAGAAAGGGAGACGGAGCCGACTTTCGGGCCATCCGGCAGACAGCTTCGCTTGAATTGCTGCGTAAAGAACCGCCTGAAGAAGTTTCGGGCCGCCGTCCTCACCTCTTCCGGGGACAGCTCCGGATATGCCCGGAGCGCATAAGCCGCCGTCCGTGCGGGTTCAAATCCGTACCGCAGCGTATAGAACAGGAAAAAATCATTCAGGTCATATTTCCCGATCTTTTCTTCCGTTTTCTGGGCGATCTTCCCATCGTTATTCGGCGTAAGTTCGGGTGTGATCGGCGTATTGCAGACAGACAGCAGGACTTTTCTGAGTTCCCGGTTCCCGCAGATCTCTGCATAGGCCTGACATATGAAACGCACCAATGTCTTCGGCACGGAAGCATTCACCGCATACATGGACATGTGGTCTCCATTATAGGTACACCATCCCAGGGCCAGTTCGGACAGATCGCCCGTTCCTACCACCAAACCGTTACTCATATTTGCGGCGTCCATCAGCAGATACGTCCGCATCCGCGCCTGCGCATTCTCATAGGCCACATCGCCTTCTCCCTGATAGATCAGCTCATGCCCCAACTGCCTCAGATGAAGCTCGACGCCTTCCCGGATCGGGATCTCATGGGCCTCATCCGCAAGGAGCGCCATCAGCCGACGGGCGTTCTCATGCGTGCGTTCAGATGTGTTCCCTCGGTTCGGCATCGTGTAGGCGATGACGCGGATATCCGGGACCAGCTTTTTGGCTTCTGCACACACCAGCAATGCCAGCGTTGAATCCAGGCCTCCCGAAATCCCGATGACCAGATTGGCGATCCCCGTTGCCCGCACCCGTGTTGCAAGGCCATTCGCCTGGATCTGCAGGATCCTGCGGCACCGCGAGTCTCTTGCACTGTCGTCCGCCGGCACAAAAGGATTCCTGGCAACGGGATACTGATGCCGATTCAGGATCCCCGCCAGTTCCTCGATGTCGGTTTCCTGCGCACCGGCGGTCTGAATCCTTACGGGGATCCTTCGATAATCTGAACCGCCCGTGTTTTCGAAGGTATTCTGCCTTCTCCGGTCGTGCATCATACAGCCCAGATCGATCAGGGCCTTTTCGATATGCTCTTCGCCGGGAAATATCGTCTCCCCCAGGATGCTCCCGCTCTGGGCAATGATCGCATGCCCGGAGAATACCAGGTCCGTACTGCTCTCCTGCGTCCCGGCAGACGCATAGACATAAGCGCAATAGCAGCTCCCGCTTTGCTGTCCTACCAACTGAGACCGGTACTCCTGCTTGCCGATCAGTTCATCCGATGCGGAAAGATTCCCGATGATATTGGCTCCGGCCAGCGCCAGGTGGGTGCTCGGTTTATCCGGCACCCACAGGTCCTCGCACAGTTCCACGCCGAGCACGGCGCCGGTATCGTCGTCCGCAGCCAGGATATCCATACCGAAAGGAATGTCCTCTCCCCCCATACGGACGGTTTTCCCGTTCAGCCCCCGCCCGGATGCGAACCACCTGCATTCGTAGAACTCCGAATAATTGGGCAGGTATGCCTTGGGGATCAGCGCTTTCACCTTTCCCTGGGAAAGGACCGCCCCGCAGTTATACAGGCTGTTCCCGAAGCGGACGGGCGCTCCGACCACTGCCGTCAAACCCGCCGGCTTCGTTGCCTCGGCAATTTGCAGGAGGGCTTCCTGCGCCTTTTGCAGGAGCAGCTCGCTCTGAAACAGATCTGCGCCGGTATACCCGGTCACGGACAGTTCCGGAAACACCACCAGACCGCAGTCCGGGAGCGAGGCGATCATTTCCGTGATCTGCTTTGTGTTGAAATCTATGTCGCCCACCCTCAGCCGGGGCACCGCCGCCGCGACGGAAACAAGATGGTTTTTCATGGTCCATGCGTTCCTCCCCAAAAGGCGCTCAGAGACGACGGCGGCAAAGCCGCCTCACCAGCGTTCCGGTCATCATCGGTCCCCTTTCCCTGCGGTGATCAGAAGATGCTCGGTTGTCATGTCATAATACAGTTCGATCTTCTCCTCCCCGCCTTCCCGCATGTATACGATGCTTTCCAGTTCCTCCGGGGATTCTGCGTAGGAAGCCAGGGCGTTCGGCGCCGACTTCATATATTCCCGGTCAAAATGAAGAGTGCTGGCCTCTTCAAAAACGGCAGAATAGAGGATGCCCGCTTCCACCAGATCCTGGAAGATATGGCTCCCGTAGCTGAGTTCGGGGACGTAGCCCGCCTGGGTCTCGGACACCTCCAGGATCGCATCGAACTCGCTGATATCCGCGAAGGAGGAGGGCACGCCCAGTTCGGGCGAAGATGTGCAGATCCGGCCGGGTGTGATCAGCAGCATCCGCTTGTTCTGACCGCGGAGCTTCCAGTTGATCGCGGACAGGGCGTTGCGCACCTTGTATTTGTCGGAGTAGGGCATCTGGTAATAGGCGATGGCGTCGATATACACCAGCACGTCGATGCTGAGATGCCGGGAAAAACCCATGGACACGCCTTTCGTCTCCACCAGGACCCGGTCATACTGTCTCTCCTCCGGGAAGGTGACGGCTTCCCCCTCGCTGGACATCTGGAGCGGGCGGCATTGGAGCAGATCGACGACATACTTCCCCTCCGGCGACACATTGATCGTATACTCGATATCCACCGGGTATTCGTACTGCGCCTGGAGGAGGGCCAGGATATCCCGCATATCCGCCATCAGCTGTGCATTCTGCACCAGCCCGTCGCAGGAGGTATAGAGGATCGTCTTGCTCCTCCCCCGCTCCCGGAACCAGTTCTCTGCCTGCCAGTCATGGGTGAAAAGCAGGTGCTGCTGATAGGACGGAAGCTGCGGCCGCACTTCCTCCGAGGGCAGGCTCTCTACCTTTCCGGTGGAAGCGCAGACGCCGTCGATAAGGCTTTGGGAATACTGGAACCGGTGGGCTGTGGAGTTCAGCAGGAATCGGGTGGGCGCGTCCAGGGACACGATGCGGGGATAGGAGCCGGTGGTGCGGTCTACTGCGGCGGTCCCCAGCCCGGCAACGAGACGGAGCATCCCCGCCTCCGGGTGTTCCACCCCCATACGGTAGGGGCTCATGGAATAGCCGACACCGGCAGCGCAGGGCATGAACAGGTCGCCATGCCGGGATCCGGACACTCTCTGCACCAGCAGGGCCATCTGTTCGTCCATCTGCTCCAAACCCCGGCGTTTCCGGTAATCCAGGGCGGACAAGCCCACGGAGCTGGCGTAAACGGTCCGGATCGCCTGTTCAAAAACCCGGAGCCGCTCTTCCATATCCCCGGTGCTGGCGCAGAAGACAGACTCGTATTTCCCGGCAAAGGCATTGCCGAAGCCATCCTCCAGGATAGAACTGGACCGCACGATCACGGGGTCGCTGCCATAATAGTCCAGCAGCGCACGGAAAGAGCGCTCCATCCCCTCGGAAAACTTCCCCTGCATGATCTTTTCGGAGATGCTTTCCGCCAGGGCGAAGTAGCCCGCCTCCGTTTTCTGTTCGATCTTCAGATCCCAGAAGCCGTTGTCCACGATATAGGAATAAAAGACGTCGGAGCCGATGTAGAAGGAATCGTGAGGCTCGATGCGGGAGAAGATGTCCGGGCGCCGATTCTCCGTGATCTTCCTGGATAGGAGCATACCGCAGGCTTTGCCCCCGATCATCCCGGTGCCGATCATGCGGGCGTGGACGTCGAAGTAGTCCTGGGGCTTGAAGTTCTGCTTGATGAGCTGCCGCATCCGGGGGTCACGGGTGAGCATGATGTCGCAGATCCTGCCGCATTCCTCCGTGACGTCCAGGCCGTTTTCGTATTTCACCCGCGTGCGCTGGAAGAACCGTTCCCAGCTGTCCACGTTCTGGTCCGCGTTCTTCGCCGAGGCCAGATTGACCTGCCCATAATATCGGCTCATCTCCACGCTCTCCGACAGGGGACGGAATTCCCCGGTCTCCCGGCGGTAGCTGTGGGGCTGGAACATGGTGGGCGATGAGCGCCGCCAAACCTTGATGGGCCGCACATAGAGCTCCTCCGCGCCTTCGCCGGGCTCACATGGGAATACATCCAGGAACAGCTGGGTCGTGTTCCGGATCGTCTCAATGGCCTCAAAGGAATGTCTGCCCCGAAGGACCGGGAAGAATGCTACGGTGTCCAGCTGGAACAGGAACGGGCAGGTCAGGTGGAAAAAGTCTCCCATGAGCAGGTCCGTTGCCCAGGCCTCCTCCAGCTCGGAGAGACAGTCGAAGACATAAAAAGCGTCTCTTCCCTCCCGCTCGATCAGGTTATGGACGTCGATGGTGAAGGTCTCAAACAGATGGCTCAGCTTCATCTTCACGATCTTCAGCCCCTCCATCTCCTCCAGGACAGGCTCATGTTCCGCGAAGCGGACATAGATCAGATTCCTGCCGTCACGGATCGCCTGCTGGGCGAAGGGGCGGGCGAATTCCTGGAATTCCGCGAGCGAGGACACCCGCCACACCACGTTGTCCCCCATGCGGATGCTGTCCAGGGCCTTGTCCATGGAAGGTATCCCGGATTCGATCCTATCAAACGCTGCCATACGGCACCTCCCGTCAAATGTATGGACCCAACTGACCAAAAAAGGAGACAGCGACGGCCGGGCAAGGCTGCCCGGAAGACGTCGTTGTCTCCTTGGTTTCATGTTATACCGGATCGGGAGTGTTGTCAATCGGTAATGCGCAAAAAGTATAACGGATCAAGCTGCATCCGCACTACTCCACCCGAATGCTGAATTCCTTCATCATCCCGTGAGCGCCGAAGATCTTCCATTCCCCCGGACCCAGTCTTTGCAGGATCGCACTGCGCTCCGTGGCGCAGAGAGCCGGGTCCGTATCCACGCTGGTCATCAGCACGGGAGCATACTTGTTGTACTCCGCCTGTTCCCGTGTCATGCCGTGCATATTGACGTAGATGTCGCCGGTGAAAGCCACGTGGCGGGCGTAGTCGATGAGCACCGCCTCACCCGGCAGATGGCCGCCCTTGCCCTGATAGACCTCAAAGTGCAGTTCCCCGAAGTCAAAGAAGCCTGCCTGCTCCAGGGGCTGGGTCTGCTCACCCTGCACATCCCAGAGGGCCGTGATCCGTTCCGGCGCGGGCGGGCGATAACAGGTCAGGGCCTTGCAGATATTCACATACGGCCTGTGGAGCGGGTTTTGCTCCCGGTATCCGTTTTCTCCCCTCGCTTCCAGCACCAGACAGTCCATGGTTTTCCGCGTCGCCAGCACCTCGTCGAACAGAGGCAGCAGGCCGCAGTGATCCACATCCGCGTGGGTGATGAAGATGCGCTTTTTCATTTTCTCCCAGCCGGGCAGCAGTCTGCGGAAGATGCGGAGCATTTCCTCCTCGTAGAGCGCATAGCCGCAGTCGATGAACAGCGTTTCCTCCCCGCTTTGCAGGATCGCCGTATTGCTGCCGCAGGGGGGCTCGATCAGGATGATTTTGGTATTCTCCCCGACCTTGTGCTCCGTGATCCGCGGCTCGAAGGCTTCTCCCCGGCACTTGGAAAGAAGCTCCGCAAAGCGGCTGATGCTCTCGAAGGTCTTGGAGGGCGGCAGGCCGTTTTCGTCCAGCAACTGCATCACCAGGTTGGAATTCACCAGCAGGGTATCCCGCTTTTCTTCCGGAAGGCCGGTCAGCTGCATCAGGGCCGAAACGAAGGACTGATAGAAAATGCTGTTGTCGAACACCCGCTCCGAGCGGTTGTAATCCAGCACCCGGACCGGGCAAAGCTCCTGCGCTTCCTTCAGGAAGGCCGTCAGCGTTTCCTCCCGGTCCACGAACAGGCCCATTTTGAAGGCCTGGTACGCGCTGCCGTTTTCCTGGGAACTGATGTAGGAAATATTCAGGCGATAGCCGTGGATCAGCCGAAGGACCTCCGTCACGCTGCCCGGAACATCCGGCAGCATGAATTCCAGCAGGACGACGCCGTTTTCACTTTTATCCGTCTGGAGATAGCCGATCTTCGTGAGCTCAAGGTCGGCTTTTTCCAGCTGCCCGGCTTCCCCCTCGGCGTCGATGAA
>JAEETX010000078.1 GCA_016286665.1 Oscillospiraceae bacterium
AATTCTGGTGCGCAGATTGCGCAGTCAGAATTTTCGTCAGATTGTCTGAAAATCGCGGGGAATACTTCCTGTATTGGCCAAGATTTTCGGGCAATATGACGGAACATGATGCAAGCAAGATGCGTGCTGGGAATTATGCGGTGTTGCCATAACTTCTCTCCCAAACCAAAACGGAAGCTCGCCTTCCGTTTTGGAAAGGACGTTTCGCCGGAATCTGCGAACATTCGCGTTGACGCGGATGCGGGCGATTCCTGCGAATAAGGACGCTCATATCCTCCCGATATCCCGGGCGGCGTTGTAGGCTTCCGTGGTGGCGGCCAGGACGCTCCGGGCGGAGAGGCAGTCCCCCACAAGATAGAATTCCGGCGCGCAGGCGCTGAGGGCGACGGCCTCGTCGCTGAGGGGCTTCTGCCCCACGGCGTAGATCACCGTGTCCGCCGGGAAGAACCGCCTGCCATCGGCGTCCTCCGCCTCCACCCCGTCGGGACGGATGGCAAGGGCTTTGGTGCCGAGGGCAACGCCGATCTTCCGCTGCTGGATCTGGACGCGCAGATTGTTCATGTGGACCATGTTGCCCCCGTCGTTAAGCTCGGGCAGCATTTCGATGAGGCCGACCTCCCGGCCCAGCTGCGACAGGAAGATGCCCAGCTCGATGCCCACCAGGCCGCCGCCCAGGATCTGCACCCGCTGCCCGACGACCTCCGGATGGGTATAGACATATTCCGCGCCGAAGACGTTCTCTCCGTCGATGCCGGGGATGGGGGGCTTCACGGGCTTTGCCCCCAGGGCGGCCACAATGGCGTCGGGCTGCAGGCTGCGGGCCAGCTCCGGCGTCACCTTCGTGCCCAGCCGGACGTCGACCCCGGCGGCCCGGACCCGGCGCGCCTGCCGCTCCAGGTATTCGCCCAGGCGCTTCTTGAAGGGCACCATAGCCTCGCATTTCAGCACGCCGCCCAGGGAATCGGAGGCCTCGCAAAGGACGACCTGGTGGCCCCGCTGTGCGGCGGTGAGGGCCGCCTGCATGCCCGCGATGCCGCCCCCGGCCACCAGGACCTTTTTCTTCACCGCAGGAGGCCTAGTGAACTGCTCCTCCAGCTCATGGCCGGTGGCGGGATTGATGGCGCAGGCCCGGCGGCGGGTGCGGGTGGAATTGCTGAAGCAGGCGCAGCAGCGCATGCACACGTCGATATCCTCCGTTTTGCCCAGCCTTGCCTTCAGGGGCAGATCCGGGTCCGCCAGGCTCTGGCGGCCCAGGTCCACGATGTCCGCCTTGCCGGAGGCGATGATCTCCTCCAGCAGCGCCGGCTCCGTCAGAGCGCCGACCGTGGCTACCGGGGCGGAAACGTGCTTTTTGATCTCGGCGGCGTAATGCACGTTGCAGCCGTCCTCCTGGAACATGCCGGGGTGGGTGATGGTGGCGGCATAATCGGACTCGTGGTGCCCGGCGGAGACGTGGATGATGTCCGCTTTCCCGTCCAGCATCTTGGCGATGGCGACGCCCTCGTCGATATCATAGCCGGCGTCGATGCACTCTGCGCCGCTGATGCGCACCTCGATGGGGAAGCCGGGGCCCACGGCCTTCCGCACGCTTTCGATCACCGCCAGGGGCAAGCGCATGCGGTTTTCCAGCTCCGGGCCGCCCCAGCGGTCCTTCCGGGTATTCACATATTTGGAGATGAACTGCGCAAGGCCCCAGCCGTGGCCGGCGTGGATCATCACCATGCCGAAGCCGCACTGCTTGACGAAGGCGGCGGCCTTGCCGAAGGCGCGGATCAGGTTTTCGATCTCCTCCTCCGTCATGCCCCGCACATGCCTGAGCCCGTCGGGGGACATGGCCACCTCGTGGCCGTCGTTGTTGGTGTGATGCACGTCGGGCACCACGGTATCCACCGGCCCCAGGAGCTGTCCGCCCTTTTCATAGACCAGGTGGGAATACATGCCGCAGTGCTGCAGCTGGACGCCGGCCACAGCCCCGTGGCGGGAGATGGCGGTGGCCATGGCGCTCAGGGCGGGGAGATTCTTGTGGTCGTCCAGTAGGATCTGATAATCGTGGGACTGACCGGTCTTCCGGTCCACGATGCACTCCCCCAGGGTCACCGACGCGAAGCCCCCCAGGGCCTTGCGCTCAAAGAAGGCCACGCCGTCGGGAGAGGGGCCGTTCCGCCCGTCCAGATACTGGCAGCCGTTGGGGGCGGCGAAGATGCGGTTGCGGAAGATGGTTTTGCCGATGCGGATCGGCTGGAAAAGATGGGGATAGGTCTCGACGCTCATATTGCCGGCTCCTTTTCTTTCTGACAGCGCCGCAGGGAAAGCCCTGCGGCGCTGCGATCATTCGTCAAAGCCTCGCAGAGTTCGCGCCCGCAGGCGCGAAGAAGGTTGGAATCGTTTTTCGCCGCAGCATGTATGTGGCGAAAAATACCTCTCACGGAGCGGACTGTGCGAGCGAAGCGAGTGCGGGTAGCGGAGTGCGATCCTTCTCAAATCGCAACCCAGCGAAGCGGATGCGATTTGATTTATTTCAGCTGATGCACTTCGCCGGTGGCCTTGGTGCGCCAGCGGGGCTTCAGGGGCAGGGGCCAGTTGAATTCCATGGCCCCGGGGGTGGGACAGTCGGTGGCGCAGCAGCCGCAGTACCAGCATTCCTCCGGATGCAGGAGGATGGGGGGCTTGCCCTTGACCGGATTGGGGATGAACACGTCGATCTGGCAGGTCTCCACGCAGGTGTTGCAGCCGACGCACTTGTCGGGATTGATGCGCACAGGCACGCTGGGAGTCTGCACATTGGGGATGGCATACACTTTCTTTTCCATCTGTTAAGTCCTCCTTCCTCAGTTTTCCGGCTTCCACACGCCGGTGTAATCCTGATTGTGGGCCTCGTACTGCTCCTTCATGTTGCCCCAGAAGCGGATGGGCAGGCGCTCGAATTTGGTCTCTCCGTTCTCCTGGCGGAGCAGGAGGTAGTTCTTCTCCTCCTCGGGATCGCCGTTGGGATAATCCAGGCGCTTCACGCCCAGCTTGGCGCTGGTGAGGCGCCGCTCCTTCATGGCCTGAATGATGATCTTCGCATGCTCGATCATGCTCAGATCCTCCAGGGAGCGCATGAGCTTGTGGGGGTCCAGGGCATAGAGCTGCGGCACCGCGTTCTCCTCGATGCGCTTGATCTCCTCCAGGGCCAGGTCGTAGAGCTTCTCGCTGCGGTAAGCGCCCACATAATACTGCATGACGCGGCTGAGGCCGTTGTGCAGTTCCTTCCATTCGATGCCGCCGGTGCGCTTGGTGGGAGCAAGGACCCGCTCCTTCTCCTGATCGATCTGCTCCCGGCTCACCTTTCCGGCTCCCGTCCCCTTGGCGTAGGCGGCGGCCTTGCGCCCCGCATAGCGCCCGGTGGCGGCGGCATAGCTGTGGTCCTCGGGAGAGAAGGTGGCGGTGCCCGCCGCATAGAGCCCGTCCAGGCTGGATTTCAGGTCCCAGTCGACGAGGATGCCGCCGCCGCGGGCAGCGTCCCGGAAATTCTCGTTGGGCTGCAGCTCCTGGAAACTGTAGTCCATGATCTGATCCTTGGTGGGATCGAAGCCACCCTCGGTCATGGTCTTGACCATGATCTTGGTGGTGGATTCCTCATTGAGCATCAGGTTCCAGGTGGCGTTGGATTCCTCCTTCTTCATGCCGGCGAAATCCCCGTAGAAGGGCAGCTCGAATTCCCCGCTTTCGATGCCCTCCTGGACGCGGTCCTTCATGGGGCCGGCGTAGGTGAACATGGCCCCGCCGTCGGCCCAGCTCTGGGTGGGCACGGGCAGCACCTTGTTGTTGGCGTCCACCAGGGGAACATTCTCATAGCTGGCGTCGCTGCCGCCGGTGTACCACTTGTGCTTGAGGCCCGTGGCGATGCGGTAGGGGTTGGAGCCCTCCATCATGGTGAGCTTCGCCCCGGCGCGGAAGGCCATGGTGGAGCTGTCGCCGCTCTCATTGCGGGAGAACATGGAGGAATAGCCGCCGTGCTCCATATCCATCATCCAGAGGCTGCCGGAGCCGGCGGTGGCCATAACGGTGGCCTTGGCCTTGACGATGATGAATTCGCCGGTGCGGGCGTTGATGCCCGTGGCCCCCACGACGCGCTTGCCCTGGACCCCGTCCTCGTTGAGGAGGCTGGTGGCCATGACCCGGTCCAGCACCTTGACGCCCTGCTTGAGGCATTCCTTTTTCAGGATGGGCTTGAAGGTGCTGCCCCAGATGCGCAGCGTCATGTTATAGCGGTTCTCCGGGGGATTGAAGCCCGGCTGGTCCCAGCCCGGCTGGGCCAGGTAGCCCGCGTGGCGGGTGTAGCGGGGGGATACCATAAACTTCGTCTTGTCGTCCCGGCCCTCCGCGCCCACGAACTCATCGTCCGTGTCCCGGATCTTGCCGCCCATCTGCTCCATCTCCAGCAGGGTATCGAAGTCCTCGCGGCACTGGATCTGGATGCCGATGCCGTTGGAGAAATCCCCCAGGGCCTCCATCTCCTGAATGGCCCAGTCGTCGGGGGCCATGCGGCTGAGGGGGTTGCCGGGGACATTGCACCAGTGGTCGCAGCCGGGGCCGCCGGAGCCGGAGCGTTTCACATCGCCCTTCTCCATGAGGACCACCTTCGCCCCGTGCCGCGCCGCGGTGATGGCGGCCCAGCAGCCGGCGATGCCGCCGCCCAGCACCAGCACGTCGGCTTCCATCTCCGTCTCCTCACCGAATTTGATGGGATAGGGCCATTCCGGCGGCGTGCCGGTCTCGTTCAGGTAATCATGCCAGGTTCCCATTGTTCGACCTCCTTCGTCAGTATCTTAAAAGCTTTTCTGAAAAGATTATAGCATAGAAGTTATCCCATTTTAAGGGGGGAAGGGAAGAATATTTGCGAAAAGTTCAGGGGTTTTGCATTTTCCGGTCCAGGTCCGCCAGAATGCCGCCGAATTCGGCGTAGTAGGCTTCCCTGCTCGTATGGCCGTGGAGCTCCAGGGGCATTTCCTTCAGGTTCGTCAGCACCGTGGGCGTCCACTGGTAGGGCACGGAGACCACCACCGTGTCGCTGGGCCAGAGCTGCCGCCCGTGGGGGCCGTGGATGAAGGCCGGCACCACGAAATTGATCTTCCCCGTCATATAGGGATAGACCAGGAACCAGCTGCAGCCCATGACGGGGGTGGATTCGGAGTGGTAGCCCTCCCCGGTGGAGTAGGCTGCCGCCCGCAGCACCGGCTCCAGCTGGGCGGCGGTGCCGGTGAAGACCAGCACGTCCGGCGCCTTCTTCAGCTGCTTGTAGGGGACGAAGGAGACGTAGTTCACCGAGCCGCAGGGCAGCCTTTTCACGCTGTAATAGAGCCTTGCGTTGCACCTTGCCTCGTCGAAGACCCCCAGCCGCGGCCCGATCTGCCCGCTCTCCGCGGAGGGCGGGAAGGAATCCATCCCCACCATGATCTTGCCCACGCAGGTCTCCTTGTTCTTGTCGGAGAAATAAAAGGGCTTTTCCGTCTCCTGGGCATAGCGAAGGATCTCGCAGAGGGATTTTTCGATGCTCTCGTCCAGCGGCTCGATCCCCTCCGGCCGGAAAAGGTCATAAAAGACGCCGATGGGGGGCAATTCCAGCCCCAGCTTGTCGATCACGCGGTAATCCAGTTCCATGGCGAAGGCTCCTTTCGTGTTTTCCCCCATTGTACCGCGCTTTTGCCTCCCCGTCAAAACAAAGAACGCGGAAGGCCCCCTTTTCGGGACCTTCCGCGTGATGATATCTGATTTCGACCTCAGAGCAGGGGAATATCTGCCACAGGGGCCTCGCACAGGCAGACCGCCTGCCGGGGATCGCGGGGCGCGGACATAAAGCGCCGGTACACGTCCTTCCGCCACTTCCGCGACAACAGGAACCAGACCACGACGACGATCAAAGCCACGATGATGACAATGATCGCGATGGTCTTCTCCTTCTTGGGCGTCATTTTATGGGCGGTCCGGTCCTCCTCGAACATCCCGTGGTAGGTCTTCTTTACCTCCTTCGGCTCGTCGTCGAACATGCCGCCGCTTTTCCTGTCGTCTCCCGCCATCTCCCATGTCCTCCCCTCTTTGTTTGGATGTATTATAACCGGAAATATCCGATGTGTCAAACAACCAACAGTTGACACCGGGAGTTCCACAGTTGATGCCCGGAAAAACGCCTTGTCCTGTTGTCCTGCGGCGGGAATTCCGGTATAATGGAAGCACAAAGGAGGACTTGTCATGTCTTATAAGGTGCTTGTGATCGGCGGCAGTTATTTCCTGGGGCGCATTTTCTGCACTCTGGCCTCCCGCACCGGGGAATTCGAGCTTACGCTGATCAACCGTGGCCGCTACCCCATGACCCATCTGCCGGGGCTGCGGGAATTCCGCTGCGACCGGCATGATCCCGTCGGCCTCTCTCAGCTTCCGAAAGCGGACTACGACGCCGTCGTGGACCTGTGCGCCTACAGTCCCGGCGATATCGCTTCCCTCCTTGCAAACCTGCCGGGAAAAGCGAAGCGCTATATCCTCGTCAGCACGGCGGACGTCTATGCCCGCTCCCCCGATGTAAAAACGGAGGACTCCCCGCTGATGGAAGCGCCCGGCTCCGGCGCGGCGGCGGAATACACCTGGAACAAGCGGCTGCTGGAAGCGGAGCTCGCCGTGAGCTGCGCAGGCCGAAGCATGGAAACCGTCATCCTCCGCCCGGCCTTTATTTACGGGCCCTACAACTACGCCCCCAGGGAATCCTGGTACATCGAAAAAGCGGTGAAGGGGGAGCCGCTGCCCGTTCCCTCCGACGCCGAAGGACGCTTCCAGACGGTCTATGTGAAGGACGCGGCGGAGGCGATCATGGAATGCGTCCGCCAAAGCGCCGCCGCAGGCCGGGCCTTCAACCTGGCCGCCCCGGAGGTGCTGGATTACCCTGGCTTCATCGAGACGCTGAGGCTTGTCAGCGACCGGCCCTTTACCACCCGCAGCCTGACGGTGGAGGAATCCCTCCGGGAAGGGGTCCCCCTTCCCTTCCCCCTGACGGCGGAGGAAAGCGAGCTCTTTTCCGGGGAAAGGATCACCCGCCTGCTGGGAGTGCGTTACACGCCCTTCAAAGACGGGATGGAGAAGACCTTCCGCGCCTTCCGCAGCGTGTACGAATAGATTTCAACAGGGAAAAACGCTCCGTCCGGGCGGTTGGAACGCCGCAGACGGAGCGTTTTCGTTTTTCAGAGCCGGATCATTTCCCGTGGGTGCCCCAGACGACCCGGACGCCCTTATCCCGGAAGGCCTTGACCATTTTCAGCATGCCAGGACATCCCTCCGCCTCCGTCTTCCCGGCGCAGATGCCGATATGGAGGATCTCGGTGCCCTCCTGCACCAGGCGCTCCAGCTTCTCCGTGAAGCCGGGGTCCTCCATGGGGTCGGCGTCCTTGACGCAGCTGGAGCAGCGCATGAAGGCCGTCAGCTCCAGCTCCTCCCCCGCGTAGGGGGCGAAGGAGCGGATGCGCTGATTGAACGCGCTGAGGCAGGCGCAGCCCGCGCAGACCTTATTGGAATTCAGACAGGACAGGATGGCGATCTTTTTCATTTGCTTCTCCTCCTTTTCTTTCGGGGACTTCTTCTTCCGCCAGCACGCCCGCCCGGATATGGATGATCCGGTGACAGACCTGCTCCGCCAGGCTGGTGCTGTGGGTGATGAACAGATAGCTGGTGCCGTGCTCCTCCCGGTAACGTCGAAGGAAGTCCACGATCTGGGCCTGGGTGATCACGTCCAGCATGCTGGTGGGCTCGTCCAGAAGAATGACCTCCGGCTCCATGACCAGTATCCTCGCCAGGGCGGCCCGCTGCAGCTCGCCGCCGGAAAGGGCGCCGGGACGCCGCTCCAGGTGCTCCGGATAGAGACCGAAGCGGCTGATGCACTCTGCCAGCGCCTCGTCGGAAACGGGCTTTCCCCGCAGACGGAAGGGCTCCGACAGGCTCTGCCGCAGGGTCAGCTGGGGATTGAAGGAGACCTCCGGATGCTGAAAGAGGATCTGGATCTTCTGCCGGGGCACGCCCTTGAAGGGGAACGGAAGGGGCTGCCCCCGGTACAGGATGGTCCCCTCGTCGGGGCGGATCAGGCCCACCAGCATCTGCCCCAGGGTGGATTTTCCGCTGCCGCTTTCCCCCAGCAGGCCCAGGGTCTCCCCCGCGCAGAGGGACAGGGAAGCTTTATCCACGGCGGTAAAGCTGCGCTTCCCTTCTTCCCTGCTGCGGAAGCGCTTGGTGAGGCCGCGGGCCTCCAGGATCACATCACGCATATTGCCAGCACCTCACCTGATGCCCGCCCAGGTCGAACAGGGGGGGCGTTTCCCTGCATTTTTCGCTGCAGCGGTCACAGCGCAGGGCATATTTGCAGCCGGCCGTTCCCGCGTCGCTGTGGGCGGGGGCGTAGCCGGGGCGGAAATGCAGGCCGTTTTCCGGCATGGCCGCCAGCATGTCCCGCGTGTAGGGGTGCAGAGGATTACGGAACAGCTCCTCCGTCGAAGCGGCCTCCACCTGGTTGGCCGCATACATGACCGAAACGCGGCTGGACACGCTGCGGGCAAAGCCCAGGTCGTGGGTCACGCATACCAGCGTTTTCCCCTCCAGGGCGTTGAAGGCCTCCGCCGTCAGCTTCACCCGGGTCTCATCCAGGCCCTTGGTGGGCTCGTCGGCAAAGAGGACCTCCGCGCCGGCGCTGATGCCCATGGCGATCAGGGCCCGCTGCCGCATCCCGCCGCTGTAGGTGAAGGGATACTGCTTCGCGATGGTCTCCTCCCGGTCCAGGCGGAAGCTTTTGAGCAGCTCCACCGCCCTCGATTCGGCTTCCTTCCGCTTCATGCCCCGGTGGGCGATCATGGGCTCCGCCACCTGGAAGCCCACCTTCAGCAGAGGATTCATGCCGTTGCCGGAGCCCTGGGGCACATAGGAGATCCGGCTGCCCCGGATGGCGTCCAGCTGCTTTTCCGTCAGGGCGAACAGGTCCTTGTCCCGGTAGAACGCTTTCCCGCTGACCTTGGCGGTGGGGCTCAGCAGCCGCAGGATCGCCAGGAGCAGGATGCTCTTGCCGCTGCCCGTCTCCCCGATGATGCAGAGCCGGTCCCCGGCGCGCACCTCCAGAGAGACATGCTCCACGGCCTGAACGAAGTTTTTCCCTTCAAAGCTGACGGAGAGGTCCTCCACCCGCAGAAGGATCTCGTGCGTTTCCTCCATCTTCGGCCACCCCCTAGTCTTTCTTCTGCTGCCCGTAGTAGCCCACGAGCATAAAGCCCATCACGGCGATGCAGATGCAGATGATCGGCGGCAGATACCACCAGACCTGGCCCCGGAGGATGCTGTTGCGGAAAAAGGCGAAATGCAGGATATTGCCCCAGCTCTTCTGCCCGTAGGTGCCCAGGCCCAGGAAGCTCAGGCCCGATTCCGTCATCATGGCGCCGGAGACCGAAAGGGCCATGCGGGTCAGCAGGATATCCTTGAGATTGGGCAGCACATGCTTGAAAAGAATGACCGGCGTACGGACGCCCAGGGTCTTTTCGATCTTGATATAGGGGAGCTGGCAGATCTGGCGGACCCGGGAGCGGAGGATGCGGGCGGTGCCCGTCCAGGCGGTGATGCTGATGGCCAGCACCAGGCTGAACACGCCGCTTTTCAGATAGGCGATGAGCAGCAGCGTCAGGGGCAGAGAGGGCACGGCCATGGCGATATCCGTGACGGCGCAGATGACGCGGTCCGCCGCCCCGCCGTAGTACCCGGCGATGAGGGCGAAGACGGAACCCACAAAGGTGACGATCAGGGCGGAAAAGATGCCCAGGAACAGGGAGACCCGGACGCCGTAGATCATTTCGCTGAAAATATCCTGCCCCAGATCGTTGGTGCCCAGAAGATGCTCGGCGCTGGGCTTCTGATAGGCCACGCCCAGGGCGGAGGGGTCGTAGGGCGAGATCAGGTCCGCAAACAGGGCCACCAGGACGAAAAAGGCGATGATGATCAGCCCTGCCAGCATGGCCTTGTTGTGCCGCAGCTTAGTCATCCGTCCCCACCTCCCTTCGGATGCGGGGATCGATGGCCGCATTGACGATGTCCCCCAGGAGATTCGACAGCACCACACACACCGCCGACAGCAGGAAGCAGAACTGCGCCGTGGCGAAATCCCGGTTGGAGACGGCGGTGTACATCATCTGCCCCATCCCCTTCCAGCCGAAGACCACCTCCACGATCATGGAGCCGGAGAGCAGGCTGCCCAGCTGCATGCACAGCGAGGTGGAATAGGGCACCATGGCGTTTTTCAGCACATGGCGGAACAGCACCTTCCGCCGCCCGATGCCCTTGCTTCTGGCGGTCAGCACATATTCCTCCGAGCGGATCTGGCTCACGGTGCTCTTCATCAGCATGAAATCCCCGGAGGTGCGGAAGACGATGAGGATGAACAGCGGCAGCGCCATGTGGCGGAGGATGCTGGCGGTGCGCGCCGCGCCCTCCAGGCCCGGCGAGACCATGCCGTTGATGGGCACCCATTTCAGCTTGTAGGCCAAGAGGATCAGCAGGAGCAGGCTGAGGCAGTTGGAGGGGATCGTGTTCAGCACCAGGAAAACGGGCGTGGTGATGCGGTCGAAGCGCCCGCCGGGATGGATGCCCGCATGGATGCCGAGCACCGCCCCCAGGAAGCAGGCGACCACCAGCGTGGGGACGGAAAGGCGCAGGGTCCACTTGGCGGCGCTGGCGAAGTTTTCCAGCACCGGTTTGTGATTGGAATAGGACTCTCCGAAATCCAGGGTCAGGACGCTTTTCATATAGCGGGCGTACTGGGTGCCCAGGTCGTCGTTGAGGCCGTATTTCTCGATGAGCATTTCCAGATAAGCCGGATCGTTGTCCATCAGATAGTAATACTCCTCCTCGCCGATGAGGAAGATGATGGGATCGCCGGGCATGGTATGGACCAGCGTGAAGCTGATGGTGATGATCAGCCAGATGGTGAGGACGGCGATCACCACTTTTTTGGTCACATGCAGAAGCAAGGCATCTACCTCCAGGCTTCCGGGCAGCCCGGCAGGAGACCGGGCTGCCCGGATCGGGACTGATTACTTCGCGGTGATGCGGAACCAGGTTTCGGAATTGATGACGCCCCAGCTCTTCCAGTTGCCCCAATTCTCGATCTTATCGGTGCGGAAGGGGAAGAAGGAGGTCTGCCAGGCGAAGGTCAGGGCGAACATTTCCTCGTCCGCCAGGTGCTGCAGCTTCCGGCTGTTTTCCAGATAGGCCTCGTCGTTGATGGCCTCGGTCATGGCGTAATACCAGTCCTTCAGCTCCTGGCTGTGATAGGATCCCCAGTGCCAGCCGCTGTCGCCCTCGCGCAGCTCCGCCAGCATATAGCGGAAGGGCGTGGAATAGGACATGCCGGAGGTGCAGAAGGTGATGGAGATATCGTAATCCTCCTTGGTGACCTTATCCTCCCAGATCTCGCTGTTGGTGATGGCTTCCTCGTCGATGTGGCAGTTGACGCCCACGCCCTTCAGGGAGGCGACCACCGTCTCGCCCAGGCGGGAGCGGACCTCCATATTGGAGCTGTACTGGGGGATGACGCTCAGGTCGATGGCGCTGCCGTCGGGGGCTTCCCGCCAGCCGTCGCCGTCGGTGTCCTTGTAGCCCGCGGCCTCCAGCATGCTCTTTGCGGTCTCGGGATTGTACTCCAGCATGCCGATGGAGCCGTCAAAGCCCTTGATGGAGGGATTCAGCACGCCCCGGTTGGCGGGCTGGCCGTAGACGCCGTTGATGGTGGCGGCGGCGGTGGGATAGTCGATGGCGTAGGCGATGGCCTGGCGGAAGTTCACGTCGTCGCCGGGGGCGCGGCTGCAGCCGAAGAGCATCTGATAGCTGCCGGCGAAGGGGCTCTCGCCCAGGTCCAGATCGGGCATGCCGGCGAAGGTGTCGATCAGGGTCGCGTCGATGGGGCTGGCATAGGTGTAGTAGGCGTCGCATTCCCCGTTGGCCATGGCCATCATGAGAGAGGCCTGGTCGGCGTAGGACTGGACGGTGACCTTGTCCACGGTGATCTCGCCCAGGAAATCATTCTCGGGCACGACCTCGTAGACGGAGGTCTGGGAATCCAGGTCGTAGGACACCAGCTTGAAGGGGCCGCAGCCGATGGCGGCCTCGGGACCGGTCACGTTGGAGTAGTCCGTCACGCCCTCCCAGATATGCTTGGCATAGACGCAGGAGGTGTTCATGACGGAGGTGTTCATCCAGTAGTACACATCCGGGTGGGAGAAGGTGAGGCGGCCCACGTTGTCCCCCAGGATCTCGATCTTGGTCAGGTTGGAGAGGCTGCCGACCTTCTTGACGTCCCGCATGTATTCGAAGGAGAAGACGATGTCGTCGGCGGTGACGGGCTGGCCGTCGTGCCAGATCGCGCCTTCATGCCAGGTGAAGTCCAGCACGGTGCCGTCGTCGGAAATCTCATAGCTCTTGCAGAAATAGGGCTGGATATCGCCGTTCTCATCCCGGTAGAAGAAGTTGCCCTGGGTCAGGCCGTTGTAATTCATGCGGCCGAAGGCGTCCTTCTGCCCGGTCATGTTGAAGGTGTTGTTGGCCGCCGTGGTGCCGACGATCAGGTTCGCCACATGCTTGGGGCCCGCCGGCGCAGGCTCAGCGGTGGGCGCGGGCGCCTGCGTGGGGGCAGGGGTTTCCTGGCCGCCGGAGGGCTGCTGCGTGGGCGCGGGGGCGGCGGTGTTCGTGCCGCCGGGGGCGGGGGTGGGGTTTGTCTTCGTTTCTCCCCCGCAGCCGGCAAAGAGGGCGAGGCAGAGAAGGAGAGCCAGGGTCAGCGCAAGGATCCTTTTCATGAAAAAACTCCTTTCTTTCCCAAATCAAACGGAAAGAAGGAGCCCTGGATGCAATCAGCCGAACGTGACCGGCCAAAAGGCCCTCACGCCGCACTTCACACGTCATCTCAAGACAGCCTAGCTCGGAGGCTTGCACTCAAGCATCCGGATGGAGCAGGTTTCATGACTTCGGGATCAAGCTCCCGTCCCCGCCTTCTCATGGTCTCCCACAATGGCGCCGATACGATTCCCGGATAAAAAAGCTTCAAGCTCCGTATCCGAGGATCGTATGGGGGACGGAATACCCGTTACATTGACCGGTTCGCTCAGGATTTGCACCTGATTCCCTCTTTCCCGGCGGCGCAGCCGCCGGACACTCGATCCGTTTGATTCAGTTTTCGGATTCCCATCTTGCATTTTACTCCATACCTCACGGGGCTTCAATTGTGCGATATGACTAATTATGCAGGGTTCCCCCGGAACTCTCCGTGAATATGCACAGTGACCGTATATTATCGGTAAACACACCCTTTACCAAACGGAAAGACCCGCAGGGCCGAGCCCTGCGGGTCTTTCCTTATGCAGACAATGAAAGGGGGAAGCGAACGATCAATGTCCCTCGCGGACGAGACGCTTCTCCAGCTCGTCGTCCAGCGGCAGGCCGGCAGCCTGGCGCAGCTTGTTGTCGTAGGCGATGATACCCCGGGGATTGAAGGCCCGGTTGCAGATGATGCAGATGACGGCCATGATGCCCACGAAGCCGAAGGCGTAGGCGTAGCCCAGGTTGGCGCCGATGGCGGCCACGATGAAGGGGAAGGCCGCGCCGATGATGGTGCCGATGGGGGGCGCG
>JAEETX010000013.1 GCA_016286665.1 Oscillospiraceae bacterium
TCCGCATGCTGCCAGATGCCGTCGGGGAATTTCCGCGCGGCGGCGATGTCCTCCGCCTTCATCGCATATTCCCCGATCACCCGGCGGCTCTCCCGCACCCCGTTCATGGGGGCCAGGCTGGTGAGCTTTGCCTTTTCAAAGCCGGGGATGTACTTCTTCAGGAACTCCACGAACCAGAGGACCTTCCGGTGCTGGTCCACGATCTGCCGCGTCAGGTCCACCACGTCGTCGCAGTGGCAATCGAAGGTGTGGGTGGCGTCCAGGGTCACGTCGGTGCACTTCCGGTCCCCCGGCATGGCGTAGACCAGGTAGCCGGGACTCAAAAGCTCATGCAGGTCCCCATTCTCCATGGCCTTATACTCCTGGTGGACGATGAAGCTGGAATGTTTGGGGGATTCGGCGTCGTACTCCGGGTCGTTTTTGAAGGCGGCGGAGGCGGCGTAGTAGCGCTCCAGGTCCACATAGGAGAGCTTGAAGCCCATGGTGACGGACTGGTTGAGGCCCATGAATTCCGCGTTGCCCACCTCATAGGGGCAGCCTGCCGCCACGGCCAGGTCCGCGTCGCCGGTGGCGTCGATGAACACGTCCGCCTCCAGCTCGATGCGCCCGCTCTTGCAGTAGGCGATCACCCGGCGGATGCGGTCTCCCTCCTTCTCCGCGTCCACCACATGGGTGCCGTAGAGGATCCGCGCCCCGCTCTGGAGCACCATCTGCTCCAGCATGACGCGCCCGTATTCCGGCTCCACCACCGGCAGATGCGCCCGCATGGCGGCATGGCCCTCGGCATCCAGCTTTTCCAGCCACTCCCTGCAAAGGCCGTCGATGCAGCCGGCGATGCCGGTGATATAGCCGTTGGTCACCAATCCCCCCAGGGATTCCCGGTATTCCAGCAGGAAGACGCGCTTGCCCGCCCTTCCCGCCGCGATGGCCGCCGCCGCGCCGGCCACGCCGCCGCCGCAGACCACCACGTCCGCAAAAAACCGTTTGCTTGATACAGCCATTTCAAACTCCTTTCTCAGGGTCTCGGGACCTGGTTTTTCCAGATCCGATCCGTGGAATAGGCGATATTGGCGATGCCCCCGTCATAACGGCGGAAGGCTTCGTCCTTTTCTCTGGCATAGAAGGCGGTGCGGCCCATGAATTCCCCGGGGGCCTTCTGGTCCGTACCCGCCATGATCTCCTCGCAGAGGCCGATGGCCTCCGGCACGATGCGCTTGGGGACGCTGACGCCTCCGTGGCCGCCCCACAGCACGTCGTAAGCGCTCTCGAAGCTCTGCAGGTGCAGGAGGCTTTCCCGATACTCCTCAATGCTGGTGCCTCCCAGGAACATGAGGGTGTTGCAGTTCACCGCGTCGCCGGAATAGACTGCCCGGGCGGAGCGGTCCAGCAGGACGATGTGGCCCCAGGTATGGCCCGGCACCGCGATCACCTCCAGACTTCTCCCTCCCAGGTCGAAGATATATCCGTCCCTCACGGGCAGAGTGCGCACCGGCGCGCAGGGGATCACGTCCTCCATGCGCAGGGTGAAATCCTTCGCTCCGGCCCTGACGAAATCATAGCGCCGCTCCGCGTCCCCCGCTTCATAAAGGCCGGGGATATCGTCGGGGTGGATGAAGCATCTGCCGTATTCAAAGGCGGCCCCCATGTGGTCCGGGTGACTGTGGGTGAGCACCAGCTCCACGGGCATGTCCGTCAGCTCCCGGACGAAGGCCTTCAGGCTGCCTGCGCCGCTGAGCCCGTCCACCAGCAGGGCCTTTTCCCTGCCCTCCACGAGATAGCACAGCTCCCCCGCCAGGCCCGCGATCATGGTCACGTTGTCCATGATCTTCTCCGAGGTGAAAAACCTGGACTTCATTCTCTTCCCTCCCGCAGTATGTCTTTTGATCAGTGTATCACAGCCGCCGCCCCGTGGCAATCGGTATTCACGGCCGGCGCTTCTTGACGCGGGACGGCGGCGGGCGTAAAATACCGGCAGATGAAAATCACCGAAAAGGAGTGGAAACCATGGGCAATTTTGAAAACGCGAAGGTCAAGGTGGCGCAGGGCTGGCTCCAGGGCTACACTGAGGGCGCGCTGAAAATCTTCAAGGGCATCCCTTACGCGGCCCCTCCCGTGGGCGCGCTGCGCTTCCGCCAGCCGCAGGACCCCGGTCGCTGGCGCGGGGTGCGCAAGGCGGTGCAGTATTCCGCCGCTGCCATCCAGCAGGTGATGGAAATGCCGGAGATGCCCGCCAACGTCCACGGCGTTCCCCAGATGCTTGCCCCCTCCCAGTATGAGGAGGACTGCCTCTATCTCAATGTGTGGAGCCCGGCGAAGACGGCGGAGGACAAGCTGCCGGTGTTCCTTTGGGTCCACGGCGGCGGCATGGTGGCCGGCAGCGGCTGCGAGGTGGTGTGCGACGGCTCCGGTTTTGCCTCCCGGCGGGATGTGATCGTGGTCACCATCAACTACCGTCTGGGCTTCTTCGGCTTCTTCGCCCACCCGGACCTGACGGCGGAGGCGGGGGGCTCCTCCGGCAACTATGCTCTCTTTGACATCCGCAAGGCCTGTGAGTGGGTGAAAAACAACATCGCCGCCTTCGGCGGGGACCCGGAAAGGATCACCGTGGCGGGGCAGAGCGGCGGTGCGGCGGCCTGCGGGGCCCTGCAGGCTTCCCCCATGATGAAGGGCCTCATCCAGCGCCTCAGCATCGAGTCTGGCCCCATTTACTATGGCTTCATGCAGCCCCAGGACCGCAGCGTCTACGAGGCCAAGGGCGTGGAATTCATGAAGCACATCGGCTGCGGCAGCATCGAGGAGCTGCGGCAGCGGGACGCCTGGGACCTCTTCGACGAATATTCCAAGTGGAGCCCCGGCATGATGGGCGGCTTCAGCTTCTGCATCGACGGGCAGTTCCTGCCCAGGCCCTATGCGGAGATCATGGAGGCCGGGGAATTCAACGATTTCGATGTGATGATCGGCTCCTGCGCCCAGGAATTCCCCTCCGCCGACCCGGAGAAGTTCACCGTGGAGGAATATGAAGCGTATCTGGCCGAGGCTTTCCCGGACAGGCTGGAGGACATGAAGAAGTGGTATCCCGCTTCCGACGGCGTCATGGCCGCCAAGCAGATCGCCACCATCAGCTCCGACATGATGCTCATGGGCAGCGTGAAGATCGGCGAGCTCTGCCGCAAATTCGGCCGCCGGGCCTTCGTCTGGCTCATGACCAAGGAGAACGAGACCCCCCGCGGCCACGCAGCCGGCAGCCCCCACTGCGCCGAGATGCCCTATGTCTTCGGCCGGGTGGACAAGGGCGAACGCAATCCCTTCTTCGACTACCACTGGGTGGGGGCCGACTATGACTTCATGGAGCTGATCCAGGGCTACTGGCAGACCTTCTGCGCCGCGGGCGACCCCAACGGAGAGGGCAGGCCGGAATGGAAGCCCTATGCGGAGACCTTCGATGTGATCGAGCTGGGGAACGACAGCCGCATGTTCACCCCGGAGCAGCAGGAAAAATACCGGTATTTCTGGGATAAGCTCGCCTCCGGCAAATACGCCGCCGTCACCTTCGGCATGCCCCGCTTCGTGCCCCTGGGAGAATAAAGAGAAAACGCGATCCCCCGGAGCTTTCGGCTTCCGGGGGATCGCATACGAGGAGGAATCACGATGCTCGAGACCAATCAACAGCGGCAGGCGCTGATCGACAAGCTGGTGGACTTGCGCTATCCCGCCGTGGCGCTGAAAATGATACGGGAGGAAAGCGAGGTCCCCGCCGGAGCCTGGCGGCCCTTCCGGGACCAGGGGAAGCACATCGCCCTCTGCCAGGCCTTCGCCTATGCCCGGCGGCAGGGAAAGACCGTCTATATGGAAAAAGAGGACCACTGGTGCTGGAACCCCATCATCACCTACGGCTATATCGACAAGGAGCTGGGCAAGGAGGGCTTCCGGGCCATCGCCAGGGCCTACGGCACCAGCTCGGCTTCCGGCGAAGCCTTTGTGGAGGGCTTTCCCGCCCTGAAGGCCGGGGAATACCGGGGCATCCTGGCCGCGCCCCTGGACAAAGCGGATTTCCAGCCGGACGTGACCATGCTCTACTGCAAAAACGACCAACTGCGCGTCATCCTCATGGCGGTGGACACCCAGACCCACGCCCTCACCCACTCCAGCTTCAGCCCCGTGGATTCCTGCACTTACGCCGTCATCCCCGCCATCCTGGAGGGCAATTACCGCATCACCCTCCCCGATCCCGGCGAATACGAGCGGGCCCTGACGCCGGAGGACGACATCATCTTCACCGTGCCCCGGCAGCGGGAGGCGGAATTCTACAAGGGCGTGGAAGCCCAGGCCGCCCACGGGGACCGCAGCACCTTCTACATGACCATGAAGGAGGATTTCGGCAGGCCGAAGATGTACGATATCCTCTACGAGACCTGGGGCCTCATGACCGGGGACAAATGGGATAAGGAATAATGTGAAAAACGAGGAGGGGAAGCTTTCCCCTCCTCAGGCTTTCTTTTGTTCATCCAGATATGCGCTGCAGCGTGTCTGGATGTTTTTTGCGGTCTTTTCCGCGCTCTGGGAGCCCCCGAAGAAAGCCAGGGCTTCCTCCAGGAGGATGGGATCGGCTTTGCTCATAAACGTGGGAGGCAGCGGAACGCTTGCCCCTTCGATCAGGGCCAGAAGGGCGTCGATATCGGCATCCCTCAGGGGCCGGATCCCGCTGCCGATACTGAGCGCCGTATATGCTTCGCCGTTTTCGTCCGTATAGTCCCTGCGGGCATGCTCCCCGTAGAACCGAAGATAGTCCTCCAGGACGGAGCGCATCAGGGGGATGCTCCGCATCTCATCCTCGTGGAGCTGCCGGTAGCCCAGGTCCCAGAGGCTGTCGAGGAATTGCTTCGCGCCCTCCGGATGGCCGCTCCCGGCGGACACCGCCATGGGCAGCTCGCTGACGCACCCGCCCGCCGCCGAAGGGACGCCGGGGAGGCCCACATACACGATGCCCTCGCCTTCCAGGGGCATCAGGATTTCCGCATACTCCCCCAGGATGCTTCCCACATCGCCGCTAAGAACCATTATGCCCAGCAGGGCGTCCCGCTCCTTCAGGCACAGCGCGCTCAGCTGCGCATAGGGGAGCTTGCCCCGGACGGAGGCCTCGGTCCGGGTGAGGGCCGCTTCTGCGGGGAGTTCTTGACAGAACTGCAAAAGGGAGAGGAATTCCGGGGAATCGAAGCGGCAGGTCCCCACGCCTCGGTCCACCCACTCGCCCAGGCGCATCCCGGCAAGAAGGAGAAAGGCCTCGGCGCCGCCGAACTGGGGGAGAAAGGCGTTCTCTCCCGTGTAGAAGCATTCCCACGCCCCCTCCAGCTCCTCCAGGCTGTATCCCTCCGCTCTGCCCAGGACCGACTCCAGGCCGTAGAAGGAGAGGACCTGAACGGAGGAGGAAACGCTGAACAGCCTGCCCTCCGTTTCCATGGATTTCAGCGGCCCTGCAAAAAACGCATCCCGGTCATACCATTCGTAGAGGTCCAGCAGCAGCCCCTGCCGGGCATAGCGTTCCACCGGCATCCCCCAGGCAGCCAGCATATCCGGCAGTTTGCCGCCCAGGACCTCCGAATCGAGCCGCTCAAGCGCGTCGGCGTCCGCCGCGTCGCCGTAGCTGCGGATTTCCACCAGATAGTCTCTGTTCGTTTCGTTGAACCGCTCTGCGGCTCTCGTCAGATACGTATAAGAAGCAAGATCATCCAGGGCATTCACGCCGCTGTCCTTCTGAAATGCGCCGATCGTCAGGATGATCCTGCCGTCCTCGGAAAGCTTCGGCGCGCCCGCAGCCGTCGCCGGCGCTTCCCCCACAGGATCGGGGCCGGCCGCAGGTCCCGCGCCGTCTGCCGTTACGCAGGCGGAAAGCAGCAAGGCAAGCAGCAAAGCCAGAGCGAGCATCTTTTTCATTTCCATCACCTCTTATTCAAAATCGACCCCATTCTCCGCGCATGACGCCGGCAGTTCCTCCATAGGCACCGGGCCCGTCAGGACCCCCTCGTTCAGCATAAAAGCCCGGGAACAGATCGGACGGAGCCGGTCCGCACTTTCGCCGGAGAGAAGCATCGCGGTTCCCGCCTCCCGCAGCTCACGGAGCAGGGCGTACACCGGCTCCAGGTCCTCCGTGTCCAGGTCCGTCAGAGGCTCGTCCAAGATCAGGAGCCCGGGCCCGTTCACCAGGGCGCCGGCCAGGCCATAGAGCGCCTGCGTTGCCTTGCGCAGCAGGCTGATCCTCTTGCCGCCCACATCCGCTTCGCTGATTTTCAGGCGCTTCATAAGACGGCGGATATCGTCCTTGTCCGGCTTCCCGTAGAGCCCCGCCCGCAGGTACAGGTTTTTCTCCACATTCATGCTCTTATTCGCGAAGGGAACGTCCACGAGAAAACCGACCTGCCCGCGGGCCTTATGCAGCTCTGCCTCCCCTGCGCTGCCAAAGAGGGAAACGCTCCCTCCCTCCGGGAAGGTCATCCCCGCCAGGATGCGGCAAAGGGTGGTCTTCCCCGCCCCGCGGGGGCCGAGCAGCGCCGCGGCTTCGCCGGGTTCCAGGCGGAACGTCACATCCCGCAGCACTTCCCGGCCCCGGTATGTTTTCCGCAGATGCTCCACTCCGAGGGCTTCCTTTGTGAGCATTTTCATTACCTCCCCGTCACGCCAGTTCCCGCCGCCGGAAGCACAGCCAGCCCCCGGCGACGGCGGCGGCCGCCGTCACGGCGGTGACGCAGCCCTGAAGGATCAGCGGCCCCGCAGCCGTATCCGGCTTCCATTCCAGCAGTTCTTTCAGGAAGCCCACCGGAACCGGGATAAGCCCGCTGAGCCATTGGCACAGGAACAGCGCGGCGGCGCTGGCCAGAAAAGCCGGGATGGGCCTGCGCAGGAGAAAAGCGAAAAAGAAGCTGACGGCGGCACCGAAAAGCAGGGCGACGAGCAGGGCCGGCTTGATCAGCCGCAGACAGGCCTGCTGCCCGGCGGTAAGAGGGATCCGATACCGGCCGATACTGAGAGCCACGACGATGAGCCAGATGAGCAGGAAAACGCCGAAATACAGGCCGGTCAGGAACAGATAGACCGCTCCCCGGCTGCAGCCCGCCGCCGGCAGCGGCGACAGTTGGCGCTTGCGAAAGAGTTCGCAGAGGAGGAGCGCAGCCAGCGCCCCCGCAAGAACGGGCGCGACGAACACATAGTCGGCCAGCTGCCCAAGGAACCTGGTAAAGTGCTGCTGACAGATCGCCGGGTAGGCTTCCTCCAGGCTGTCCCCCAGCTCCTCGCGGGGGATATTCACCCTCCTTGCCAGCCGGTCCATGGTGAGCTCGCCGCCATACTGCGCCGCGAAGGCTTCATAGGTCATGGGCATCGTCCGCGTGTCGTTGACCATGAGGAAAGCGAAGAGGGCAGCGGCGAGGAGCACCGCCGCCAGCTTCCGCCACTCGGAGCGCAGATAGTAGCGGGCAATTCGGAAGAACACGGAAGCACCTCCTTCACAGCGGGATCATCCGGCGGAACGGGAGCGGACGGTGTATTCCCGCGTCTCCAGAAGATCATTCTTTTCGTCGTACAAGCGGATGGTCGCGGGAAACTCCCCCTGCCCCGGAGAAGAAACGGCGTTCGTCTCCAACAGTTCCCGGAGCAGCTCCGTTTTCCGGAGCCGCGCGTTCTTCGGCACGGGGATGCGGAAAAGGAAAAAGCGTGCGCGCTCAGGTCCGTCCTCCGCCCCGGTTTCGCCCGCTTCCGAAGCCAGCTCCAGCTCACAGGTTTCGGAGAGCCTGAGGCGCACCTCCGCCCGCGCCGCCGGGGCCTCCGTGAACAGGAGCAGGGGCAGGCACGGCTCCTCTCCCCGCCAGGGCGCGGGCTCCAGCGGATTCCAGCAGGGGACCGGCGTCAGCAGCATCCCGCCGGTCTTTTCCCGGCGGTACAGCATCTCATTTCCGCCCTCGCGGAGCAGATAGAAGAAGATTTCCTCCCCGTCGTCCCCCAACAGCAGCCGGTCGTAATGCACATGGGGCCAGTCCTCCGGCACATCCAGGCGGGCGATGATCTCCGAAGGGCCCGCCAGGTCCGCCCTCTCCGCCCGGCGGAAGCGGGCTTCCTCCCCGCGGGCCCTGCTGCTGAGCGCGGCAAACACCGCCAGCAGGAGCAGCAGGGTCAGCAGCGCATCCAGGAAAAAGCGGAGCTTCCGCAGACCGGGCTTTCGCCTTTCCTTCATGCCGCCGCCTCCTTCCTGCCGCTCAGGTCCACCGTCAGCCGGAGGTGACGCCCGGATTTGTCATAGCGCAGCTCGATCCAGCCCGTCTCCTGAGACACATAATCCCGGAGGATCACCACCCAGGTATCGGTAAACAGCCCCCTCCTTGTCCGGTTTGCGGCGAGATAGGGCTTGCGGTCGGTGTAATCCGCACTCTCGTACACCGTGCCCAGGGAATCCACCGCGCACAATTCCCGGAAGGCCGTGCATTTCTCCGCCCAGGGCCGGGGATTGAAGACCCTGATCTCCAGATAGAGGACGCCGCGGCGCTCCTCCGGCTCGGCTTTGCTGCCGAAGGAGCGCTCCGCCAGCCTCGTCACGGTAAAGGTATATCCGTCGGATTTGTCCCGCGCCTCCGGCTCTGCGTACCAGACCCTCCGGTTATCGCTCCACTCCGTTTCCAGGCTTTCCCCGAAGAATTCCTCCGCAGGATTTGTATATAGCCCCAGCTGGCGGATATAGCCGGGCAGGATCGCCAGAGCCAGGACCAGCGCCAGCGCCAGGCAGCACCGGGCGACGCGCAGGGCATAGCCCCAGAAGGGACGGTAGAGCCGCTCCAGCTGGCGGGCGGTCTCCATGGCGTCCCCCATGGCCTCGGCCACCGCCTCCTCCGCCTCCTTTTCGCCGGTCCCGGCGGCGGTCAGCTCCGCATACTGGTCCTCCATGTGGGCGTAGAGTTCTTCGTATATCTCCTTCCGGTCCGGCTTGAAGCGGATGCGGCCCACCGCCAGGGAGCACCAGCGCTCAAAACGCAGAACGCCCATTTTTCAGGCCAGACCCGGCACAGCGTTCAGCACCGTGTTCACACTCTCGGAAAAGACGCGCCACTCCCGCACCTTTTCCTCCAGACGGCCTTTCCCCTTCTCCGTCAGGCGGTAGTACCGGCGTTCCCGCCCCGTGGGGGCGGTCCGGTAATAGGACTTCACCTCCCCGGCCTTCTCCAGGGCGTGGAGCAGGGGGTAGAGGGTCCCCTCCTTCATGGCAAAGACATTGTCGGAGCGGCGCTTCAATTCCTGCACCATCTCATAGCCGTATTTGTCCCCGTCGAGCAGGAGACTCAGCACCAGCATCGCGTTGGAGCCGCTGACGAGAGACTTGTCGAACTCCATACCTCGACCTCCTTTGCTTTGATGATCTAGGTATAAAATACACGGATATCCCCTCCTTGTCAAGAGGGGCACCGAAAAAACCGGCCCGGCGCAGAGCCGGGCCGGGCAAGAAGTCAGGAAGCGGCTTCCGCCGGGATTCATTTTTTCTTTTTCTTACCGCTGTTCGTTCCTTTGGGAGGGGCTTCGCCGGCGCTTTCCTTTCCTTCCGCTTCCGCCGGATCCGTTCCCGCTGCTTCCGGTTCCGGCTTGTCCTTCCCCTTCTTCCTGTCCGCCCTGGACGTCCCGAACATATAGTAGTTCCCGCCGCCCTCCAGGGCGACGTTCTTCTGCTTCCACTCCGTTTCAAACAGGGCCTCGGAGGCCAGCAGGGAGCGGTCAGCCACCCGGGAGATGAACAGCCACCAGAGGTCGTAGGTAAAACGGATGACCAACAGCCCCACGCCCGCGGCCAGCAGCCACATGGAATCCCGCAGGAAGCCCAGGGGCAGGATGATGAGCACCACCCCCGCAAACAGCAGGACGCGGCTGATGTAGGGCACGAAGGGATAGAGCACGATCCCCGCCAGGGCAAAGAAGAGCATGGTCTTGGGGATGGGGAGATACATGCAGAGGATGAAGATGGCGACGGCCGTGAGGGCCGGGATGTAGAGGAAGGTCAGGGCATAGCTCTTGCGCTGCTGGCAGGCGATGCGGTAGCCCGTGGCCCGGTTGTAGGTGAAATGGACTTCGCTTTTCTGCACCGCCTCCCGGATCTCCTGATAGCGGCGGTAGGGGGTCTCATTGAAATAGTTCATCTTCCCGCTCCTTTCTCACAAAAAGCGCGCTTCCAGGCGGAGCTTCTCCCCCGCCCGGACCGGCAGCGTGACGCAGCCGTCCTCCGGGGAGACTTCCCTTCCGTTCACCAGGAAGGAAGCCGGTCTCCGGCAGCGCAGGGTCAGGGTCTGGTCCCTTTGGGAGCGCAGCTCCGCGCGAAACCCGCCCTTCTCCCACTCCAGCCATAGCAGCTTCGCCCAGGTATAGAGCCAAAGGCCCTCCAGCCTGCCCTCCGGCAGATTTTCCGGCAGGACAGGCAGGAATTCCACCGCTCCCGGCGCGGAGAAAACGCACATTTCCGCCAGCAGGGCGGGCATGGCCCCCTGCAGGTCCGGGAACCAGCCCCGGTAGGGGAAGTGGGCGGTGGAGAGACTGCGCCGCACGAAGCCGTGCTCCAGCAGCTGGCTCAGGTTCTGCTCCAGCTCCTCCCGGTCCTTGAGGCGGATGGCGGTGAAGGCCCGGTGGATGATGCCGTGGGCGGAATCGTCCTGCTGGCCCCGCTTGCGGTTGGAGATGCGGATGGCCTCGGCGATCTCCGGCTCCGTCTCCGGGGTGACCGCCCGCCCGGGCCACACATCGTAGTGGTGGGAGACGTGGCGGTGGTTGTAGTTCTCCTCCATGGATGGCCAGGCCCATTCCTTCAGCGCTCCCTCCTCGTCCGTCAGCAGGACGGGCAGGTCCTCCAGCTGCTTCTGCCAGTGGGGGATGCGCTCCGTATCGACGCCCAGGGTGCGGCAGGCTTCCATGAGGTTCGTGAGCACCTCCCGGCAGATGGCGATATCCATGACGCTGTTGATGCGGGTGGGGTGCCGGTCAATGCCGGTGACGGTGGCGTAATCCGGATTGGGGGTGGGGTTCTCCGGGGAGAAGGAGGGATAGAAGATGACCTTGCCGTCCCCGTCCCGGTCGCAGGCATAGTCCTCGAAGAACAGGGCGATCTCCTTCAGGGCCGGGACCACCCGCTCCCGCAGGAATTCCCGGTCCCCGGTGGCGAGCCAGTAGCCCCAGAATTCATTGTAGATCCAACCCAGGCAGCCCACCCAGCAATAGTGGGGATAGGTGCGGGAGGTGTGGTACAGGAGGCCGGAATCATAGTCGCAGTGGACGCTGGCCAGCAGGCCCCGGGCATTGAACAGCAGCCGGGCGTTCGTGCGGAAATCCTCGAATTTGGATTCGTAATAGCGGAAATAGACCTCCATTTCCTCAAAGAGGCCGGTAGCGTTCCCGGCGCAGACCTGGAGGTTGGTGTTGATGTTGTGCTGGCCCCACATGGGGGGCAGGACCCCCGTGTCGACGATCTGATAGAAGCGGCCCAGGTCATAGAGCTTTTCCATGAGCGCGCCGTAGTGCTTTCCTTCGTCCCGGCAGTCCCGCAGGAGTTCTTCCCCGGAAAGGCAGGCTTCCTCTCCCCGGCACAGGTGCAGCCGGGAGCGGTCCATCTTCTCCCCCAGCCAGGCCGTGTTGGCGCGCACCCAGCCGTCGAAATCCGCGGGGAGCGCCAGGAGCTTCTCCCCTTCCTCCGAAGAAGCCTCGAAGCGAAACGCTTCTTCCGCGCGCACGGCCTTTGCCAGCATCAGCAGTCCCCTTCCGCCCCGGACGCGGACGCCCTCCGCCGTCAGCTCCGCTTCCCCGCCCAGGGGCAGGAAGCGGAACAGCAGGAAAAAGCCCCGGTCGTCGCAGAGGGCTGGATCATACCGATAGGCCGCCGTGATCAGCGCCGGGCTGCGCTCCACCCGGCAGATGGAATGCTCCAGGCTGACCCTACCGAAGGGGCCGGGGCCGCCGGGAAAGCGGATAATCGCCTCCAGCTCTCCCGCTCCCTCCGGGGCGGTGAGGCGCGCGGCGATGAAATCTCCCGCCCGGACGCAGAGATATTCATTGGTGAAGGTCCCTCTTGCGTCGGTCCAGCGGGTGGTGATCAGGCCGCTGCGCAGGTCCAGCCAGCGGAGGTAATCCCGCACGCCCCCGGCTTCCGGACGCCGGAAGCTGAGGCGGAAGGCCTCGTGGGTGCGCAGGGATTCGATGGGATAGGAGATGGGGGCGTCCAGGTCCATGTATTTTCCGTGGCCCGCCTCCCGCTGCGCCTGCTCCAGCAGGCTGTCGGCAATCTCCGGTTTCCCCTCCCGGAGGGCCTTGCGGATGTCTGCAAGATAGGGCCTGAGGTCCGGGGGCTGCGGCGTTTCCCGCCACTTGGGCTCCTGCAGCAGCTCCATGTTGGCGGTCAGGCTGTCCCGGTAAGGCTGGCCGGCGACGTCGATGCGGTGGGAGCCGTTGCCGGTATAGAGGGCGTCGGCGGGGTCCTCCGCCGGGGCCAGGGAACAGATGTTCCGCCGGGGCAGCAGCGCTGCGCGCCGGGACAGGGGGATGCAGGGATAGGGGTAACGGAGGTGCTTCAGCTCCATCGCCGTCGCCTCCTTATTCCAGGATGAAGGACCGGAGCATGGCGCTGCCGGGCCCGCGGTAGGTGAAATACAGGGCGTGGACCCCGTCGGGGATGGCGATATCCGCGGAAAAGGGGGTCCACCGGTTGCGGAAGCCCAGGGGGATGCTGCCCAGAAGCGGCCCATCCGGGGCGGTGCGCACTTCAAACCTTCCCCCGGCGTAGCCCCGGGTGAAGACCGTGACGCGCCGGACGCCCCGGCAGTCAAAATACTTGAAGCCCACGGTGACGCTGTCGGTGACGCCGGCCACATAGCCGTCCTCCCGATCCCCGTCCCGCCCGTCCTGGGTGATGCGGGGCCTGCCCGGCGACTGCCGGTCCATTCGGAGTTCTTCCCAGAAAAGGTTGCAGGCGAGATACGCCGGGAATTCTCCCTTTCCCTCGAAGGGTTCGCCCCCGCCGTCGGAGGTCATTTCCGCCTGGGGCATGGACCCGTCGGGCAGGACCGTCAGCTTCTGCAGGCAGCCCTGGCGGCTGAACTCCGTGGCGTTGGTGTGGCGGTGATAGAAGATGTAGCGCTGTCCCATGACCTCCACCAGACCCCCATGGTTGTTGCCCCCCACGGTGGTCTTTTTTTCCGGGCTTTTCCAGCCGCCGATGCCCCAGTCGCAGTTGCTGACCAGGATCCCCCCATAAGTATAGGGCCCCAGGGGCGAAGCGCTGACGGCATAGCACAGCTCGTTCATCCACACGGAGGAATAGACGAAATAATAGAGGTCCCCGAATTTCCGGATGGAGGAAGCCTCGAAGAACTCATGATCCTCGAAGCCGGTGCCCCGGCTCCGCTTCGCGCTGGGGACCACGAAGACCGGCCCTTCCCGGACGGTGAGCATGTCCCGGTCCAGGCGCATGCCCATGGCCCCGCCCTTCTCCTTCTCGAAGCGGAAGCAGACGCCGCCGGTGTAAAGGTACGTATCCTCCCCCTCCGTCAGCACCGCCGGGTCGAACTGGGGGTCGTCCCCCGGCCGCTTTCCCAGGAGCGTCCCGTCCGGGTAATGCACGTGGCCGTAGAATGCATACTGTCCCGCCGGGCTGTCGCAGACGGCCACGGAGACGATATCCTGATGGTCCAGCACATAGTAGAGATAATACCTGCCGTCGCTCCCCCGGGTCACATCCGGGGCGTAGAGGCACTGATCCCCCTCCCGGTTGTCCGGGTCCTGGGTCTTGCGGTAGATGACGCCCTCATAACGCCAGTCCGCAAGGTCCTCCGCCGGAGCGGACCAGCAGACATAGTCCCCCAGGCAGTAGACCCAGCCGTTGAAAAGGTCGTGGGAGCCGTAGACATAGACCCGGCCGTCGAACACATGGGGCTCCCCGTCGGGGATATACTCCCAGGAGGGGAGATAGGGATTTTTCAGATGCTTGTCAAGCGGGGACATGGTTTCCCTCCTTATCGCAGCTCCGTGACCGGGGGAAGACAGGTATTTCCCCGGCAGACATAATAGGTCGTTTTTCCCTCCAGCAGGGGATATTCCGCCGTGGGCGGGTCCAAAATCACCAGGGCCGCTTCCGGCGGCAGGATGAAGGGCAGCGCTTCCAGGTCCGCCGGGTTTCCCACGGCTGCGGTGACCTTCGGCGGCGGTTCCAGCCGGTCCGACAGGGCGGTGAGAAAGGCGGCGTGGCCCATGGGGTCCAGCCGGGCGCGGGCGGCCTGCCAGCCCAGCTGCTTCGCCAGGATCTCCTCCCGCGCTTCCGAGGGGCGCAGGGCCTGGAGGGCCAGCAAGGCGCGGAGCATGAGGGAATTGCCGCCTGGCAGAGCCCCGTCCTCGCTCTCCTTCGGCCGAAGGAACAGCTGTTCGCTCTCCCTGTCATAGAGGAAAAAGCCGCCGTTTTCCTCGTCGAAGAAGCTTCGCACTCCCCGGTCCGCCAGAGCCTCCGCCGTTTCCAGATAATGCGCCTCCAGTGTCGAAGCCCACAGGGCCAGGAGAGCGGAGATTTCGGATGCGTAATCGCCGAGCCCGGCCCGCACGCCCCGTTTTCCCGCCCGGAAGCTGACGAAAAGCTGCGTTCCCTCCCGTAAACGGGCGTCCAGAAACGCCTGGGAGCGCTTCGCTGCGGCCAGGTAGCGCGCCTCCCCGCAGGCCCGGTAAAGCTCGCAGAGGGCCTCGATCATCAAGCCGTTCCAGCCGCAGAGGACCTTGTCGTCCGCCGCAGGAGGGCAGCGCGAAGCGCGCCATTCCCGCACCGCGGGCAGCAGCTCCCGCAGCTCCGGCGGCAGAGGCCCCCGGCGGCGGGGGATGCTCCTTCCCCCGAAGCTTCCGTTTCCCGTGACGCCCAGCGCTTCGCAGAGGGCTTCGCCGTCCTTTTCGCCCAGCAGCGCGCGCAAATCCCCCGGCGTCAGGAGGTAAAAGCCTCCCTCCTCCCCCTGGCTGTCCGCGTCCAGGGCGCTGTAAAAGCCGCCCTCCGGCCCCGTCAGCTCCCGCAGAACGAAATCCCCGGTCCCTTTCGCCGTATCCAGCCATTCCCCGTTTCCCGTCAGGCGGAAAGCCCGGACATAGGCGCGGATCAGCAGGGCGTTGTCGCAGAGCATCTTTTCAAAATGGGGGACCTGCCAGGCCCGGTCCACGGCATAGCGGCAGAAGCCGCCGCCGATCTGATCGAAGATACCCCCGGCGGCCATGGCTCCCAGGGTCTTTTCCGCCATGGCCAGCAGCCGGCCGTCCCCGCGCTTTTCATACTGCTGCATCAGGAACAGGAGCAGGTGGGGCATGGGGAATTTCGGGCCTTCCCCGAAGCCGCCGTACGCCTCGTCATAGGCGCAGAGCAGCTGCCAGAGGGCCCCTTGAATGAGCGCGTCGTCCCCTTCATGGGGCGGGAGCTCCGCGGCGCTTTTCCGGAGGGCTTCCGTGAGCTTTTCGGCATGCTCCGTGAGGCTCGCCCGGTCCTCCCGCCAGCGGTCGCGGACGGCTTCCAGCAGTTCCCGCAGGCCGATGCTTCCCCGGCGGGAACGGGGCGGAAAATAGGCGCCGCCGTAGAAGGGTCTTCCCTCCGGGGTGAGGAAAAGGGTCATGGGCCAGCCGCCTCCGCCTCCCGTGAGGGCGCGGCAGGCCTCCATATACACGCTGTCCAGGTCCGGCCGCTCCTCCCGGTCCACCTTCACGGGGATGAAGCTCTCGTTGAGGAGGGCGGCGATCTCCCCATCCCGGAAGCTCTCCCGGGCCATCACATGGCACCAGTGGCAGCTGAGATAGCCGATGCTGAGGAAAATGGGCTTATCCTCGGCTCTGGCGCAGCGGAAAGCCTCCTCTCCCCAGGGGAACCAGTCCACCGGGTCGGACGCATGCTGCAGGAGATAGGGGCTCAATTCCCCCGAAAGACGGTTGGGCATGGGCGCGGCCTCCTTTTCCCGCAGTATGCTTCCTTCCCCAAAAGATATGCGTTCAGTTCCCGGCCGTTTCCTGCCCCAGGGCGAGAAAGTCCCGGATGAGCAGCTGATACTTTCGCCGGCTGGGGCTGCCCTTGAAGCGCAGCTCGAAGCTGCCCTCGGCATTGGTGAACATCATGGTCTCCTTCCCCGCCAGGTGGCAGAGCTCCGGCTCCTGCATGCCCTCCAGGGGGAAGCGCAGCCCCTCCAGGCGCAGGCTGTCCCGATCCAGGGCGACGGTCCCCTTCCCCAGCAGGGTCATTTTGTGATCTTCTCCCAGCTGCCATATCTCCGCTCCCTCGTCGGAAAAGCGGATGTCGCCTTCCTCGGCCCTCCGCCGCAGCTCGCTCTGCTGCCAGTCGTCCCACGCCGCCACGCTGCGGAAGGGAGCGCCGGCGTCGAAGAAGCCGTCCTCCCCGTATTCCGCCCGGAGGCCGCAGACGCAGGAAAACACATTTCCCTTGCCCCGGAGCGTCCCGATCCTGCCGCACTTGGGGCAAAGGAACAGGGCTTCCTCCAGCCCCTCGGCCCGGCGGCGGCCCCTGTAGGGGATATGCTCCCGGCTCTGGCTCTCGTCCGTGTCCACCCAGAGATCGGCGGAGATGCGTTCATTGATCTCCGCAAGGGACATCTTTTTCAGTTCCTCCGGCCTGTAGACGTTCACCACGCCGCCCCGGAGGACGCCCCGGCGCAGGGAGTGGGACCAGCGGGGGTCGGAGAGATAGCCCCCCTCGATGCGGTAGGTCATCACCGGCACCCCGGAGGTGCGCAGCAGCTTGGCGGTGGTGGGATGGAGGGGCAGGCTGCGCCCGTTCCAGGTGCGGTTCCCCTCCGGGAAGATGCAGATGGGCACCCCCTGGCGCAGCCAGCGCAGGATGCTCAGCACCGTGGAGGCGGCCACGGTGCCCTTCACCCGGGAGATAGGGCCGGTGGCGAAGCGCATGACGGCCCCCAGCAGCTTTTTGCGGAAGGCGTGCTCGCTGGCGACATAGTACATATGCCGTTTGAGGAAGCTGAAGGCCACGAAGAACTGGTCGGCGCCGCAGGAATGATTGGGCAGCACGATGTAGCTTCCCTCCAGCTCCGGAGCCGGGGCGAAATCGAAGGGCCCGTAGCGCAGGCGCAGGAAAAACTGCAGCCGGGGAAGCACATGCTTCCACAGCCAGCGGTGCCGCCGCAGCAGCTTATCCTTCTTTTCCTCCGCCTTTTCCTTCTCCGCCTTGTTCTCTTCCACGCTTCATTCCTCCCGCATCAGTTTTTTCAGCTCGAACAGGATGTTCATGGCCTCCAGAGGGGTCAGGGTGTTGATATCCAGGTCCCGCAGCCGGTCCATGGCCTGCTCGGCCCCCAGGCTGCCCAGGCTCAGCTGCCCCTCCTCCGGCTCCGGCGCGTCCTCCGAAGCCTCCAGGGCGATGGGGGCGGCGTGCTTTTCCAGCTCCAGCAGCACCGCTCTGGCCCGGCGGATGACGGGCTCCGGCACCCCGGCCAGCTTCGCCACCTCCACGCCGTAGCTGCGGTCCGCCCCGCCGGGGACGATGCGCCGCAGGAAGATGACCTCCTCCCCCCGCTTTTTCACGGCGGTGTTCAGGTTCTTCACCCCCGGCAGGGTCTGCTCCAGCTCCGTCAGCTCATGGTAGTGGGTGGCGAACATGGTCCGCGCCCCCAGCTTCCGGGGATCGGCGCAGAATTCCAGCACCGCCCGGGCGATGGACATGCCGTCGTAGGTGGAGGTGCCCCGGCCCACCTCGTCCAGGATGATGAGGCTGCTTTTCGTGGCGTTTTTCAGGATATCCGCCACCTCCATCATCTCCACCATGAAGGTGCTCTGCCCGGCGGCCAGGTCGTCGGATGCGCCGATGCGGGTGAAGATGCGGTCCGCGATGCCGATGTGGGCGCTGCGGGCGGGGACGAAGGAGCCGATCTGGGCCATCAGGACGATGAGGGCCGTCTGGCGCATATAGGTGGATTTGCCCGCCATGTTGGGGCCGGTGATGATGAGCGCCCGCTCCCCGCCGGCATCCAGCCGGGCGTCGTTGGCGACGAAGACGCCGTCGGTGAGCATCTGCTCCACCACGGGGTGCCGCCCGTCCCGGATGTCGATGACGCCGGACAGGTCCACCTCCGGCAGGCAGTAGCCGTTCAGCACCGCGGTCTCCGCCAGGGAGGCCAGGGCGTCCAGCTCCGCCACGCGCTCCGCCGTTTCCCGGACCGTGGGGGCCATGGCCGCCACGGTGTCGCTCAGGTCCTTGAAGATGCGGTATTCCAGCTCATTCAGCCGGTCGCGGGCGGTGAGAAGCTGGCTTTCCAGGTTTTTCAGCTCCTCGGTGACGAAGCGCTCCCCGTTCACCAGGGTCTGCTTGCGGATGTAGTCCTCCGGCACCGTCTCGCTCTGGCTGCGGGGCATTTCGATGTAATAGCCGAAGACCTTGTTGTAGCCCACCTTGAGCTTTTTGACGCCGGTGCGCTCCCGCTCCTTCTGTTCGATGGCCGCCACGGCTCCCCGGGCGTTTTCCGTCAGGTCCCGCAGGCGGTCCACCTCCGGGCTGTAGCCCCGGCGGATCATGCCCCCCTCCCGCACGGTGACGGGGGGATCATCCCCGATGATCTCCGTGACCTGTCCCCGCAGCGCCTCCAGGGCGTCCATATCCCCGATGCGCCGCAGCAGGCCGCTTTTCATGGGCTGCAGGAGGCTTTTCAGCTCCGGCAGGGTCCCGGCGGAGGCCGCCAGGGCGTTCAGGTCCCTGGCTCCGGCGGAGCCGTAGACCACCCGGCTGATGAGCCGCTCCATATCCCCCACCTGCTTCAGGGTCTCCCGCACCTCTCCCCGCGCCACGGCGTCGTCCGCCAGCTCGGCTACGGCGTTGAGCCTCCCCTTGATGCTGGCGGGGTTCAGCAGGGGCTTCCCCAGCCAGGCGCGCAGCAGGCGCCCGCCCATGGAGGTCCTGGTCCTGTCCAGCACCCACAGGAGGCTCCCCTTCTTCTCCCCGCTGCGGAGGGTCTCCGTCAGCTCCAGGTTCCGGCGGGTCTGCCAGTCCAGCTCCATATAGCTGCCGGCGGTGTATTTCGTCAGGGTGTCGATATAGCTGAGCTCCGTCTTCTGCGTGCGGTGGAGATAGGTCAGCAGAGCCCCGGCGGCGGCCCTCAGGGGCGCGCTGTCCGTGCCGGAAGCGCCGAAATGCTGCCGGAAAAAGTCATCCGACTCCGCCGAGCCGAAGAAATCCGCCGTCTGGCACATGCACTTCATCCGCTTGGTCAGCAGCTCCCGGATGGCGCTGTCGGCGGCGGCGGCGTCATTGAGCAGCACCTCGCTGGGGGCGTAGCGCACCAGCTCGTTGACCAGGTGGTCCGGTGCCTCGGCCCCCGGAAACTCCGCCGCCAGGAATTCGCCGGTGGATAGGTCCGCGAAGCAGGTGACCCCCGTCTCCTCCGTCAGATAGACGGCGGCCAGGTAATTGGGCTTGCGCTCCTCCAGCATGCTCTTTTCCAGCACGGTGCCGGGGGTGATGATGCGCAGCACATCCCGCTGCACCAGCCCCTTGGCCAGGGCCGGATCCTCCATCTGCTCGCAGATGGCCACCTTGTAGCCCTTGCTGAGGAGCTTCGCCACATAGCCCTCATAGGCATGATAGGGCACGCCGCACATGGGAGTCTGCTCCTCCGGGGGCCTGGTCCGATCCCTGGTGGTGAGCGCCAGGTCCAGCTCCCTGGCTGCGGTGCGGGCGTCCTCGTTGAACATTTCATAGAAATCGCCCAGGCGGAAAAACAGGATGCAGTCCGGCAGTTCGTCCTTGATCCGGTGATACTGCTGCATCATGGGGGTGCCTTCTGCCATGCTTACGCCTCCTCTCCCGTCAGCTCCGCGCTGAGGCTCCAGGTGGTGCTGCCGGTGATCCTCGCATTCCGGAAGGAGCCGACGAGGGACTTGTCCCCCTCCAGATGGATGAGCCGGTTATGGCTGCTTCGGGCGGTGAGCTGCCCCGGCTTGTCCCCCTCCCCGTCGATGAGGACGCGGTAGGTTTTGCCCACGTGGGCGGCCTGCATCTCCGCGGAAACGGCGTTCTGGGCCGCCAGCAGCCGGTCGAAACGCGCCTGCTTTTCCTCTTTTGTGAAGGGGTCCGGCATGGCCGCCGCCGGGGTGCCCACCCGGGGGGAATAGAGGAAGGTAAAGAGCATATCGAAGCGCACCTCCTCCACCAGGCGGAGGGTGTCCGCAAATTCCTCCTCCGTCTCGCCGGGGAAGCCCACGATCACGTCGCTGGTGATGGCGATATCCGGCATCAGCTTCCGGGCAAAGGCGGCCTTCTGCCGGTAGATTTCCCCGGTGTAGCCCCGGTTCATCTCCTTCAGCACCCGGTCGTTGCCGCTCTGGAAGGGCAGGTGGATATGCTTTTCCACCTTGCCGCAGCCGGCCATGGTCTCAAACAGCCTTTCCGTGGCGTCCTTGGGGTGGCTGGTCATGAAGCGGATGACATATTCCCCCTCCATGCTCCCGATCTCCCGGAGGAGCCAGGGGAAATCCTCCCCGCCCCCCAGGTCCTTCCCGTAGGAATTCACGTTCTGCCCCAGGAGATAGATTTCCTTATAGCCGTCTTCAATGAGCTTCCTCGCCTCCGCCAGGATGGTCTCCGGGCTCCGGCTCCGCTCCCGGCCCCGCACATAGGGCACGATGCAGTAGGAGCAGAAATTGTTGCAGCCGGACATGATGGGCAGCCAGGCCCGCACGCCCCCGGCACGCAGCACGGGCAGCCCCTCATAGCGCTCCCCGTCGATCTGCCGCGCTTCGAAGATGCGCCCCCGGTGGGGCAGGAGCGTCTTTTCCAGAAGCTCCGGGAAGCGCCAGAGCTCATGGGTGCCGAAGACCAGGTCCACATAGGGGAAGGACTGCCGGATTTTTTCCCGCATGTGCTCCTGCTGCACCATGCAGCCGCACAGGGCGATCTTCTGGCCGGGCTTGGCCCTTTTCGTGTGGCTCAGAGCGCCCACGTTCCCCAGGGCCCGCAGCTCCGCGTGGCCCCGGACGGCGCAGGTATTGACCACGATCAGGTCCGCCTCCGCCTCGGATTCGGTGAAGCCGTAGCCCATTTCCCGGAGCATGCCCCGGATCATCTCGCTGTCGGCCTCGTTCTGCTGGCAGCCGTAGGTATCCACCCAGGCCAGGGGCGCTGCGGGCAGGGCGGCGTTGGCCTCCGCCAGGCGGTCCATGACGGCCCTCTGGGCGGCTAGTTCTTCTTCCGTTACGCTGCGGATGTTCGGCAAGTTCCGACTCCCCTTTTTGCTGATTTATAATTGTAAATTATATCATCCTTTTCCCCGGCTGACAACAAAAATCCTCGGCCCCGCCGGGGGACCGAGGACAGAATGGAGAATCCTCAATGGGTAAAGCACAGGCAGATGCGGCAGAGGACATTGGCCAGGCAGACGCCCGCGAAGAGCTTGCCGATGCCGCCCAATCCCTGGAGATTGACGTTCTGCCGGTAAGGGGCGCTGTTCTGCTGGATGCGGTTGAGAAGACTTACATAAATCAGGTTGCCAGGCTCCATATTCACCGCGGTCTGGGCATGCTGCTGGGCGGTAATGCGATTGCCCACGCCCAGGTTGGCCGCAGCGCTGATATAATACCACTCGGCGCTCCTGGCCGCGGGGGACACGCCGTCCAGCGCGTAAAGCGCTTGGTCAAGCTGCCCGGCCTCAAGGAAGCTGCGTGCCGCCCGCAGGTTCACGTCCTCGCCGCTCTGGCGCTGCTTCTGACGCTGCTCCTGGCGCTGCCAGGCGCTGTCGTAGCCCCAGCCGGTGAAGGGATTCCAGCCGCCGAAGGGGTCCTGATACTCGGCGTAGCCGGGGTTGGACCGGGCTTCCTGCCGGGCCTGGGACGCCTGGGCGGCCCGATAGGCTTCCGGATTCTTGATCTGGTCATAGGCGGCGTTGATCTCCTGCATCCGCCTGGCGGCCTCTTCGTCGCCGGGATTCAGGTCCGGATGGTATTTGTGCGCCAGCTTCCGATAGGCTGCCTTGATCTCCTCGTCGGTGGCCGTCCGCGAAACGCCCAGCACCTGCCAGGGGTCGCTCATAGACGGTCCTCCTTTCTGCTCGCTCCTCCGTGGGTGGTGTCCCTCGGGTCAGGTCATGTGCTGCGGGTGAAGCGCTCGCCGCACTGGCGGCAGGTGATGTTCAGCTTGCCCTTGCCTCTGGGCACCCGCAGCCAGGTGCGGCAGGAGGGGCAGCGGAAAAAGCGATAGTCTCTGCGCTGGCGGAAACGGTCCCGCGCGCCGCGAAAGCGATCCCGCAGATTGCGCGTCAGGCCGAGATAAGCTTCGTTCTCGCGCCGCCGCTTGGGGATATTGCGGGAAAAGGTGCGGAAGGAGCCCCAGACAAGGCCGGCCAGAGCCAGCAGCCAGATCAGGCTGCCGACGCCGCTCCTGCCGATGAACAGGCTCAGCACCAGAAAAACCAGCGTGGCGAAATTCAGGGCGCGGTTGAGCTGATCCGTGCCGTAGCGCCCGGCCATGGACCGCGCCAGGAAATTGCGAAACCTCATGCTCCATCTTCCTTCCGACATGCTCCGGCTTTCTTTGCCGGGTTTGAGAAGGTATTATAGCCTACATATGTGAATATACCATGAATTTTCCTCCTGTCCAGACAAAATCTCGTTTTTCTTCCGAAAGGGGCGGGTATTTTGCAATTTTTCTTCCGAAATTCACAGGATATTCACAATAACATGCTATTATGTTGAAATAATGAAAAATGTTTCCTTGGGAAGGCGGCGCGATATGCTGACATTAACGAACATCGTCAAGGACTACCGGCTGGGAGATACGGTGGTCCACGCTCTGAAGGGCGTCAGTCTCAGCTTCCGAAAAAGCGAATTCGTGGCCATTCTGGGCCAGAGCGGCTGCGGGAAGACCACCCTGCTGAACATCATCGGCGGGCTGGACCGCTATACCTCCGGCGACCTCGCCATCGACGGACGCTCCACCAAGAATTTCAGCGACGGCGACTGGGACGGCTATCGCAATCACTCCATCGGCTTCGTGTTCCAGTCGTATCAGCTCATTTCCCACCAGACGGTGCTGAAAAACGTGGAGCTGGCCCTGACCCTCTCCGGCGTGGGGAAGGCGGAGCGGCGGCAGCGGGCCGTCGCCGCCCTGGAGCAGGTGGGCCTGGGGGACCAGCTCATGAAAAAGCCCGCCCAGATGTCCGGCGGTCAGATGCAGCGTGTCGCCATCGCCCGCGCCCTGGTGAACGACCCGGAGATCGTGCTGGCGGATGAACCCACCGGCGCGCTGGATACGGAGACCAGCGTCCAGATCATGGAGATCCTGAAGGAGATCAGCCGCACGCGCCTGGTCATTATGGTCACCCACAACCCGGACCTGGCGGACGCCTACGCCACCCGGATCGTGCACCTGCTGGACGGGAACGTCATTGGCGACACGGACTCCTACGGCGGCGGGGAGGAGGGGGACAACCCCTACGACGTGACCGTCCGCGGCAGGCTGAAGAAGCCCGCCATGAGCTTTTTCACCGCCCTGAACCTCAGCTGGACGAACCTGCTGACGAAAAAGGGGCGGACGCTGCTGACCGCCTTTGCCGGCAGCATCGGCATCATCGGCATCGCCCTCATCCTCTCCCTCTCCAACGGCATCCAGAACTATATCGACCGGGTGCAGGAGGACGCCCTGAGCACCTATCCCCTCACCATCACCGGAGAGACGGTGGACATGTCCAGCCTGGTCACCACCCTGGCGGAAAAGCGCTCCGGCGCCTCGGCCCACGAGCTGGACGCGGTCTATTCCAGCACCGTCATGTCCGACGTGGTGGACGGCATGATGAACATGACCTTCCGCTCCAACGACCTGGCTTCCTTCCTGGAATACCTCCGAAGCGAGGAGAGCGGCGCCATGGAGCACATCAGCAGCATCGCCCAGGACTACGGGGCCACCCTGCATATCTACGCTGCCGACACCTCCAGGGGCGTCGTCCCGGTGAACCCCAGCCCCGTGTATGAGCTCATCATGGGCACCTTCTACAACACGGATGCCGTCGGCTCCCTGGGCACCCTGGGCAGCACCTTCACCTCCGGCATGGACATCTGGCAGCCGCTCCTGGAGGACACGGAGCTGATGGCTGCCCAGTACGACGTGATCGCCGGGCACTGGCCGGAGAAATACGACGAAGTAGTGCTCATCGTGGACAAGAACAACGAGGTCAACGACGTCTACCTCTACTCCCTGGGCATCAAGGACCAGTCGGAGATGCGGGACCTGCTCACTTCCCGGCTGGGGGGCGAAAGCCTGGACGCCAAGGTGGAATCCTGGAGCTATGAGGATATCCTTTCCCTGGAATTCCGCATGGTGCTGCCGGGGGATTTCTACAGCTATGACGAGGCTTCCGGCCTCTGGCTCGACCGCAGCGGCGACGAGGACTTTGTGAAGGCGGCGGTGGACGGCGGAACGCCCCTCCGGGTGGTGGGCATCATCCGCCCCAGTGAAAACGCCTCTGCCGCCGCCGTCTCCGGTGCCATCGGCTACCGGCGGGACCTGGCGGAAAAATACCTGGACATGATCGACGCCAGCGAGATCGTTCACGCCCAGCTCGACAGTCCGGACGCCGACATCTTTTCCGGTCTTCCCTTCGACGACGGCAGCTATACGCCCCCCACCCAGGCGGAAAAGGCCGAGGGCTTCCGGACCTGGGCGTCGGGCATCAGCCCCATCGAGCAGGCGGCCATCTATGCCTCCATCGCCTCCACGCCCTCGGAGGAGGAGATCGGAGCCATGGCAGACCTCGCCCTGGACAATCTGAGCCGGGAGGATCTGATCGAGCAGGCCATGCCCATGGCCACCGCCGCCGCCATGGGCGCTCCCGACGAGGTGATCCGCCAGTATCTGGAATCTTACAGCGACGAGGAGATACGCAGTCTCCTGAAGGAAGCGCTGATGGAGCAGCTGCGGCAGACCTATGCGGTCTCCGCCGCCGCGGGGCTGGAAAGCCTCAGCACCGCGGAGCTGGCGGCCATGTTCCAGCGGCAGCTAGACTTCATGGACGAGAAAAGTCTGGCCGCCCTCTACGACCAGTATGTCCCCGCCGTCGTCTCCGCAAGCAGCCTGGAGGCCAACCTCAAGGCCCTGGGCTACAACGACCGGAGCCAGCCCAGCGTCGTCAGCCTCTACGCCGCCACCTTTGAGGACAAGGACGCCATCGTGGAGATCATCCGGGAATACAACCGGCGCATGTCCGCGGAGGGCCACGAGGAAAAGGTGATCCGCTACACGGACTATGTGGGCCTGCTCATGAGCTCCATCACCACCATCATCAACGCCATCTCCTATGTGCTGGTAGCCTTCGTCTCCATCAGCCTCATCGTGAGCAGCATCATGATCGGCATCATCACCTATATCTCCGTGCTGGAGCGCATCCGGGAGATCGGCATCCTGCGGGCCATCGGCGCCTCGAAGAAGGATATCGCCCGGGTCTTCAATGCGGAGACCGTCATCGTGGGCTTCTTCGCGGGAGCCATGGGCATCCTGGTGACGGTGCTGCTGAACATCCCCATCAGCCTCATCGTGCAGCACCTGACGGGCATCCCCTATCTCCGTTCCTCCCTGCCCGCCCTGGCGGGGCTGATCCTGGTTGCCATCAGCATCTGCCTGACCCTGATCTCCGGCCTCATCCCCAGCGGCGTCGCCGCGAGAAAGGATCCCGTGGAAGCGCTCAGGACGGAGTAACTTTTGTCAAATGGGACCCGCTGCGCCGGGCTCCCATTTGAAAAGGAGGAGCGGCGGAGCGAGCGAGCTTCGGTCTTTGGGCCGAAGCGAACGATACGCAGCCCGCGACGACGCGGACCCCCCGGGGGGATTTTTCCGATTTCCGCTTGTATTTTCCCTCCGAAACAAGTATGATAGATAAAACAAATAAAACGAACAAGGAGGAACGCAAATGATCTGCAAGGATTTCAAGGGCGAACCCATCTCCCGCCTGGGCATGGGCAACATGCGCCTGCCCACCGTGGGCGGCGGCGGTCGGGGCGCCGCCATCGACTTCGACAAGGCGGCCGAGATCATCGACTATGCCATGAAGAACGGCATCACCTACTTCGACACCGCCTATGTCTACGCCGGCAGCGAGGACTTCCTGGGCAAGGTGCTGCCGAAATATGACCGCGCCAGCTTCAAGCTCGCCACCAAGTACATGGCCGGGGCCAACCCGGATTACAAGGCTGTGTTCGAGGAGCAGCTGAAGCGCCTGAACACCGACTACATCGACTTCTATCTGATGCACGGCATCATGAACGAGGACGGCATCCAGAGCTACATCGGCCGGGGCTGCCTGGAATACTTCATCGAGCAGAAGGAGAAGGGCAGGATCAAGCAGCTGGGCTTCAGCTCCCACGCCCCCGTTCCCGTGCTGGAGAAGATGATCGCGGCCTACGACAAATGGGACTTCGCCCAGATCCAGCTGAACTATCTGGACTGGACCATGCAGGACTCCAAGGGCCAGTATGAAGCCCTGACCAAGGCGGGCATCCCCGTCATCGTCATGGAGCCCGTGCGTGGCGGCCGGCTGGCCAGCCTCTCCCCCAAGGCCGACGCGGTGCTGAAGGAAGCGCATCCCGACTGGTCCATCGCCTCCTGGGCCTTCCGCTGGCTGATGCGCCTGGACAACGTGCAGGTGATCCTCAGCGGCATGAGCAACATGGAGCAGATCATCGACAACGTGGGCACCTTCACCGACGGCGGACCCCTCAGTGACGAGGACGCCGCCATTCTGGAGAAGGCCTGCGACATGTTCCGGGGCGAGATCAACGTGCCCTGCACCGGCTGCCGCTACTGCTGCGACGACTGCCCCATGCAGATCGACATCCCCAAGGTGCTGCAGGTCTACAACAAGATGAAGCTGGACGGCCCCATGCAGATTTTCGGTCTCATGGGCATGAATCCCGGCCCCAAGGACTGCGTCGGCTGCGGCTCCTGCGCCAGCCACTGTCCCCAGGGCATCAACATCCCCGAGCTCATGCAGGAGCTGGCAGACCAGCTCAGCAAGATGCCCGGCCCCGGCGGCCCCTTCGCGCCTCCCCCTCCCCCGAAGCCGTAAGTTAAAACTGATAAAGTGTCACGGGACGGTGAAGCGAAATCGCTTCACCGTCCCGTGAAGTTTTTTCTTTCATCCCGTAAATTTTCTTTGTTCACGCAAAGTTTTTCATTGTGCTCTTGTAAAAACTATTGATTTCGTCACATTTTTTTGGTACTGTTTCCAGGAGGTGATCATTATGATGATCCTGCGGCCGGATTATCTGGACGCGATCAGACCCTTTATGGGCATCCCCATGGTGAAAATCCTGACCGGTATCCGCCGGTGCGGGAAATCCACCATATTTCGCATGCTGCTGGAGGAATTAGCTGCGAGAGGCGTCCCACAAGAGCGTATCATCGCACGGCGATATACCGAAATGGAGCTGGACGGCTTTGATCAGCGGAGCATGTACGAGGATCTGAAAGCCGCTGTGGAGGGAAAAGACCGCTGCTGTCTTCTCCTGGATGAAGTGCAGGAGGTGAACGGCTGGGAAAAGGTTGTGAACAGTCTGCTGGAAAGTACAGGCGCGGATATATATGTGACCGGCTCTAACTCCAAGCTGATGAGCAGCGAGATTTCCACTTACCTCACCGGGCGTTATGTGGCGATCCCCGTTTTCACGCTGTCCTTTCGGGAGTATTTGGCTTTCAAAAAGGGAAGCGGCCTCAGTCAGGGGGAACTGCTGGAAGAATACCTGCGCAGAGGCGGTTTTCCTCTGGTGGCCTTGGGAGATTATGACGACCGGGCTGCCTGGCAGCTGGCAGAAGGCATCTACCATACCGTCGTGTCCCGGGATATCGTGAAACGTCACCGGGTCGCCAGGCAAGACCTGTTTGACCGCGTCGTCCGTTTCGTGATCGAAAACGTGGGCAAAACCTTTTCCGCCAATTCCGTCAGCACATTTCTGAAAAATGAGCATCGCAGCGTTTCGGTGGAGTCGATCTATAACTATCTGCGCTGGCTGGAGCAGGCTTTTATCATTTATCGCTGCAAGCGATACGATCTTCAGGGTAAAGCTGTTCTGAAAACCCAGGAGAAATACTACCTGGCCGATGTGTCCCTGAAATACGCGCTGTTCGGTTACAACGGTCGGATGCGTTCCGCTGTTCTGGAAAATGTCGTTTATCTTGAGCTGCGCCGCCGCGGCTACGAGGTTTACATCGGAAAGCTGGGAGAAAAAGAGATCGACTTCGTGGCCGACCGGCAGGGAGACCGGCTTTATGTGCAAGCCTGTGTGACCATTCCGGAGGATTCTTCCCGGGAAACGGACAATCTTCTGGCAATCCCGGATAATTACCCGAAGTATGTGGTCACGCTGGACCGTCTGGCAGTGGGAAATGAAAACGGTATCCGCATCGTGCATCTGGCAGATTTCCTGCTGGCGGATGCATGGTGAAATAATCCATGAACCTGGCTGCATCTATGAAAACCGCGCCTATTGTGATCTGCAACAATACAGCTGCTTTTTCACGGTCACCTCTGCGGAGTCTCCGCTGACGCCCAGATCGACCGAGGAAGAGATCGAAGCCGGGACCCGTCTTTTGCGGTGTTCTTTGGAGCAATTGATTTCTTCGATTGAGAATGGAAAACCGACAACGAATCAACGCATATACCTGAGAGTCCGCGATCTGGCGGCATTGAGAGCATATACTTCTTAAACGCGCTGTTTCGTTTGCCGGGACACCTCAATGCCGACGCCTCCGGTCCCGATTGAACAGAATACCGCATCATCCCTATGAAAAAACAGGGATGCACCGATGCGTGCATCCCTGTTTTTGCGCTAGATAATCACTTCTTCTCCATCAGTTCCTTGAAAATCGGCAGCGAGCGTTCCACCACCGCCGTATCCACGCAGTAGGCGATGCGCAGGTGGTTGGGGCAGCCGAAGGTGACGGCGGGGACCAGGAGCAGATCCCTGGCCTTGGCCTCCTCGCTGAAATCATTGCCGCTGCCCCGGGGGGAACGGAAGAAGAGATAGAAGGCCCCGTCGGGTTTTGCGCACTCGTAGCCCATGGCGGGGAGGGCCTCCAGCAGGAGATTGCGGTTGCGCGCATACACCGTCAGGTCCGGCATGGCGTCCACGCACTTCGCCACGGCTTTCTGCACGATGCTGGGGGCGCAAACATGGCCGATCATGCGGGAAGCTCCGGCGACGGCGGCAAAGACGCTTTTCCACTCCGTCACCTGCTCCGGCACCAGCACATAGCCCAGGCGGTCGCCGGGCATGGAGAGGCACTTGCTCCAGGAATAGCACACCAGGGTATTCTCATAGACGGAGGGCACGAAGGTCACCTCCGCGCCGCCGTACGTAAGCTCCCGATAGGGTTCGTCGGAAATGAGGAAGATGGGGTGGCCCGCCTCGGCGCTTTTCCGGCGCAGCAGCTCGGCCAGCTTTTCCAGTGTCGCGCGGGTGTAGACCACGCCGGAGGGGTTGTTGGGGGAATTGATGACCACGCCCCGGGTGTTCTTGCTGATCGTCCTCTCCAGGGCGTCGAAGTCGATCTGGAAGTTCACCTCGTCGGCGGGAACGATGCGCAGCTTTGCCCCCAGGGTCTCGGAATAGACCTTGTATTCGGGGAAATAGGGGGCCAGGGCGATGAATTCCGTCTCCCGGTCCGGCGTCAGGGCGCAGAAGCAGGCGGTGAGGGCGGCGGCAGCCCCCGCGGTGATGAAGAAATTCTCCGGCTTCAGAGCCATGCCGAAGCGGCGGGTCATGCTCTCCGCCAGGGCGGCGCGCAGCTCGTCGCAGCCCACGGCGCTGGTATAGCCGTGGGTGTCCATGGGGTCGGCCTTCAGCACGGCCTCGAAGGCGTCGAACAGGGCCTGGGGTGGGGGCACGCTGGGGTTCCCCAGGGAGAAATCACAGATTTTGTCCTTTCCCACGACGGCGGCGCGCTTGCGCCCGTATTCAAAGAGGGTGCGGATGGCAGAGCTCTGGTTGCCATACAGAAGGGCTTGTTCAGACAGCATAGCGTTCTTCCTTTCTCGGATATGTGCGTTTCTCGACCTCATGTTCCCAAGGGGCATGACCGCCCGCCCCAGGTGCGCAGATTGTGCAGTCAGATTTTTCGTCAGATCGTTCAAAAACCGCAGGGAATACTTTGTGTATTGGCGAGGATTTTCGGACGATATGGCGGAAAGTATGCAAGCAAGATGTGTGCCGGGGGCGGGCGGTCATGCCCCCTATATATCCCATTCCCCGCGGAATTTCAGGACCCTGCTTCGCAGGGCGTCCAGGGCGCGGCTCCACAGGTCCATGACGGGCTTTGCCAGCAGGGCAAAGACGATGAGCACCGCCGTGTCCCCTTTCCCCATGGGCGGCAGGGCAAAATAGGGCTTCAGAATGAGGAACGCCCCCACGAAGGCCACGACGACCACGGCGAGGAGGATTTTCCGGATCAGGGTATAGGGGCGGCTGCACCGGTCCACCATGAGGATGCCCACCACCCCCATGAGCCCGGTGGCCACGCTGCGCACAGCGTCCCCCGGCAGGCCCACGGCGTCGTAAAACAGGAGCATGCCCAGCACCACGACGAAATCCGTCAGCGCGGCGGGCAGGGCCCGGACGATGACCTTGGGCAGGAAGCGGCCCGACACCCGCTCCTTGTTGGGCTCCATGGCCAGCACGAAGGAGGGCAGGCCGATGGTGAGGGCGTTGACGATGCTGAGTCCTGCGGGATTGAAGGGCGCGGGGAGGGTCACGATCAGGGTGGTCAGGCTCAGGGCGAAGAAGAAGATGTTTTTCGTGAGATAGAGGGCGGCGCTGCGGCCGATGTTGTTGATGACCCGCCGCCCCTCGTCCACCACGTGGGGCATATTGGAAAAATCGGAGTTCAGCAGCACGATGTTGGCCGCCTGACAGGCCGCGTCGCTGCCGGAGGCCATGGCGATGCCGCAGTCGGCGGTCTTCAGGGCCAGCACGTCGTTGACGCCGTCGCCGGTCATGGCGACGGTGTGGCCCGCGGCTTTCAGGGCCTGCACCAGCTTCCGCTTCTGATCCGGCTTGACCCGGCCGAAGACGGTGTATTGGAGGGCCGCCGCCTGGATGGCGGCGTCGTTGGCGAGGGTCTGGGCGTCCACGAATTTGTCCGCGTCGGGGATGCCCGCCCGGCGGGCCACCTCTGCCACGGTGACGGGGTTGTCCCCGGAGATGACTTTCACCGTCACTCCCTGCTCACGGAAATAGCGGAAGGTATCCGCCGCCTCCCGCCGCAGCTTGTTGGAGAGCAGCACCAGCGCCGCTGGGCGCAGCCGCCCTGCGGGAGTCTCCCCCAGGGGGCCGTCCTGCCGGGCCAGCAGCAGCACCCGGCAGCCCTTTTCCGCCCAGGCCTCCACCGCTTCCTTATAGTCGGCATAGTTCAGCTTCAGCAGGATCTCCGGCGCGCCCAGGAGCCAGACGCCCTCCTCCCCCAGGTCCGCGCCGCCGAATTTCCTCTCCGAAGAAAAGGGCAGCACCGAGGCCGCCTTGTGCTTCGGGCTTCCGGCGAAGCTGCGGCGCATGGCGAGAAGGGTCTCGTTGTCGCCGGACATGGCGTAGACATAGTCCGCCAGGACCTGACGCACCGCCGGTTCCGGGAATGCGTCGGGATGGAGGAGCCAGAGGTCCTCCACGGTCATCTTATTCTCGGTGATGGTGCCGGTCTTGTCCACGCAGAGGACGTCCACCCTCGCCAGGGTCTCGATGGAGGCCATGTCGTGGAGCAGGGTCTTCTTTTTCACCAGACGCAGAACGCCCGCCATCAGGGCCAGGCTGGTGAGGAGATAAAGCCCCTCCGGGATCATGCCGATGACGGCGGCCACGGTGCCCGTGACGGCGGAGACCGCGTCCCGCCCAAGCCACAGGACCTCCTTGCAGTAGAGCACGGCGCCGAAGGGCACCACGATAAAGCCGATGACCTTCACCAGGCGGCTGAGGGAGCGCATCATCTCGCTCTGGCGGGGCCCCGCGTTCTTTCCCGCCTCCAGGGTCAGCCTGGCGGCGAAGGAATCCGCCCCCACCGCCGTCAGCCGGGCGCGGCCTTCGCCGCCCACCACGAAGCTGCCGGAAAGGAGGCTGTCCCCCGGATTTTTCACCACCTCGTCCGCTTCGCCGGTGATGAGGGCCTCGTTGACCCGCAGGCTGCCCAGGACCACCACGCCGTCGGCGGAGACCTGATCCCCGGCGGCCAGGGCCACGATATCGTCCCGCACCAGCTCCTCCGTGGGCAGGGTGACCGTCTGCCCGCCCCGGATCGCCCGGGCCTTGGGGGCTGTGAGGATGCGCAGCTTGTCCAGCGTGCGTTTGCTCCGCAGCTCCTGGATGATGCCGATGAGGGTGTTGACGGTGATGACCCCCAGGAACACCAGGTCGTTCCAGCTGCGGACCGACGCGACGCAGAGCCCCAGCAGCAGGAACAGCAGGTTGAAATAGGTGAACACATTGGAGAGGATGATCTTCCCCACGGTCCTGGTGCCCGCCTCCACCGCCTTGTTCCCAAGGCCCGCCTCGGCGCGGAGGCGCACTTCCTCCTCCGTCAGGCCCCTGTTGGGGTCCGCTTCCGCCGCGGGCACCGGCGTCTTTTCCGGCGCGCCCTTTTTCGCCATCCTCTCACCTCCCCGGCATTCGGGTACATTCATGATGAATTAGTATATCCAGCAGCGGAAAAAAAGTCAATCTTGACGCCGGCCTTTTGCATTCCGGCGATTGCATTCTCCGGGAAAACATGCTATAAAATGGATATCTGAAAGGGAGGTTTCGACCATGAACAAGATCATCACCATCGGCCGCGAATTCGGCAGCGGAGGCCGGGAGCTGGGCCGCCGCCTGGCCCGGGAACTGGGCTTTGACTACTATGACAAGCAGATCCTCAGCGAGATCGCCAAGCACACCTCCCTCTCGGAGGAATACGTGCAGCAGGTGGTGGAAAACCAGCCGCGGCAGCTGTTCCCCATCACCGTGGGCCGCAGCTTTATGTATGTGGACACCCAGCCCCTGCAGCAGGCCAGCGCCGTTTTCCAGGCCCAGCAGGAGATCATCCGGGAGATGGCCGAGCGCTCCAGCTGCATCATCGTGGGCCGCTGTGCGGACTATATCCTGCGGGACATGAAGCCCTTCCGCATTTTCGTCTATGCGGACATGCAGAGCCGCATCAACCGCTGCCGTTCCCGCGCCGCCGAGGGAGAGCACATGACGGACAAGGAATACAAGCAGCAGATCACCGGCATGGACAAGTCCCGCGCCCGGTATTACGATTTCTATACCGACATGAAGTGGGGCGACAAGCTGAATTACGAGCTGTGCATCAACACCACGAATCAGGATATCCCCACTCTTGTGGGCTTCCTTGCAAGGATTTTCAAGTGATCCGTTCGGCGGAGGCGGCAGCCTCCGCCGCTTTTTTCTTTTTCCTGATGACAAGTCCGAAGGACCGTGCTATACTATATGAATAGAAAGATATAACCAAAAGGAGGTCACTATCGTGTATTCGCTGAAACCCATGACCGACCGCGTGAAGACGACGCGGGAAAAATACCGCAACACCGTGCCCAGAGTGGATATCTCCCGCTACCGGCTCATCACCGAGTTCTACCAGAAGCACCCCGGAATGACCGGCCAGATCCTGCGCGCCAGCGCCATGAAGTACATCTATGAAAACATGCCCCTGCGTGTGGAGGACGAGGACCTCATCGTGGGCGCCCTGGGCACCACCTTCCGTGCCTGCTCCTACTACCCCGAATACGGCGCGGGCACCCTGGCCAGAGAGGTCAAGAGCGGCAACATCTCCAGCCGGAAATACGACCCCTACACCATCGACCCGGAGGACGGGGAGTATGTTCTGGAGACGGCGGCCTACTGGGACCAGAATTCCCTGGGCTCCAAGACCAACGCCTACAAGATGACCGGCTACCTGGAGCATGACGGCTCCAGCACCACCACCCAGAGCGCCTCCCATGCCGACGGCGGCCCCGTGGGCCACCTGTGCACGGGCTACAACAAGGCCATCCGCAAGGGCTTCGGCGCCATCAAGGCCGAGGCCGACGCCAAGATGAAGGAGATCGAGGACAAGGGCGCCTACGGCGACAGCATCGAGAAATACTATTTCTATCAGGGCATTTCCCTGGTGTGCGAGGGCATGATCACCTTCACCAAGCGCTACGCAAAGAAGGTGGAGGAGATGGCCGCCGCCGAGACCCGGCCGGCGCGCAAGGCCGAGCTGGAAAAGATGGCCGAAAACCTCAACTGGGTCACGGAAAAACCCGCCAGGAACTTCTGGGAAGCCCTGCAGGGCCTGTTCCTGTATCAGATCTGCCTGGCCCTGGAGGGCAACATGCACGGCATGAGCTGGGGCCGGCTGGACCAGTATCTGGGCGACTACTACGAGCGTGACATCGCAAACGGAACCCTCACCCCCGAATTTGCCCAGGAGCTGCTGGACATGTTCTACCTGAAGGTCGCGGAAATGAACAAGTTCTGGGGCGACAGCGGCGAATACGGCGTGCCGGGCTACACCTCCGGCCAGCTGATCACCATCGGCGGCGTGGACCCCAAGACCGGCGAGGACGCCACCAACGCCGTCACCTACATGTGCCTCCAGGCCTCCGGCCGGCTGGTGCTCCATGATCCCCCCACGGCCCTGCGCGTCCACAAGGGCATGCCGGAGGACCTGTGGGAGGCCGCCATCGAGACCAACAAGATCTGCGGCGGCGTGCCCAGCATGGAAAACGACGAGGTCATCATCCCCGCCCTTATGGACCGGGGCCTGCCTCTGGAGAGCGCCCGGAACTACTGCGCCGTGGGCTGCGTGGAGCCCGGCGGCTGCGGCGACGAATGGTGCTGCTGCGGCGGCACCGGCGGCGGCGACTTCTTCAACATGGTCAACGCCCTCATGGTGGGCATCAACAACGGCATGAACCCCATGCCCCGGCGGGACTGGATGACCGGCAAGACCCTGCCCCCGAAGCAGTCCGGCCCGGCCACCGGCTTCCTGAAGGACTATACCTCCTTCGACCAGGTGCTGGAGGCCTACCGCAAGCAGGTGGAGCTCTTCGTCAAGATCCACATCAGCCTCACCAACAGCTTTGAATACGTGGCAAGGCAGCACATGCCCCTGCCGGTGGTCAGCGCCACCATGGAGGGCTGCATGGAGAAGGGCGCGGACGTCATGTGGGGCGGCGCGAAATACAACTCCACCGGCATCGCCGGCGTGGGCATCGGCAACCTGGCCGACTCCCTGCAGATGATCAAGCGCCTCTGCTTCGACGAGAAGACCAAGCGCTGCACCCCCGCGGAGCTCTACGATGCCCTCATGAACAACTGGGAGGGCTACGACGAGCTGTATAACTACGTGAACAACGAAGCCCCCCACTACGGCAACGGCGATCCCGAGGCGGACGCCTGGGTCCGCTGGGCCTCCGACGTGTTTGCCGAAGAAGTGAAGAAGGGCGTGGGCCTCCGGGGCGGTGGCTGGAGCGCGGGCCTGTGGCCCGTCACCACCAACGTGGCCTTCGGCCTCAGCACCTGCGCCACCCCCGACGGGCGCAAGAGCGGCGAGCCGCTGGCCGACGGTGTGTCCCCCCGGCAGCAGATGGACAAGAACGGCCCCACCGGCGTGCTGCTCAGCGTGGGCGACATCGACTACCGGCAGTTCGCCAACGGCACCCTGCTGAACATGAAGTTCAGCCCCAGCTGCATGAACGGCGCCGACAGCATCGAAAAGATGACCCAGCTGCTCAAGACCTATTTCTTCGACATGCTGGGCATGGAGGTGCAGATCAACATCGTCTCCGCCGAGACCATGCGGGCCGCCCAGAAGGACCCCGCCTCCTACAAGGACCTGGTGGTGCGCATCGCGGGCTTCTCCGTCTACTTCGTGGAGATGCACCGCACCGGCCAGAACGACCTGATCTCCCGTACGGAACTGAGCCTGTAAGCAAAGGATACAGCAGGACCCCGGAGCATCGCTCCGGGGTCCCGTTTGTTCAGGGGCGAGGACTGATACTTGTTTTCCCACACGGTTACATTTTGCAGTTTCCTCCGTCCTGTTCCCCCGCAACTCCAAACGTGTTATGATACTTCCAAAAACAAAAACGAAAGGAACACCGCCATGACCCTTCTTGACCTTATTCGCAAGCTGCACACGGAGGGCAAGCCCGCTGCCGCCTTCGATCTTTTCATCTGTGAAAACTCCCTGATGGAGCCGGAGGAAGCCGTCAGCGTCGGCGACGACGATACCACCGTCCGCATTGTCGATCCCTTCATTCCACCGCAGTATCTGAGCCTGGGGGATTTCCCCTGCTATGTCTATGTGGAGGACGCCAAGACCTACAAGAAGCTGACGCGCCTGAAGGAGAAGATTCCCACCCGCTATCCCCGCCTGCTGGTGGCACTGGCCGCCGACCGCAACTCCGGTTTCTATAAGCGGTACAAAGGGAAGCACTGGAAGGACATTCCTCCCATAGAAGTCCAGTGGGCCACGGAAGACAATCTCGTGGAGCTTTTGCTGGATAAGGACGGAACTTCCGCGAGATGGCCTACGCCGGTTACGAGGGCATCGACGATGCCGTGACCTGTTACCCCGTCCGCACCCCCTACGGAAGCGTCTTCTCGTGGCAGGGCGATCTGACCCGCGACCCCATCCCTGACGGTTTGACCCTGATCTCACGCTAATAACATTCCCCGCTCCCCCCATTTTTTGCGAGGAACACCGCGACGTGGAAACCCGTTGCCTCCCACATATAAGAGCAATCTCTCAGGAGGTTGTATCTGACAATCCTATAAGTCAATAAAGAACCATGATTTGGTAGTAGGCTGCCCACAGGTTGAGCGGTCTGCCTCCCAATAAAACCGTGCGTACCGTTCGCACCGCTCCTCCCGGTTTACGCTATGACAGAATTACAGTACGTCAAAAACACGAGGAAGCTCGCCTTGTTGAACTTCGCAGGGCAGGGCGGCATCGGGTATAGGGCTGTCGGCAATTCGTCAGCCGCCTTTTCCCGAATTTCCCTGTTCTCCGGCATTTCTCTCGCTCGCCCCAGCTTCCGCAAATTCCTGTATTTTATGCGAATCCGCCTGTCTTGTCATTGTCCTGAACACAGGATCCCGTTCGTTCTTGCTTCTTTGCCGGATTCGGGGTATAATGTCCACAGATACCATAGCAAGAAAGGAAGTGAGCTCCATGCCGGTTTACACCATCGACGATATCCGTGAACGCGTCGTTCCCGTCGCGATCAAATATAACCTCAAAGCCGTATATCTGTTCGGCTCCTATGCGCGGGGAACAGCGACGGAGGACAGTGACGTCGATCTTTTGATCGACCTGTCCGGTTCGGGTGTAAAGAGTCTTGTGCAGCTCGCCGCGGTCCTCTATGACCTTGAAGCCGCACTTGTCAAACGTGTCGATCTCATCACCACCCGTTCCCTGGAGCAGCCCTCCCGGATGCCCAGCGAGCTTCATTTCCGGGAAAATGTTCGGCGCGAAAGGATCGAAGTCTATGCGGCAGCCTGATTTGCAAAGACTGGAGCATATTCGGGACTACTGTGCCGAAGTAGAGCAGACGATTTCCCGCTTCGGGGATTCTTTTGCGGTTTTCGACCTGGACGCCGACTACCAACGATCCGTCAGCTTCTGCATCCTGCAGATCGGTGAACTCTGCAACGGTCTGTCCAAAGAGTTTCAGGCGGAAACCGCCGACCGTACGCCATGGCGTCTTATCATCGGTATGCGGAACCTTGTCGCACACCATTACAGCAGCATGAGCCGTGATGTGATCTGGGAAACCGCACACAGCGATATCCCCATGCTGAAAGCCTTTTGTGAGGAACAAATAGCGAAGTGAAGAATCCGAAAGAATCTGACCCCGGAGCGATGCTCCGGGGTCCTGTTTGTTCTCTCGGACTCGCCCCTGCCAACTCCCGCAGGGCCGGGCGGCGGCGTCCGGGGCGATGATTCCGGCTCCCGCCGGAGGCGCCCCTTCAGAACTCAGGCACGAAATACAGCCAGATGAGGAACACCATGGGGAAAAGCAGCATCCCTACGCCCGCGGCCACCAGGGTCCATTTCAGGCAGGATGCACCCAGTAGCAGGACCTGCCTCACTATCGGCTTCCCCCGCCGCCTGTGCGCACGCACAAGGGCAGGGCCGGCCTTCGGCTGCGCGGCGGGCGGACCGCCCCGGCTTTCCCTGCGCTTCCGGTATTCCCTCCATATGGCAGGCAGCCTTTTTCCGGTGGACGGGGCGGCTGCTTCGGGAACGGGCACAGCCGCCTCCAGCCGCCGGGCCAGGGCCAGGACGTCGAGAGCCTCCCGCAGCTCCGGCCGGGCCAGAAGGGCGCAGAGCTTTTCCGCCTCCGCCCTTGTTTTCTCCGCCCGCTCCCGGACGCTTTCCACCGTCTCCGGGATCCGTTCCGGCTCCGACAGCAGAAGGGCGATCTCCTCCACCCGGAAGGAGGAACGCCGCAGGGCCGCCACAGCGCTCAGCAGCCGGATATGCTCCTCCGAATAATCCCGCCAGAGACGGTCGTAGCGCAGCTCCTTATGAGGGACCACCAGGCCGCATTCCTCATAATAGCGGATGGTCTTTTCCGTGAGTCCGGTCCTTTTGGCCGCTTCCTTGATGCGCATTTACCTCACCTCAGCAGCACCGTAACATATCCTGCGGCAGGATAAGCAAGCGTTTTTTTGAAAAAGTCCTTCGTTTTTTCGGAAATCCGTTGGGGAAAACGCCCCGTTCCCGCCGGAACGGGGCGTTTTCCTGGATGCGGGAGAAGGAAAGCGGATATTGGGCAGCTCTGTCAATGGGCCGAACCGATATCAAAGAAGACCCGCCGTTTTCTGTCCATGGAGGCTGCCTTCCGTTCGCGCCGAATGCCTCAGTCCTGCAGGATGGCGCAGAGCTGGGTGCAGATGGTCTCCGCCAGGAGGGCGTAGCCCTCCACGGTGAAGTGGATCTGATCCACAAACAGCTCCGGTCTGCCCTCATTGAAGCTGCGGGCGTCAATGACCGGAAGGCCCAGGGTCTCCGCCACGGCCTTCTCCTTGACCACCAGCTCCTCCAGCGTATCGTCATAGATGGTGCCCATCATCTCAAAGAAGGTGTGGGGCGGCAGCACCACGATCACCCGGGGGGCCTGGGGCAGATCGATATAGCTTTGCAGCAGGGCGGTGAAATTCTCCTCAAAGACGTCCCGGTTGGGGGACCAGAAGGCGTCGTTGGTGCCCAGCATCAGAAGCACCAGCTCCGCTTCCGTCTGCACGGAATCGGCATACTCGGGAGACGAAGAATAGGGATTGGCAAAAAAGAAGTCGTCCTTGGGGTCCACGGTCGCGCCGCTGCGCCCGTAGTTCTCCGTTTTGAAGTAGATCTCCCTGCCCACCAGCCCGGCCATGACGGCAGGATAGGACTGGGTGTCGGGATCGTCGCACTGGAGGCCGAAGGTGAGGCTGTCCCCGGCGCAGCAGACGGTATAGCTCCGCCAGTTTCCGGGAGGTACGACGGTCAGTCCGGCAGCGGCCGCCGCCTCGGCGTCAATGACCCCCTTGCCGATGAGCAAAGACAGCAGGCTTCCCTCGCCGCTGGCGCAGGGCGCAGTCAGGGCTTTGTAGCTCATAAGCACGGCGTCCCCGCGGGTGAACTCTTCTTCATAGCCCTCCTGGGGGGCGATGCCCAGTCTGGCGGCGGCATACACCGCCGTTTTATAGCGGAAATGCCCCAGATCTTCCGCATATTCCAGAGCGCGCAGCATAAAGGTCGCGTACATGTTTGCGCTGGCAATGCCATCCGGATCAAAGGCCGCGTCGCTGACGCCTTTGGTGATGCCGTGCGCATAAGCCCAGGCCACATAGGGGGCCATCCAGCGCCCGGCCACGTCCGACAGAGGGCAGTCGCCCTCGAAGGCCAGAGCTTCTTCCTCCCGGCCCAGGAGACGGGTCAGCATCACCAGGGCTTCGGCCCGGGTGGGGGCCCGGTCCAGCTCATAGCCCTCTCCGGTCCCCCGGAACAGGCCCAGGGCATTCAGGGCGTCGGCGGCAGCGGCGGCTTCGTCCGTCGCGGCAAGGACCGGCAGGGCTGCCAGCAGGGCCAGCGCCAGCACCAGAGCCAGAATGGATTTCACGCATTTCTTCATGGGATCATTCCTCCTTGTTAAACATGTCCTTCACCGGAAGGAAGGGAGACAAAACGGCCGGCAGCAGGGGGATGGCCCCCAGCATGAGGAAAATGAGCCGGTAATCGTCCCCGGCGATGGGGGCGATGACATAGCTGGGCAGCACCACGCTGGCCGCCAGCTGCACGGTGATGATGAGGCCCGTGGCGGTGCCGCTGTAGCGCTGGCCCACGCCTTTGAGGGAGAGGGGGATCGTCTGATAAAAGGCCAGGAAGCCCATGGCGCAGAAGCCGGAGAGGAACAGGCAGACCGGCAGCAGGACGCCGGGGGCCCGCCAGCCGAAGGCCACGAAAACCACCTCTCCCAGACTGTAGAGGCAGACCATGACCGTCAGGCGCTTCTTCGAGGTGCCGAAGCGGCGGATGATGGCGGGAGAGACGAAATTCGTCACGCAGTTGCCCAGGGTGACGGCCATACTGTACCAGCCCGCCTGCACCGCCGTCATGCCGCGGGAGATGAGGGCCTGGGGCATGAAAACGCTGACGGAGCCGATGGCGGCCACGCTGCCCAGGCAGAACAGGCTCACCAGCCAGACGCCCCGGTGCTTCACCACAGCCTTGATGCTCTCCCCTACGGGGACCGTCTCCGCCGCCTCGATCCCTTGCCCCTTCTTTTCGGTGATGAAGAGGCACCAGACAACCAGGATCACCACCGCCAGGATGGCGCTGAAGCGGAAGGCGGCGGTCACGCTGCTGAACAGGGCGGCGGTGCCGATGCCCAGGGCCATGGAGAGGTTGGCCACCGCCAGCACCATGCCCATATACTGGGTGGTCTTCTCCCGCGGGAACCACTGGCCGATGATCTTGGGGGCGGTGGTGTTGATGAAGGTGGCGGCGCAGCCGATGAGGATGCCGGCGATATACTGGACGGCGAAGGAGCCCATGGGCACGCGCATCACCAGGCCGATGGCGGTCAGTACGATGGAGGCGGTGACCACCTTGATGCCGAAACGGTCCATGAGGACCCCGGAGAGGAAACCGAAGATGATGCCCGCCAGCAGAGGCGCGGTGGCGATGGTGCTGTACTGGCTCTGGCTCAGGTCCATGGCGGCGCGCAGCTTGTCCGCCAGGGAACTCACCTGGAACTGGCCGAAATCCGGCAGGGCGATGCCCAGAAAGAGCATCAGCAGGATCACGAGGCCGTATTTGGGGTTGGATTTCAGTTTTTTGAACATGTTTTACCGCTCGATTCCGAATCAGTCTATCTGCAAACACACGCGCCAGGCGTCGTTCGTGGCGTCCCCGATGACGCCCACCTTATGGGCGTCGCCGATCACATAGGTCTCCGGCACCAGGTCCCGGAGGGAATCCAGCTCCGCCCTGTCCGCCCGGATGCCGAAGGCGGCGACCACGGTGTCCGCCTCCAGCCATTCCTCTGTTCCGCCGCGGGAGACGAGGACGCCCTTTTCGCCGATCTCCTTCACGGCGGTTTCGTACCGCAGCTCCACCCGGTTGTCCCGGAGGCGCTTCAGGAGGATGGGGAGGTTGAATTCGCTGATATTCTTATGCAGTTCTTCCTCGGGCAGGAGGTCCACCACCGTGACCTGCTTCCCCTCCCGGCCCAGGGCCATGGCGCACTCCGCGCCGGAAAGGCCGCCGCCGCAGACCACCACTTTTTGACCCGTGGAGACCCTGCCCCGGTCCACGTCCACCACGCTGACCACGTTGGGGCCGTCCGCGCCGGGGATGGGGGGCCGGAATTCCTTCGCGCCAAGGGCGAGGATCAGGGTATCGGGCTTTTCCTGAAGCACCAGCTCGGGGGTGACGGGGGTGTTCAGCCGCACCTCCGCGCCGCAGCTGAGGGTTTTCCGCACGGCATAGTCAAAGTATCGGCGGAAGCCGTCCTTGAGCCAGAGGGAGGAGGCCTCCGGCAGCCGCCCGCCCAAAGCGGAGGTCTTCTCGCAAAGGATCACCTCGTGGCCCCGCTGGGCCAGGATGCGCGCCGCCTCCATGCCGCCGGGGCCGCCCCCGGCGATGAGGACCTTTTTCTTTTTCCGCATGGGCAGGAAGCGGGGATAGCGGTATTCCCAGCCCAGGCGGGGGTTCACGGCACAGCCCCGAAGATGGGCCCCGCCCACGTTGCGCAGGCAGTACATGCAGCGCATGCAGGGGACGATGTCCGCCTCCTGCCCCCGCTCGCCCTTGACGATCATCCGGTCGTCGGCCATGAGGGCCTTGGCCATGGCCACGATATCCGCCTTGCCCTCCGCCAGGATGGCCTCCGCATGCTCCAGGGTGCTGACGCCCCCCACCACGCTGACGGCCACCTTGTCCCCCAGCGCTTCCTTGAAGGCGGCGGCGTGGGCCACGTTGAGGCCGGCTTCCGTGTAGTAGCCGGGCATATTGTAGCTGAAGCACTCCCCGTCGGTGTACATGAGGGTGCCGGTGGAGACGCAGAGCATATCCACCCAGCGGGAGGCTTCCTTCAAAAAGGCGATGCGCTCGGTGATGTCCGTGCCGCCGGGGATGCGCTCGTCCCCCACCACCCGCATTTCGATGGGGATCTTTCCCTGCGTGACGGAATGGATCGCCTCCAGCACCTCCAGAGGGAAGCGCCAGCGGTTCTGCGCGCTGCCGCCGTATGCGTCTCCCCGCTGATTCCACAGCGTCGAGAGGAAAGCGGAGACCAGGTTGCCGTGGGCGAAGTGGGCCATGACCATGTCGAAGCCCGCCTCCATGCACCGCCGGGCGGCGGCCATATAGTCCTCGATGACCTGGAGCATCTCCGGCCTTCCGATCTCCCGGTAGCGCCGGGGAGCCTTGTGGTATTTCTCCACCACGCTGGGCACCCAGGCCTCCTTGCCGTTGAGGGCGGCCCACTGGCCCGCGTGGATCAGCTCGGCGGAGAGATTGCAGTCCCAGCGGTGCACCTCATCCGCCAGGAGGCCCAGGCCGGGCACATCCTGATCGCTGGTGGCGGACAGACAGGAATAGAAGTCCCGCCCCTCCCGGAAGTTCACGGGAGTGGAGCCGATGGTCACCAGGCCGCAGCCCGTCTGGGCCTGGGTGCTGACGAATTCCAGCAGCTCATGGCCCACCCGCCCGTCCTCCACCCCGGCGTGGTTGGAGACGATGGGGGAAAACTGAATGCGATTACGCATGGTCATGCTGCCCACCTGGATGGGCCGGTAGATGTGGGGGAAACGGTTCAGCGCCATATCGTCACCTCATATGTATTTTTATAATCAATGTACCCCACAGACGGGCAGATTGTCAATGCGAAGAAATCTGTTTGCAAACAGGACCGCGGGAAGCAAAAAATCCATTGCAATCACCCCGCAATGGATGTAAAATAAATCGGTAACTATGCGCCCCTGTCGGAATACATAAAATCACAATACGCACCCACCCCCGGCGACATTCAGGAAAAAAGGAGGAACACACGCACCATGCCCAACACCAAAGTGGACATCAAGGCCGACAAACGGGTTTTGAAGGCGGCGAGCCTGATGGGCCCCAGCGCCGGTCTGCCCACCGTGGTCGAATCGGACAAGGACGGAAAGATCACCCGCATCCGCCCCTTCTACTACGACGAGAACCACGATTGGGAGAGCAAGAACCCCTGGAAGATCGAGGCGAGGGGCTCCAGCTTCGAGCCGCCCCGCCACAGCCTGCCCGCCAGCTACTACCTCACCTACAAGAAGCGGGTCTACTCCAACAACCGGGTCCGCTATCCCCTCAAGCGGGTGGACTGGGACCCCAACGGCGAGCGCAACCCACAAAACCGGGGCAAGAGTCGCTACGTGCGCATTTCCTGGGATGAGGCCACCGACATCATCGCCAAGGAGCTGCTGCGCATCCGCGACAAATACGGCATGTCCGCCGTGCTGGCGGAGGCCGATATGCACGGCGAGGGCAAGCACATCGCCCCCAGCCACGGCTGCATGAACCGGTTGCTCAGCCTCCTGGGCGGCTACACCGTGCAGATGCGCAACCAGGACTCCTGGGAGGGCTACTCCTGGGGCTCCAAGAACGTCTGGGGCGGCGAGCCCGTGGGCGAGATGCAGCCCTCTGGCAACCTCTGGCCCGACATCGCCAAGAACGCCGAGCTGCTGCTCTTCTGGGCCGGCGACCCGGAGGTCACCGCTGTGGGCTTCGACGGCTACATGGCCTCCCGCCTGAGCCAGTGGATCCACTCCCTGGGCATCAAGTTCGTGCACATCGACCCGGCGCTGAACTTCTCCGGCTGCTACCTGGCCGACAAGTGGATCCCCATCCAGCCCAACACCGACGCCGCCCTCTACCTGGGCATCATCTACCTCTGGCTGAAGGAAGGGCTCTACGACAAGGAATACGTGAAGACCCACGCCGTGGGCTATGAGGAATTCTTTGACTATGTGCTGGGCAAGGCCGACGGGGAGCCCAAGACCCCTGCCTGGGCCAGCGAAAAGACCGGCGTCCCCGAATGGACCATCAAGGCCCTGGCACGGGACTGGGCTCATAAGGTGACTTCCGTCACCATCGGCAACGGCGGCCCCGGCATCCGCGGCGCCTACTCCACCGAGCCCGCCCGCCTCCAGAGCATCTGCCTGAGCATGCAAGGCCTGGGCAAGCCCGGCCGGCACCAGGCCAAGTGGATCGAATGGAACCTGCACACCGACACCTTCCCCATGCCCCACCAGGGCAAGAAGGCCATCGATCTGCCCCACCGCTGCGAGATCGTGCGCCCCGCGGGCAGCCAGAAGGACCTGAACGCCACCGGCCTTCTGGGCCGCGTCAAAGAAAAGGAGCGTCAGGAAGCCCTGGCGAAGCAGGCTGCTCTCATCGCCGGAAAGGAATACAAGCCCGAGGACCAGGAGGCCAAGGAGAATAAGGAGAAGGCCGCCGCCGGCTCCAACGCCGCCGCCTTCTTCGCCAAGGGCAAAGAGGAGGGGCGCTACCGCCTGAGCGAAAGCGCCGCCGCCATTGAGGAGCTGGCGGAGATCTGCAAGACCACGGAGAATCCCCCCATGCAGAGCGTGCCCAAGTGCCTGGTGCACGACGCCATCCTGAAGGATCAGATCTCCTGGTACGGCCTTTATTCCTTCTGCGGCCCCGCCTCTGAGCAGTGGGAGGAGCATGTTTTCCCCGTGGAGGGCTGCTCCCGCATCCATGCCATCTGGACCGACGCGCCCTGCATGGTGACCTGCTGGAACGACGGCTTCAATTTCGTCAAGGCCGTGCGCAGCGAGGAGATCGAATTCATCATCGCCCAGCAACCCTGGCTGGAGAACGACTGCCTGCTGGCGGACATCGTGCTTCCGGTGCAGACGAAATTCGAGATGGACGATATCTCCGACGACAAGGGCGGCGGCGTCATGTGCACCGTCTTCCGCGAGCGGCCCGCCTGTCCTCCCGTGGGCGAGAGCCTGGACGACTTCGACTGCGTGGCCGAGGTGGCGCGGAAGATCAGCCCCGAGATTTTCAACGCCTACACCAACGGCGACAAGCCCAAGGAGCGGGTCATTGAGCTGTTCTGGCAGGGCTGCAGCGTCCACGATCTGGACGTGGACGACGAATTCCACAAATACGACATGTTCATCCTCCCCTGCGATCCCGACATCCAGGATTTCAAGCTCCATCCGCCGGGCCTGCGCCGCTTCGCCGAGGACCCGGAGAACCATCCTCTCTCCACGCCCACCGGCAAGCTGGAGTTCACCTCCACCGGCATCAAGGAGAACTTCCCCGACGATCCCGAGCGCCCGCCCTATCCCAAGTGGGTGGAGTCCAGCGAGCTCCATGACGAGCGGCTCAGCAGTCCCCGGGCCAAGAATTACCCCCTGCTGTGCATGTCCAACCACGGCCGCTGGCGCTTCCACGCCAACCTGGACGACATCACCTGGAACCGGGAAGTGGAGACCATGAAGATTCGCGCCAAGGACGGGTATCAATATGAGCCCGCCTGGCTCAGCCCCAAGACCGCCGAGGCCAGGGGCATCAAGCACGGCGACATCGTGAAGATCTTCAACGAGCGGGGCACGGTGCTCTGCGCGGCCTACGTCACCCCCCGCGTGGTGGACGGCGTGGTCTATGTGGACCACGGTTCCCGCTTCGACCCCATCGACGCGGAGAAGCTGGACCGGGGCGGCGCCATCAACCTCATTACCCCCCACGCCATCACCTCCAAGAATGCCACCGGCATGGTGGTCAGCGGCTTTTTGGTGGAAGTGGCCGCCGTCACCGACGAGGAGATGGAGGGCTGGAAGAAGCAGTATCCCGAAGCCTTCGCCCGCAAGGTGGACGAGGCCTGCGGCGTCTGCCTCGACGGCTGGATGATCGACGAGAAGAAGGAGGCTTGAGCATGGGCAGAAAGGCATTCGTTTTCGATATCGCCAGGTGCAGCGGCTGCTACTGCTGTCAGCTGGCCTGCAAGGATGAGCACTGCGGCAACGATTTCACCCCCATCGCCGCTCCCCAGCCCGACATCGGGCAGTTTTGGGTCAAGGTCAAGGACTATGTGAACGGCTCCGCTCCCAAGGTGGCGGTGCACTACGTTCCCGAAATGTGCAACCACTGCGAGAAATGCGCGCTGCTGGCCATCGCCAAAGACGGCGACGTCTACCGGCGGGAAGACGGCCTCATCATCATCGACCCGGTGAAGGCCAAGGGCCATAAGGAGCTGGCGACGGCCTGCCCCTACGGCGCGGTGTACTGGAATGCGGAGCTGGACATCCCCCAGAAGTGCACCGGCTGCGCCCACCTGCTGGACAACGGCTACAAGCTGCCCCGCTGCGTGGAAATGTGCGCCACCGGCGCCCTCCAGTTCGGCGACACGGACGACCCGGCGATGCAGGACCTGATCGAGGGCGCGACGGTGCTGAAGCCGGAGACCGGCTGCGCGCCCCAGGTGTACTACCGCAACATCCCCGGCAAGTTCATCGCCGGAACGGTGTACGATCCCGTGGAGAAGGAAGTCCTCATCGGGGCCAGGGTCCGGGCCATCAACGGCGGCAAGCTCTACATGACCCACACGGACGAATACGGCGATTTCTGGTTCAAGGACCTGGCCGTGGGCGTCTTCGACGTGTATGTGGAGGCCAAGGGCTACAAGACCAAGGTCTTCACCGGCCTGCGCACCCGCGAGTGCGTGAACCTGGGCGACATCGCCCTGGAGAAGGAATAAGCAATTTCGGGGCGGCGCCGCTTTCAGCCTTACGCGGCGCTGCCCCGCCGTATTTTCCCCCGCGTATGAAACTATAGGAGGCGTCCTGACGTGGCTACCCTCAACGACCGTGAGAAGAAGTTCAATCCGATTATCTGCCTGCTGGTCTTCGCTCTGGCCTATGCGGCCCCCAACTACGCCCAGTATCAGATATCCCCCCTGGGGCCCCAGATCATCCAGCGCTTCGGCCTCAGCGACACGCAGTTCCAATCCTTTTTCACCGCCCCCATGCTGCCGGCCATCTTCCTCGGCTTCATCAGCGGCATGATGGTGGACCGCCTGGGCTATAAGCCCGTGCTGGCCGTCTCCATGGCCCTCACCGCCATCGGGGCATGGGTCCGCTGGCTCTCCTCCGGCTATGGCATGATGTATGCCGCCATGGTCATGATGGGCTTCTCGGCGGCCTTTATCTCCGCCAACGGCGCGAAGATCCTCTCCAATTTCTTC
>JAEETX010000079.1 GCA_016286665.1 Oscillospiraceae bacterium
GAAGTTCAGCGAAGAGTTGAGCTTGGCGATCAGGTCCATGTTCGCGCTGTAATCGATGCCCGCAGTCTTGCACATGGCCATGACCGTATCGCCGGCCTTGACCTTGACGCCGGTGACGGCGATCTTGGCGCCTGCGGCGCTCGAGGAGAGCATCAGGATCTTGTCGCCCTCATGCAGAGAGCTGAAGCTGGCAAGGTTGTTGACCTTGAGCAGCACGTCGGCATAGTAGTTGGTGTAATCGAAGCCGGCGGCCTTGACCAGAGCGTAGACCGTGTCGTCCTTGGCGACCGTGATCTCCTTGAGGTAGTACATGACGCCTTCCTTGGGCTTGACCTCGGCGGGCTTCACAGCCTCCTTGGGCGCGACGGGCGTATAGCCGCCGCCGTAGCCGTTGTCGGACGTGGAGCCGCTGGGCGTGACCTTGCCGCCGCTGCCGCCGCTGCCGCCGATCCCCGCGGCGCCGGTGGCAGTAGCGGTAGAAATCAGCGCGCCGGTGCCCTTGCTCTGGCCGTAGACCGTCAGGCTGTTGCTCACGCCGGAGACGGTAATGCCCGCGTTCGCTTTCAAAGTCGCCCCGTCGCAGAGGATGAGGCGCACGTCGCCCGTGACCGTGATGCGGCTGTCGATCGTCACATCCCCCATCGCGACATACCAGCCGCTTCCCCAGTCGGTCGTACCGCCGACCACGACGGTGCAGTTCTCCGCCGTCTCCACCGTTTCCTTCACGGTTTCGGTCGCCGTATCCCAGCTCCGCTCGATATAGGGTACGTTCGCCACCGTATCCGCCGCCCGCGCATCCTGCCCCAGGCCGGGGGTCAGGCCCAGGCAGAAGGCCAGGACCAGCAGCAGGGAAAGAAGCCTCTTGTGTTTCATCGGAAAACGCCTCCGCTTCCATTTCCATGGGATTATGTATTTCGACAGTTTGATAGCGTATTATATCCCATGCCGCCCATCCTTGTCCATCTTTTTTTCATCTCCGTTCCTTTCCCAAATCAAAACGCACCCTTTCGGGCGCGTTTCTGTCCGGCTGCCCCGCCGCAGCGGCATCTATCGTCCTACGTCCTACGTCTCCCGTAAACCCCCGCCGGGGATTCCATAAGGGGCAGCGCCGCGTCCTTATTCGCCGGAATACGGCGAATAAGGACGCGGACTCCTTCCCCGACGACCAATGGGGGGCTGCGGCCCCCCTTTGGATTCCCCCATGAGTTTACGGGGGAACGAAAGACGGGGGACGGGGGCGTCCCTCCCCCGTGTCCCCAAATCAAAACGCACCCCGAAGGGTGCGTTTTGAATAGAACGTTTTGCCGGAATCTTCATGCATTCGCGCTCGCGGATGCGGCGCATGCAAGCGAACAGGGACGACGTCAGCCGTCGATGATGGTGATGCCGTCGATATTCAGGTCGAAGGCGGGGGCGGAGCGGAAGACGCTCTCCTGGAAGACGCCGCCGGAGACGACCTCGGTCTCGCCGGTGAAATCGCCCCAGTCGTTGATGTCGGCCTTGTAGGAATCCAGCTTCTTGCCGTCCACGGTGAAGGTGTTCGTGTCGAAGACCTTGAGGGTGCCGGCGATGAGGGCGGCCTTGACCTCGGCGATCTTCTCCGCGGTGCCGGGGGCGGCGGCCTTTTCATTGACCTCGGTCAGCTCCACGGCGCCGTTGGCCAGGGTGCCGGTCCAGTCGGCGTTGATCTTCTCGCCCTTGGCGGTGCGGCCGATGATGACCTGCATGTAGGGCACCCAGTTGATGCGGCTGGAGACGATGAAGGTGTTGGGGCAGGCGTCCACGGTGGAGCCGTTGTAGGAGACGTTGGGGATGCCCGCGGTCTCGCAGGCGGTGGGGGCGCCCATGGAGTCGGCGTGCTGGCTGATGAGCTTGCAGCCCCGCTGGATCAGGGTGTTGGCGGCTTCCTTTTCCAGAGCCTCGTCATACCAGGAGTTGGTGAAGGTGACCTCCATGGTGGCGGTGGGGCACACGCTGCGGACGCCCAGGAACCAGGAGGTGTAGCCGCTCTTGACTTCCGCATAGGGGAAAGCGCCCACATAGCCCACCAGGGCCTCGTCGGCGGTGAACTTGCCTTCCTCGATCATCTGGTTGAGCTTCATGCCGGCGGCGACGCCCGCCAGATAGCGGCCCTCATAGATGTTGGCGAAGGCATTGTGATAGTTGGGCAGGTTCTCGGTGTGGGCCTTGGTGCCGGTGGCGTGGCAGAACTGCACGTCGGGATACTTCTTCGCGGCCTGGATCATGAAGTCCTCATGGCCGAAGGAGTCGGCAAAGATGATGGTGCAGCCGTCGTCCACCAGCTCGCCGGCGGCGTTGTAGCACTCCTGGCCCTCGGGGATGTTCGTGCGCAGCACATAGGGCACGCCGAAGTCCTCGCAGGCCTGGATGGCGGCGTTGATGAAGTTCTTGTCATAGGTGGAGTTTTCGTCGTGCAGGAAGATGAAGCCCACCTTCGTCTTGCCGAGGGCGTCGGCAGCGGAAGCCTTGACGGCGGCCACGTCCACGGGAGTGGAGTCGTTGTCGAACTTCACGGCGGCGTCACGGTCGGCCGCGGGGGCTTCGGTGGGGTTCGCGGGCGCGGCAGAGGGCGCGGGCTCGGTCTTCGCGCAGGCGGCGAAGAGGCACAGCGCCAGGGCAAGCACAAGCAGGATCGCCAGGGTTCTCTTCATTTTCTTTTCCTCCGTATCCTTTTTTATTTTGTCTCGGAAATATGCAAACCGGGGGATTCAGCAGAATTCGACGCCCCCGGATTCGCTCATGGATTTGATGCGGGCAAGGGATTCCACCCGGATTCCCCGGGAACGGATCAGCTCGCCGCCGGGCTGATAGGCCTTCTCGATGGCGATGCCCGCGCCCACCACCGTCGCCCCGGACATCATGGCCAGGTCCAGCAGGCCGCTGAGGGCGGCCCCGTTGGCAAGGAAATCGTCGATGAGCAGGAGCCTGTCCGCCGGGCCCAGATAGTCCCTGGACACGATCACGTCATAGACGCGGCCGTGGGTGTAGGAGCGGACGGAGGTGCGCCAGACCTCCCCGGCGATGTTCTTCGTCGCGGTCTTCTTGGCGAAGACCACCGGGCAGTGGAAGGACTGGGCGGCGATGCAGGCCATGCCGATGCCGGAGGCCTCGATGGTGAGGATCTTGTTGACGCCGCAGCCGTCGAACAGGCGCTTCCATTCCCGGCCCATGGCTTCAAAGAGGCTCACGTCCATCTGGTGGTTGAGAAAGCTGTCCACCTTCAGCACGTCGCCTTCCTTCACCACGCCTTCCCTGCGGATGCGGTCTTCCAGAAGCTGCATGCCCATTCGCCTCCTTAAAAACAAACTTTATCATAGCACAAAGCCCGCCGCAATTCAAGGCAACACCGCACAATTCTCGGCACACATCTTGCTTGCATCATGTTCCGTCATATTGCCCGAAAATCTTGGCCAATACAGGAAGTATTCCCCGCGATTTTCAGACAATCTGACGAAAATTCTGACTGCGCAATCTGCGCACCAGAACTAACGCGGTGTTGCCTCAACCGGGAAAACCAAAATCCGGCGGAACGGACCCCCGCCGCCGCGCCGGCTCAGCGGTTCAGGAAATCCGCCAGGCTTCGCACCAGGGCGAGGGCTTCGGCGTCCTCCGCGGCGGGCAGGGTGTTGGTGGCGTGGCTGCACACGAGGGGGAAAATCTCCCGGGCGTTCAGCTGCCGCAGGAGGATCTTCGCCGTGGCATAGGGCCGCTTCGGGTCCCCGTCCCCGCCGCCCGCGAGGACGACGCCGCCCCTTTTGGGCTTGAGGCCGGGGTCCTCCTTCCGGAAAAAGCGGGCGGAATAATAGAGCTGGAAGCGGCTGGCAACATCCAGCAGCTTCCCCGTCAGCTCCGCATAGTAGATGGGCGAGGCGATAACGACGCCGTCGCATTCCTCGAGCCAGGGGTAGATTTCCTGCATCCCGTCGTTCAGGACGCAGCGCTTTTCCATTCGGCAATGGCGGCAGTCGACGCAGGGGGAGATATCCGCCCGGTAGCAGTCCACGATCCGGACTTCCCCCTCCAGGCGCTCCGTCAGCGCGCGCACCAGGGCGGCGGTGTCCCCGTTTTTGCGGGGCGAACCGTTGAAGATCAGGGTCTTCCGCGTCCTCAGGTCGTTCACGGCCTTCTCCTCTCTCCCGCCGGGCGGGGGCGGGCAGCAAAGCGGAGCGGGTCTGATCGCTCGTTCCCGCTCCGTTTCTCCCATATGATTTATTCCCCGTCCCGGTTTTCGACGGGGGGCATCGTGCCCGCCTCCGGCTCCGGCTGCGCTTTCTCCGCGCCCTGCGCTTCCGGGGAAGCTTCCTCCGCAGGCTGCGCGGGCTCTTCCCCGGCTTCCGCAGCCTCCGGCGCGCCGGCTTCCGGCTCCTTCTCCTCCGGCAGGGCCCGGTCCCGGCAGAGGGCGGCGAAGGTATCCCCGTCCATGACCTCGTGGCGCAGGAGGTATTCCGCCGTGAGGGTGAGGATATCCATATTGTCCTCCAGGATCAGGCGGCAGCGCTCGTAGGCTTCCTCCACGATGCGCTTGATCTCCTCGTCGATCTCGGCGGCGACCTTTTCGGAATAGCTCTTGGTGTGGCCGTAGTCCCGGCCGAGGAAGACTTCCCCGCTGCCGGAATCATACACCACGGGGCCCAGAGCGTCGCTCATGCCGTATTTCATGACCATGGACTTGGCGATGGAGGTGGCCCGCTCCAGGTCGTTGCTGGCCCCGGTGGAGATGTCGTTGAGCACCAGCTTCTCCGCCACGCGGCCGCCCAGCAGGGAGACGATGTCGTCCAGCATTTCGCTGCGGGAATTGAAGCTCTTGTCCTCCTCCGGCAGATAGATGGTCATGCCGCCGGCGTTGCCCCGGGGGATGATGCTGATCTGATGCACGGGGTCCACATGCTCCAGGGCGTGGGACACCACGGCGTGGCCCGCCTCATGGAAGGCGGTGAGCCTGCGCTCCTTCTCGGAGACGACCTTGCTCTTTTTCTCCGGCCCGGCGATGACCTTGATCATGGCCTCCTCGATCTCCGCCATGGTGATGAAGCGGCGGTCGCGGCGCGCGGCCAGCAGGGCCGATTCGTTCAGCAGGTTTTCCAGGTCCGCGCCGGTGAAGCCGATGGTGGTCTTGGCGATGGTGGCCAGGTCCACGTCCTCCGCCAGGGGCTTGCCCTTGGCATGGACCTTGAGGATGGCCTCCCGGCCCTTCACGTCGGGCATGCCCACATAGATCTGCCGGTCGAAGCGGCCGGGCCGCAGGAGGGCCTTGTCCAGGATATCCTGCCGGTTGGTGGCCGCCATGACGATGACGCCCTCGTTGGTGCCGAAGCCGTCCATCTCCACCAGCAGCTGGTTGAGGGTCTGCTCCCGCTCGTCGTGGCCGCCGCCCAGGCCCGCGCCTCTCTGGCGGCCCACGGCGTCGATCTCGTCGATGAAGATGATGGCGGGGGCCACCTTCTTGGCCTGGTCGAACAGGTCGCGGACGCGGCTCGCGCCCACGCCCACATAGAGCTCCACGAAATCGGAGCCGGAAATGGAGAGGAACTGCACCCCCGCCTCCCCCGCCACGGCCTTGGCCAGCAGGGTCTTGCCGGTGCCCGGCGGGCCCACCAGCAGCACGCCCTTGGGGATGCGGGCCCCCAGCTCCACATAGCGCTGCGGGTTCTTCATGAACTCCACGATCTCCTGGAGTTCTTCCTTCTCCTCGTCCTCGCCGGCCACGTCGGCGAAGGTGACCTTCTTGTCCGTCGCGCCCACGCGGGTGCGGGCCTTGCCGAAGCGCATGGCGCCCTTGTCGCCGCCCATGCCCCGGTTCATCATGGCGAACCAGAGGACGCCGAAAACGATCATGATGAGCAGGTAGGGCAGGAAGCTGAGCCACCAGGGGGCCTGCCAGCCCACGTCATAGTTGTAGTCGGTGATGACGCCGTCGTGCCACTGCTGGTCGATCAGCTCATGCAGGTCCTCATAGAACACGCCGAAATTATAGAGCTGGTGGCTGGCGGTGTAGCGCCCGTCATAGGGCTCGCGGAAGGACAGGATCAGCGTGTCCCCGTCCACCACGAAGGACTTCACCGCTTCGGTCTCGAACAGGCGCCGGACCTCGGAATAGCTCATGCCCTCCTGGGTGTTGTTGGAGAGCATCAGGAAAATGACCGCCACCAGGACGACCAGAATCAGCACGTAAAAGCCGATGTCTCTCTTTCTGTCTTTCTTCAAAGAAGCATCCCTCCTCTGGGATCGTGTTTGCTTGTATGCCCTACGCCTGCTTCCCGTCCAGGTGCAGGATGCACACCTCCGGGAGTTCGCGGAAGCGTTCGTCGTAATCCAGGCCGTAGCCCACCACGAAGGCGTCGGGTATCTCGAAGCCCCGGTAGTCCGGCACCAGCTCCGTCTCCCTGCGGGAGGGTTTATCCAGGATGGTGCAGACCCTGACGGAAGCGGCCCTGCGGTTGGCAAGATACTTTTTCAGATAGGTCAGGGTGTTGCCGCTGTCGATGATATCCTCCACGATCAGCACATGCTTCCCTTCCAGGTCGTTTTCCAGATCCTTCTTGATGATGATGTTGCCGGAGCTGCGGGTGCCGGAGCCGTAGGAGGAGACCATCATGAAGCAGATCTCCAGCTTATCCAGCTGCACCTGCCGCACCAGATCGGACATGAAGATGAAGGACCCTTTCAGTATGCCCACAAAAACCGTGTCCTTGTCCCGATAGTCCCGGGTGATCTGCTTTCCCAGCTCCGAGACCTTGGCTGCCAGCGCTTCGGCGCTGATCAGCGTCTCGAATGAATAGCGCGCATCCATATGTCTATGTCCTTTCCTTGATGACAAGAACCGCATCCGCCGTCTCCGGCGGCGAAGAAGCCCGCGCGTCCGCCCCGAGGCCGGGGACCGCCAGGACGCCCGCCCCGTCGGCGAACACGGGCACGCTCAGGCGCTGCGCCGCGGGGACCTTTTCCTGGATCATCCATTTTTTCAGGCTTTTGCCGGGACGGCCGGGAAGCCGGAGTTCATCCCCCTCCCGGCGAGACCTGACGGTCATATTACCACAGATCCCGTCCTTTTTGAAGAAGAAAGTCGTGAATTTACCGTGAATTTTTGTTTCTTCCCCCGCTTCGCCCCAGAATACCCGCAGGCCCCGCTCCGGGATTTCCGTCCACCCTCCGAAGGGCAGGACCCTTTCCGGGGCCGCCGCACGTTCCGGCGGGAAGCCGACGCGCAGAAGCTCATACGCCCGCCGGGCTTCGACGCCGCCGGGCAGGGCGATCCGTGCCGAGGGGTTGGCCGAGGCGGCCAGCTTCCGGAGTGCGGCGATGTGTTTTTCCTCCGGCTGAAGGCCGAAACGGCCCAGGGCCAGGCGCAGCGCCCTTGCTTCCAGCGGCCCGGGCATGGCGTGCAGCTCCTGCACGCGGAGGACAGCGTCCCCGCCCTCCGCGGACACCGCCCCCTCCGCCAGCCCGGTCAGCAGCGCCTCATCCTCCCGCAGGAGCCGGGCCGTTCTGCCGCAGGCTTCGGAAAAGGCGGGATTCAGCTCCCGCAGAAGGGGCAGCACCTCATGGCGCAGCCTGTTGCGGCGAAAGGAAGGGTCGGCGTTGGAGCTGTCCTCCACATACGCCAGCCGCCGCTCCCGGAGATAGGCCAGGATTTCCTGCCGCGTCACCGCAAGGAGCGGGCGGATCACCCTTCCCCGCACCGGGGGGATGCCCCCCAGGCCCTTCAGGCCGCTGCCGCGCACGAGGTTCAGCAGCATCGTCTCCGCCTGGTCGTCCGCCTGGTGGGCGGTGGCGATCCGCGTCCCTTCATCCCCCAGCCCTTCCAGAAAGGCATAGCGCAGGGTCCTGGCGGCTTCCTCCACGCCCAGGCCGCGGGAACGGGCATAGGCCGCCGCGTCGCCGGAGGCGACATGGCATTCCACCCCCCGCTCGCTGCACCAGGCGCGGACGAAATCTTCGTCCCGCCGGGATTCTTCCCCCCGCAGCAGGTGGTTATAGTGGGCGCACTCCACCCGGACGCCCAGCTTTGGCCCCAGGGAGAGCATCACATCCGCCAGGCAGACGGAATCCGCCCCGCCGCTGAGGGCGCACACGACCCTGTCCGCACCCCGGAGCATCCCATATTCCTCCAGCGCAGAGAGCACCGCGGCGCGCACGTCCATCAGGGTTCCTCCCGGTAGCGCTCCAGGGAGGCATAGGTGGTGTATTCCGGCATCCACTGCACCGGGATGGTGCCGGTGTTGCCGTGGCGGTTCTTCATGACGATCAGCTCCGCCGTGTTGTGCTCCTCCGCTTCCTTGTTGAAATAATCCTCGCGATAGAGGCCCAGCACGATATCCGCGTCCTGCTCCAGCGAGCCGGATTCCCGCAGGTCGGAGAGCATGGGCCGCTTGTCCTGGCGCTGGGTGCTGGCGCGGCTCAGCTGGCTGAGGCAGAGCACCGGCACGTTGAGCTCCTTGGCCATGATCTTCAGCATGCGGCTGATCTCGGCCACGGCCTGGATGCGGTTCTCGCTGCTCTCCCCCGTGGCGGAGGTCATGAGCTGGAGATAGTCCACCACCACCAGGCCCAGGTCCTGGATCCTTCGGCACTGGGCGTTCATATCGGAGACGGTGATGACGGAATTGTCGTCGATATAGAGCTTCGTGCGGCTGATGGTGGCCGTCGCGCCGCTGAGCTTCTGCCAGTCCTCCCGGTTCAGCATGCCGGTCTGGAGCTTTTTGGAGTCCACATAGGCTTCGCTGGAAAGCAGGCGCAGGGCCAGCTGCTCCTTGGACATTTCCAGGGAGAAGATGGCCACGGCCTTCCCCGTCTTTTTGCCCACGTTCAGGGCCATGTTGAGGGCCAGGCTGGTCTTGCCCATGCCGGGACGGGAGGCCAGGATGATAAAATCCGTGTTTTTCAGGCCCATGATGGTCTCGTCCAGCTCCCCCAGGCCCGTGGGCAGGCCGGGGATGCCGCCCTTGGTTTTGCTCAGCTCCGCCAGGTTCTGGTAGACCTGGCCGAGAATGGCGGAGATGGGCTCCAGCCCGCCCAGGGTCTTCCCCTGCCGCAGGGCGTAGATCCGCCGCTCCGCCGCCTCCAGCACGTCCTCGCTGGAGCCGGTGCCCTCGTTCACCGCCGAGGTGATGTCGGCGGCCACGGTGGCGATGTTGCGCAGCAGGGCCTTGTCCCGCATGATCTCCACATAGCGCATGACGTTGGCCGCCGTGGGCGTCACGTTCATGAGCTCCACCAGGTAGGACTGGGAGCTCTGGGGGTTGTAGACCCCCTGGAGCTTCATTTCGTCCAGCACGGTGACGGCGTCGATGGGCTTGGCGAAGTTGAACATGGAGGAGATCACTTCATAGATCCCCCGGTTCAGCTCCGTGTAGAAATCCTCGGGCTTCAGCGCTGCGATGACCTGGGCCGTGCAGCGGGAGTCGATGAGGATCGAGCCGAGAACGGCCTGCTCCGCCTCCAGACTGTGCGGCATCTGCCGGCTGAAAAGCTCATCCATCCTGCTCCCCCCTTTTCCGCTTCCTTATCGTCGTTACCGCCGCGGGTTATTCTTCCACGACCTGGACGTGGATGGTGCCGCTGATCTCATAGCCCAGCTTGCATTTCACGTCGTAATTCCCGAAATTCTTGATGTTTTCCTCCAGCACGATGCGGTTCTTTTCCAGGCTGATGCCGTGCTGCTCCTTCAGGGCCTCGGCGATCTCCTTGCTGGTGACGGAGCCGAAGAGCTTTCCGTTCCCGCCGCCCTTGGCCCTGACCTTCACCACCGCCTCGCCCAGCTGCTTGGCATAGGCCCTCGCCTGTTCCTTTTCCCGCTCCACCTGGGCCTTTTTGGCCTGCTCCTTCAGCTTCAGGGCGTTCATATTGTCCGCCGTGGCCTTCACCGCCAGATTGCGGGGCAGCAGGTAATTCCGGGCATAGCCCTCGGAAACCTCGACCATTTCGCCCTTCTTGCCCTGACCCTTTACATCCTCGCTCAGAATGACTTTCATGTCTTTCCCTCCGATCCGTCCTCAGAAATCAAATATTCGTCAATGGCCGCCTTCAGCTTTTCGCTGACCTCGGCCTCCGTCATGTCCCGTATCTGCGCCCCCGCGCCGGAGCGGTTCCCGCCGCCCCCCAGCTTCTCCAGGATGACCTGCACGTTCACGTCCCCGATGCTGCGGGCGGAGATATTGACCGTCTCCTCCGAGCGGTAGATGACGAAGGAGGTCTCGATGCCGGAGATGTTCACCAGCTCGTCCGCCGCCTGGGCGGCGATGATCCGGTCCTGGACTGCGTGGGCCTCCGCCAGGGCGATGCCGGGCTTGTATTCCACCGCCTTTTCCACGATGGAGAAGCGGGCGATGGTGCTGGGCAGGTCGTTCTGCAGGACCTTCTTGACCTCCGTGGTGTCCGCGCTGCAGCGGCGCAGGAAGGCCGCCGCCTCAAAGGTGCGGCTGCCGGTGCGCATGGTGAAATTCTTGGTGTCCAGCACGATGCCGGCCAGCACGGCCTCCGCCTCCGCCTTTCGGATGTCCGCCGTGTCCACCAGGTATTGCAGCAGCTCCGTCACCAGCTCGCTGGCGGAGGAGGCGTAGGGCTCGTGGAAATTCAGGGCCGCGTTGGCGATGTAGTCCGCCGCGCGGCGGTGATGGTCGATCACGGCGATCTTGTTGCAGCTGATGAGCAGGTCCTCGGACTCCACCTGATCCGGGCGGTTGGTGTCCACCACCGCCAGCAGCGTCCGGCCGTCGGCCATGATGACCGCCTCCTGCTCCCCGATGAACACCTCGGCATATTCCGGCAGGCGCTGCAGCCGCTCCACCATCGGACCGGCCACGGTGGTATCCCGGTTGATGACGATGCGCGCGGTCTTGCCCAGCTTGCGGGCGATGCAGCACAGGCCCGCCGCCGCGCCGACGCTGTCCAGATCGGCAAACTTGTGGCCCATGATCAGGATATTGGAGGCGTCGCCCATGAGCTCCCCCAGAGCGGAGGCCATGACCCGGGATTTCACCTTCGTCCGCCGCTCCACCGCCACGGTCTTGCCGCCGTAGAACTCGAAGTTCAGCGGGGACTTGATGACCGCCTGGTCCCCCCCGCGGGACAGGGCCATTTCGATGCTCAGCATGGCGAACTGATAGGCTTCCTCCAGGCTCGAGGCCCCGCGGCCCAGGCCGATGCTGACGGTGGCCGCGATGCCGTTGGGGCTCTGCAGGGCGCGCACGGCGTCCAGCAGGCTGAAATGCCCGTCCAGATAGCCCTGCAGGTGGCGCTCCTCGAAAATGAAGACGTAGCGGTCCCGGTCGTAGCGGCAGAGATAGCCGCCGGAGGAGGCGGTCCACTCGCTGATGCGGCGGTCGATCTTCGCCAGGATGGCGGCCTTCGCGCTCTCCGTCAGGTTTTTGATGAGCTCGTCGTAATTGTCCAGCATGATGACGCCCACCACCGGACGGGAGGCGGCGTATTCCGCCGCCGTGTGCTCGTAATCCGTCACATCCACGAAATAGGCGATGCCCCAGACGGTGCCGGAGACGGCGCTGTTTTCCACGGTGAACTGGTTCCCGTAGACCCGGAACTTCCGCTCGCCCACGGCCGCGATCTCCGAGGCTTCCTGATGGCCCTCGGCGAGCCACTTCAGGCTGAAGCCCGGCACCATATCCGCCATGGTGATCTCAAACAGGTGCCTGCGCTCCCCGGTGATCTCCAGAAAGCCGTCGTTACTCCAGAGCACCGTCCCGTTCCGGAGATCGAAGATCACCATGGGCAGGGGCATGCTCAGGACCGTGTCCGCCGTCCCCTCCTCCTGCTGCCGGACGGAATCGCCCAGATATTCCAGCACCAGGCGCTCCTGCCGGCGGCGGGTCACGCGGTAATAGAGCAGCAGCAGCAGCACGGCCGCCAGCTCGATGACGCCCAGCTCCCAATGACGGAAGGCCAGCGTCAGGATGGTGAAGAACACGAGGACGCAGAAATACAGACGCATGGAAGGCCGGAGGAAACGCAGAAGGGCCGAATCGCCCCGGAGTTTGGAGTCCGATTTCTTTTGCATGACATAACCTCCCAGATTTGTTTAGTTTATCAAATAAAGCAAGCGTTTACAATATCTTCCGGGAAATTTCAGCGGGAAATCGCCGCTTTCCCGCCGGGGACGTATTTCCGGGCCTTTTTCCGGCAAAATGAAGACCGGACGCCCGAAAAAAGGCGCCCGGAAAGGGAAAAAGATGAAAGCGATCATTCTCGCCGGCGGCGAGGGGACCCGTCTCCGGCCGCTCAGTTTCGTGAAACCCAAGCCCATGCTCCGGCTCTTTGACCGTCCGCTGCTGGAGCACATCGTCCTCCTGCTGCGCAGCTGCGGCTTTACGGAGGTGTGCATGACCCTGCACTATCTGCCCCGGGTCGTTCAGGACCACTTCGGCGACGGGGAGAGCTTCGGCCTGCGCATCGAATACCGCGTCGAACGGGAGGCGGCCGGCACTGCCGGGAGCGTCCTCGCCTGCGCCGATTTTATCGCGGACGAGGACTTTCTCGTCATCAGCGGGGACGCCGCCTGCGCCTTCGATCTGCGGGCCATGATGGAGAAGCACCGCCTCAGCGGCGCGGAGGCCACCATTCTGGCGCAGGAGAGCGCCGAAGCAGGGGAATTCGGCCTGGTGCTTGCCGGGGAGGACGGCCGCGTCCGCGGCTTCGTGGAAAAGCCGGGGCCGGAACGGGTGGTCTCGGACCTCGTCAACACGGGCGTGTATATCCTCTCCCCCTCGGTGCTACGGGATATCCCGGCGGGGCGGAGCGCGGATTTCGGCGGGGAGGTCTTTCCACGGATGCTGCGGCAGAAGCGCCGGCTGCACGTCTGGCGCGGGGAGGGCTACTGGAATGACGTGGGCTCCCCGGCGGCGTACCGCGCCACCTGCCGGGACGTGCTGACGGGCCGTTTCCCCCTCCCCGTCTCCGGGGAGCTGCGGCGGGGGGCGCAGGGCAACAGCTGGGTCTCTCCCGAAGCCCGCGTGTCCCCCGGCGCGGACGTCGGCTCCTGGTCGGTGATCGGCCCGGACAGCACGGTGGAGGAGGGCTGCCGCGTCACGGGCAGCGTGGTGGACGGGGCCTGCCTCCGCTCCGGCTCCGCCGTGGAGGACAGCGTGCTGGCCCGGGGGGTCCTCCTGGGGCGGGAAGCGCAGCTGCGCCCCGGCTGCGTGCTGGCCGAGGAGGTCAGCGTCGGCGACGGGAGCCTCCTGCGGGAGGGCGTGCGGGTGTGGCCCGGCGTGACG
>JAEETX010000080.1 GCA_016286665.1 Oscillospiraceae bacterium
GGGACGCGGGGTCACGGCGGGCCGGGCGGTAAGCTCAGGCGCTTCCGCCCCTGCCGGGGCGGGTGTGGAAAACACCGCCGGGGCAAGCTCCGCCGCCGCGCCGGAGACGCTCACCGGCGCGCGGAACAGGGGCACGGGGATGAGCAGCCGCAGCAGCACCGGCAGCCACAGCCAATATTGCAGCTTTTGAGAAATGCGCCGCCGGAACGCGAGGCGCAGCAGCAGCACCGCCGCCGTCAGCACGGAGGCGGAAAGGATCCATTCCATCAACATGTGGGTTCCTCCCCTCTGCCCGCAAAGGCAGTCCGCAGGTTCGCTGCGCTCCGCAGGACGCGCAGCCGCCGAAGGTTCATTCCTTCATTCCGGAAGCGCCTCCAGGGTATCGATCAGGATACCGCCCGGGAAATCGGCGGCAGCCGTCTCTTCCAGACGCCAGGCGCTCCCGTCCTGCCGCCGGATGCTTTTGCCGGGGACATAGGCTTCCTCCGAAAACAGGTTTTCGGGCTTTCGAATATTTTCGACGCGATAGCCTTCCCCGGTCTCCACCAGGTCGAATTCCTCCGCGTCCAGGGCGATCGCGCCCCGCCAGTCCCGAAAGAGGACCAAGCGGTAATGGCCGGGGGTGATCTGCTCCGTCTCCTCCGGGTACAGCCGCCCCTTCATCAGATTCATGCTGTCGGGCTCATCCGGGGTCCATTCCGGGGTCATGCCGCCGGAGGGCAGCACATACCATTTCCCCTCCAGCTGGATCTGGAGAAAATGGGAGACGGTCTTGGGCTTTTTATCCGCCTTCTCCCAGGTATAATCCAGATACCACCAGCGATCCTGCTTCGCGTAGTCCGGGGTGGAAGCATGGACGCCCGTGATGCGAAGCTTCAGGGTCTTTCCCACGTCCTCCGTCTCCGGCAGGAACACCGGGCCGTAGCGCTGGGCGAGGATGCGCTCCGGCTCCCCCTCGCCGCTGCGCACATGTCCGACCAGTCCCCAGACGCCGCCATCCTCGGACAGGAACAGGTCGTTTTCCGGAAGCAGCCGGGAAAAGACCCGAAAGGCCTCCCCCTCCTCCGGCAAACTGCCCACAAGCTCAAATTCCGCGTAAGCGACGTGGGTGGGTTTCCCGTCCCTTCCCGGCTTATAGTCCAGGCAGAGCCGGTAGCGCCCCGGCGTCAGCGCTTCTTCATAGTAGTACAGGAAGGAAATGCCCAGGCCGTCGTCCGCTTCTCCCGGCTGCAGAACATAGCCAAGGTTTGTGACGCCGATGCCGCTGCGCGTGAGGATGAGGCGCCATTCCCCATCCCGCAGAACCTCCAGCGACGTATCATGCCCATAGTTGATCCTTTCCTCCATGCCGTTCTGCAGGCTGGCGCTCAGGCTGAACTCCCGGCCCCATTCCTCCGGCGGCCTGCCGCTCGCCCTGTATGCCGCGCGATAGGCCGCCATGCCCGAAAGCAGGGCGTCCAGGTCAAAGCTGGTTTTTTCCAGGACCAGCACGACGCTGTCATCCACGGTCTTGTCCGCGTTTTCCGACGGGAAGGTATTGGTATAAGCTTCTTTCTCGCCAAATTGGAGGAAAAGCTCCGTCAGCTCCTGATCCAGCCTGCCCTCCCCATCCAGGAGGAGCCAGGGCCCCGTGCCCAGGCGGCCGTAGACATGCTCCCCGTCGAAGCCCAGGGTCACCGCCGGGCCTGCGTTCGGCTCGATGCTGCGGGAAACCAGGACCTCCGGCATCTCGCAGGGCGCGCCCCGCAGGGAGAAAAGAAAATCTCTGGCTGCTTCAAAGCCCGCTTCCCCCTCCCGGAGGGTATAACATTCCGAGAGAGGCAGCCTGCACAGGATGCTGCTAACCTTCTCCGGCTTGATGCGGCCCATGAGCTGCTCTTTGCCGTCCCAGGGCTCGATCTCGGTGACGCCGTCGCTGATCGTAAACTCCGCCCAGGCGATGCGGTCGAGCTTGATGCTCCTGCCGGACGCGCCGTAGGAGACCACGACCCGGTAGAGCCCCGGCGGCAGGGGGTCGTCGTAGCAGGACAGGCTCAGGCTGTATTCCTTCGTCTCCCCCGCCTCAAGCCATTGGTAGATCGCCTGGAAGCCGAAGCCGTTATAGCGCCATACCCTGTACCAGGCTCCATCCCGCCAGACCTCCAGTGACAGGTCGCCGTCATAGGCCAGGTCGTCTTCCGAAACATTCTCCAGCGTCAGCTTCACCACCGACGCGTCATCCTCGTGGGCCCGGTCCCCGGTGGCCAGATAATCCCGCTTTCTCTGCTCAATGGCGGCCTGCACGGTGTTATAGTCATACACCGGGAGCTCGGCAGAGACTTTCATCTTCCCGTCAAGGGACTGGTCCTCGTGGTCCTCCGTCCTCGCCTCGGGCACATATTTTTCCCCATAGCGTTCAAAAAGGCTTCGCAGTTCCTCGTCGGGCCTGCCCAGACTGCTCAGGTCCAGCCAGCGGCGGCCAAGGGAGCCCCACAGGGTCTCCCCGTCATATTCCAGAGTCACATGCAGGCCGAAATCCAGCGACGTCGTGACCCTCAGGCCCGCCGCCGGAGCCTCGCAGGGCGATCCCCGCAGCGCCAGCAGCATGTCCAGGGCTTCGTCAAAGCCCTCCATGCCCCGGTGCAGGGTATAGGTCTCCCAGGAGAACAGGTGATATTGGACGGCGTCGATCTCCGCCGCCGTCCTGTCCGTCAGCAGCCATTCCTCCCCCGGCCCCAGGGTGGGCGCGGGGGTGGGCGGCGGGGCGTCGGGGTCCTCCGTCTCGGTGATCTCGAATTCCGCCCAGGCGATATGGTCATAGCGGCTGCCCTTGTCCAAGCTGCCCGCGTGATACATCATGCAGGCGCGGTAGAGGCCGGGAACCAGGGGATCGTCATAGTCGTCCATCCGCAGGCCCGTTTCCAGGACCTGACCCGGCGCGATGCTCCTGGGGATGAGATCGCTGACATACTCCGTCCGGGTGGGCACCCGGAACCACCCGCCGTCGTGATAGGACAGCAGGAAGGGAAACTCGTAATACACTTCTTCCTCGCCCTTATTTTCCGCCCGCAAGTGCACGATGGCCCCTTCCTCCGGCCTCGTGTCGTCCTCCGGTCCCCGCTCCCGGAGCCGCAGCAGGGTGCTTTCCACAGCTTCGCGCAGTTCATTCTCGTCATAAGCGGGCTTTTCCGGCGTGAGGGCAAGCTCGCCGCCCGAGGCATAGCTTCCGAAGTCGAAGGCCACCGGTTCACGGACGGGCCTGGGGGCATAGCGGGCAAAAATGTCCTCCAATTCCAGATCGGGCCGCCCCGACGCTTCCAGCAGGTGATCCTCCGACCAGCCCAGGGAGGCATGGACCCGCGCCCCGTCGAATTCCAGGATGAAGGGTATGCCGCCGTCGTTCACTCTGACCAGGCGGGCGACGGACTTCGTCAGACTTGACGGCGTTCCGCGAAGGGAAAAGAGCAGCTCCAAGGCTTCGTCGAAGCCTTCTTCCCCTCTCACCAGCGTCCGCTCCCCGAAGGGACTTGCGGAAAAGGTCAGCTTTTCGATCTCCTCCGGCGCGAAGCCAAAGGCCTCCATCACCGGCACCGGCTCCCCCGCTTCTCCCGGCGAGGGGGAAAGGACAGGCTCCGCCGCTGCGGGAAAGGCAGACACAGGCGGCGCAGTCTCCCCCGCTTCGCTCTTTTGCCCGCAGCCCCCGATCAGAGCAGCCAGCAGCAGGGCGGCCAAAAACAGGAGGAATCGCCCCTTGGCGTCTCTCATTTTGTCTCTCCCTTTTCCTCTCCCTCCAGGATCGCCCGAAGGGCGCGGATATCCTCCTCGCTGAGGGCCTGCTGCCCCGCCAGGGAGGAGACCATCAGCCCCAGGCTGCCCCCGTAGAGCCGCTCCAGAAAGCGCTTCGTCTCCTTCTGCCGGGCGTCCGCCTGGGTGAGAACGGGCCAGTAAGTCTTATTGCGGCCGGAGGACTCCATGCGCACCGCACCCTTGTCCTCCAGCCTTTGCAGCATCATATTGACGGTGGCGCGGCTCCAGCCCGTATCCGACGCCAGGGCCTCCGTCAGCTCCGGCACCCGCCGGGGCGCTTCGGCCCAGAGCAGATTCATGATGCGCCATTCCCCGTCGGACAAAACCATTTTTGCCATGATCCCAGCCTCCCCATTTTCCATAACATTTGTCAAGCTCAGCTTATCATATGTGATAACATTTGTCAACTCTTTTGGCAAACAACGGCCCCCTCGGAGAGGGGGCCGGAATAGCTTTAGGCAACACCGCACAATTCTGGTGCGCAGATTGCGCAGTCAGAATTTTCGTCAGATTGTCTGAAAATCGCGGGGAATACTTCCTGTATTGGCCAAGGTTTTCGGGCAATATGACGGAACATGATGCAAGCAAGATGTGTGCCGAGAACTAACGCGGTGTTGCCTTTATTCCAGGATCGCCTTGTGGAAGATCTTCTTGCCCTTCTTGATCTTGACGCCCTTGCGCAGGACTTCGGCGGACACGCGCTCGTCGATGGCGTCTACCTTCCGGTCGTCCAGGGCGATGCCGCCCTGCTGCACCAGTCTCCTTGCCTCCCCGTTGGAGGAAGCAAGGCCGCAGGCCACCAGGAGGTTCAGCAGGCCGATGCTGCCGTTCTCCAGCTGGCTCTCGCTGAGGGTGGTGGAGGGCATGGCGGCGTCGTCCCCGCCGGTAAAGAGGGCGCGGGCGGCGGCCTGGGCCTTGTCCGCCTCCTCCTCCCCGTGGACCATGGCGGTGAGGTTCCAGGCCAGCTTTTCCTTTTTCTCATTGATGCGGCTGTCGTCCCACTTTGCCATATCCTCCAGCTCCTCCAGGCTGAGGAAGGTGAGCATCCTGAGGCACTTCATCACGTCCGCGTCATCCACATTCCGCCAGTACTGGTAGAATTCAAAGGGGCTGGTCTTATTGGGGTCCAGCCAAACGGCGTTGCCCGCCGTCTTGCCCATCTTCTTGCCCTGGGAATCCGTCAGCAGGGTGATGGTCATGGCGTAGGCGTCCTTCCCCAGCTTCTTGCGGATCAGCTCTGTGCCGCCCAGCATGTTGGACCACTGGTCGTCGCCGCCGAACTGCATGTTGCAGCCGTGGTGCTGGAACAGGTAGTAGAAGTCGTAGGACTGCATGATCATGTAATTGAACTCAAAGAAGCTGAGGCCCTTCTCCATGCGCTGCTTGTAGCATTCCGCCCGCAGCATGTTGTTCACGGAGAAGCAGGTGCCCACCTCCCGAAGAAGGTTTACATAATTCAGCTCCAGCAGCCAGTCGGCGTTGTTGAGCATGATGGCCTTGCCCTCGCCGAAGTCGATGAACTTCTCCATCTGGCGGCGGAAGCATTCGGCGTTGTGGTCGATGTCCTCCCTGGTGAGCATCTTGCGCATGTCGGTGCGCCCGCTGGGGTCGCCGATCATGGTGGTGCCGCCGCCGATGAGGGCGATGGGCTTGTTGCCCGCCTGCTGCAGGCGCTTCATCAGCGTGAGGGCCATGAAGTGGCCGGCGGTGAGGGAATCGGCGGTGCAGTCAAAGCCGATGTAGAAGGTGGCCTTGCCGTTGTTGATGAGCTCCCGGATCTCGGCTTCGTCGGTGACCTGGGCGATGAGGCCGCGGGCCACCAGTTCTTCATAGATTTGCATTGGTTTTTTACCTCCCAACAGAGTCGGCTTCGGGATCCGACGGTGCGCAGATCGCGCCGCAGATTTTTCGTCAGAGGAAACAAAAACCGCAGGGAATACTTTGTGTATTGCCGAGGATTTTTGTGATCTCCGGCGGAAAAGATGCAAGCGAGCTGTGCGCCGGGGGAGCCTGATGCCGGCTCAAATTAAAAATCGCCCCCTGTCCTGGCCGGACAGAGGACGAATGGGGCATCTTCGTGGTACCACCTCTGGTTCGAGCGCACCTCGCGGAACGCTCCTTAGCGTGTGCCATCACACACGCCGCGCGATATCGGGCGCACCCGTCTTGCCCTACTGAGCGCAAGCGCCGTTCGGGAAGCGGCTCCGGAAGGTATTCACCGGGCTTGTCCGCAGCCTTGCACCGACCGGCTGCTCTCTGAAGGACCCTGACCCGCTTACTGTTTTCCATCATTGCCTTGACCGTATGGGGTTTGGAAAAGTTTATACCACAGCAGCCGGGGAAAAGTCAAGCCCCCGCAGGGAAAAATCTCAGCGGCTGAAGCCGGGCAGGCCCTCGATGGCGTAGGCCCGCACGGGACAGGAATCCAGTCCGGCGATGGGCAGGGGCACGAAGCTCATGAAAAAGGTGTCCGTTTCCAGCTCGTCCAGGTTTTTCAGCACCTCGATGAAGGGCACCTTTGCCTCCAGCAGCACATCGTGGAAGGGGCAGACGTCCTCGTTCCGGTTTTCGATGCTCACCCCATCCCCGAAGCCCACGGCGCGGACCCCATGCGCCAGCAGCCAGGCGGCGGTCTCCCCGTTCACCAGAAGCCGCCTGTCCTCCGGGGTGTTGGTCTTTTCCGTGAAGGGGGGCAGCGGGTAGCTGGAATCCAGGATCACGATATCCCCCGGACGGAGCCAGCCCGTCAGGTGCTTTTCCAGCAGCGCCGGCGTGATGTAGCTGCAGGGCGGCGCGTCGTCGAATACCAGGCGCAGGGCCCGGCCCATGAAGCTGCTCAGGGGCATTCCCTCCACCCCCGGCCAGTCCTCCCGGTGGTGGTAGGGGCACTCCACGTGGGTGCCCAGATGGCTGGTGATGTCCATATCCGTGTGGAAATCCGGAATGGGCCCTCCGGTGTTGAAGCGGCGAAGGGCGCAGCGCCGCGTCTCCGTCGCCGGGTCCAGGGGCTTACTCAGGTCCACCAGGCGCATTCCGTTCATTTCAAATACCGTTTCCATCGCTTGTCTTCCTTTCTTCCATGGCGTGGATGATCTCCGTCACCGTCTCGCTGACGGGCGCGTGCACGCCCAGCCGCCGCCCCAGGGCGGCCACCGCGCCGGTGATGGCGTCCGCCTCCGTCCGCCGCCCGGCAGCCAGGTCCGCATAGACGGAGGTGATGCCGCTTTTGGAGCGCAGCAGATGACCGCGGATCTCCTCCGTGATCTCTGCCGGGTCGAAAACATGCCCCTCCGCCGCCGCCACGGCGACGGCTTCGCCGATGAGGTCGCGGCAGAGCTTCCAGATGTGGGGGTTTTCCGCCACCTCCCCCAGGGGGCAGCGAAAGACTCCGGTGAGGGCGCTGGCGGAGGCGTTCATAAAGAGCTTGCGCCAGATGACGGCGCGGACGTCGGGGCTGACGGCCGTTTCGATCCCGGCGGCGGCAAAGGCAGCCGCCACGGCCCCGGCCTTCTCCGGGCTGCCCTCCAGGGCGCCGATCTGCGTGTAGCCCGCGCCGCCGTGGCGCACGACGCCAATGCTCTGCAAACTGGCGTTGTGCTGCGTCGCCCCCAGGAGGATGCGCGAGGGCGGCGCGATCTCCCCCATGGCTTTTTCATGTCCCATGCCGTTCTGCAGGGTCAGCAGCAGCGTCTCCGGCCCCAGGGAGGGGCGGGCTTTTGCCAGGGCTTCCCGCTCCGCGGCGGACTTCACAAAAACGAGCAGCAGCTCCGGCGGCTCGCCGGAAGCATCCTCCGGCGTCCGCAGGCTGGGAAAGGCGGTGAAGCTCGTGCCGTCCGGCTCCAGCACCGTGACGCCCTTACGCCGCAGGAGCGCCAGCTTTTCCCTGTTGGGGTCCGCCAGGCGCACCGTGTTCGCACGGCTCAGCAGCGCGCCGAACAGGCAGCCCATGGCCCCCGCGCCCAGGATATCGATCCGCATAGGGTCACCTCCGAAAGCGGGGAGAGAGGGACAACTTCCACATTTTGTCATACTTCCCCCCTTGATATTATCGTGCGCTTGTGGTATATTAAAGATGCGGGGCGGACCGCTGGCGGTCCTTCCGCAAGGAAACCCTGCCGTGCTCGTGATGGGCTCTGTTAGAACCCACATCTTTTATAAGGGATGCCCTTCTCCCGCCGTGAATTGCAGGCCTCCCTCCCCCTCCCGCTTCGGCCGGAGACGGGAGGATGTTGGAAGCAGCGAAGCTGCGGGGCGGCGACCCACCTGCATTTCGTGCAGGTTATAAGAGGGTTCACACGGCATGTGCGGGGCGATGCCTTCGACCGTAAAAAGTGCCTGATTTTCCATCAGGCACTTTTTCATTTGCCGGCCTCAATCAACGTCCTCGTCGTCGTCGAAAAGGCGCTCCATGAATTTGGCGTAGACCCGCTCCATCTCGTCATCGTCGTCGATGACCTCCAGCAGCTCTTCCCCGTCCTCCTCCACGATGCGGAAAAGGATCATCTCATAGGGCTCCTCGTCGTCCTCGCTGACCGGCAGGAAGGCCCGGTATTCCTTTCCGTCGACCTCCAGACTGTCCAGCAGCTCCAGCTCGTATTCCTGCCCGTCCTCGTCGGTGATCACCACATAATCATCGCCGAAATCGCTTTCGTTCGCCATGCCGACACGCTCCTTTTCAGAGGGATGCAACGATTGTACCCGATGGCGCGCGGGAAAGCAACAGGAAAGTTCGGGGAAACGGGAGTTTACCAAAGGTTCACGCTTTCTTCATTGACATAAGGCGCGGACAGGGTATATTATAGTAAAATCCTGTAAAGCGCTGTCTTTCGGAATGTCCAAAGCGCGGAGGTGAATGAATTGCTCAAGGACTGGTTCAAGAACCTGAACAAAAAGAAGCTCGCCAAGGAAGCCGTCGTCGGGACCGGCAGCGTCGTGGGAAGGATCATCGGCCTGGCGCTGAAGATCGTGGTGACGGTGCTGCTCATCGCCATCTGCTCCGGCTTCCTCTTTGTGGTGATCTTTTCCGCATATGTGAGAAACACGATGAAGGACGATCTGACCGTCACCCTGGACGAATTCAGCCTGAACCAAACCAGCACGATCTATTATTTCAACAAGGATTCCCAGCAGTGGGAAGTGCTGGAGCGGCTGGCCGGCCTCAAGGGCGACCGGCAGTGGGTGAATTACGAGGATCTGAACCCCTGGTTTGAAAAGGCCGCCGTCGCCATCGAGGACCACCGCTTCTATGACCATCACGGCGTGGACTGGTTCCGCACCTTCGGCGCTTTCTACACCGTGTTCTTCAGCGACACGGACGACGTCTTCGGCGGCTCCACCCTCACCCAGCAGCTGCTGAAAAACGTGACCCATTACGACGACTTCACCGTCAAGCGCAAGCTGACGGAGATTTTCCGCGCCCTGGAGCTGGAGAAGACCTACACCAAGGAACAGATCATCGAATGGTATCTCAACGCCGTCTTCTTCGGCAACCGCTGCTACGGCGTCCAGTCCGCTTCGCTGAAATACTTCGGCAAGGACCAGAGCGAGCTGACGGCGGCGGAATGCGCCTGCATCATCGGCATCACCAACAACCCCAGCGCCTACAACCCCTATCTGCACCCCGTCGCCAACAAGGACCGGCAGGAGCTGATCCTGAAGGAGATGTACGACGAGGGCTATATCGAGACGGAGGCGGAATACAAGCGCTACAAGGCCCAGAAGCTCACCTTCGGCACCAAGGAGGAGCTGGAGGGGGACAAGCAGCGGATCATCGGCGTGGACGGGGACGTCACCAGCTGGTATGTGGATGCCATCATCGAGGACGTGATCCACAAGCTCATGGAGCTGAAGGAGGTGGACTACGACACGGCGGAGACGCTGCTGTTCAACGCGGGCTACCGCATCTACGCCACCATCGACATGGGCGTGCAGGACATCATCGACGAGGTCTACTCCACCTTCGACCATCTGCCCGCCGGTTATGTGCGCTCCTCCACCCAGGACCTGCAGAGCGCCATCGTGCTCATGGACCCCTTCACCGGGGACATTCTGGGCATGAGCGGCGGCATCGGGAAAAAGGAATACAGCCGCGGCTTCAACCGGGCCACCCAGATGGAGCGGAGCCCCGGCAGCACCATCAAGCCCGTCGCCTCCTATTCCATCTGCCTGGACAAGCATCTGGTCTGGCCCTGGACCATCTTTGACGACTCCGACCAGGTCCGCCTCAAGGGGACAAGCTGGTATCCCAACAACGACGACGGCCAGAACGACGGCGGCGTGACATTGCGCTACGCGCTCCAGGTCTCCATCAACACCGTGGCCGCCCAGATGGTGGACATGCTGACCCCCCAGGTGAGCTTCGACCAGCTGGTGAATAAGCTGGGCATGACCCATATGATCGTCCCCAACGACGTGAGTTATGCCGGTATGGCCCTGGGCCAGCTCACCTACGGCGAGACCGTGCGGGAGATGTGCCAGAGCTACACGCCCCTCTGCAACAAGGGCATCTACACCGAGGGGCGCACCTATTCCCGCATCGAGGACGCCAACGGCAAGCTGGTGTATGAAAACGTGCCGGAGAGCCACGCGGCCCTCAGCGAGACCACCGCTTATTATATGACGGACATGCTCTGCAACGCCGTCAACCACGGCACCGGCTGGCTTTCCAAATTCGGCAGCATGGAGATCGCGGGCAAATCCGGCGGCAGCAGCGCCTGGAAGGACCGCTGGTATATCGCCTACACCCCCTATCTGCTCGCCGCCTGCTGGACCGGCTACGACATCCCCCAGAACATGGGCTCCTCCAACCCCGCCACGGGCATGTGGAAGCAGGTCATGCAGGAGGTGCACAAATACCTGGGCTATGAGGACACGAAATTCGGCGTCCCGGAGGGCATGAAGCGGGTGACCATCTGCTGCGACACGGGGCTGCTGGCCTCGGAGGCCTGTGAGCATGAGATCCGCGGCAACCGGACCATGACTCTCTATATGCGCCCGGAGGATATCCCCACCAGCATCTGCGAGGCCCACGTCTATACCTCCATCTGCAAAGACAGCATGGACGCCGCCGGGGACGACTGCCCCGAAGCCTCCATCGTCAAGCTCAGCGTGCTGGACACGGACAAATACGACGGGGAGCTGACCCTTCCCCTCTATTTCCGCAACGGCTACTATCCCAAGCAGGTCAGCCCGGACAACGAGGAAGCGTATAAGGCGTATCAGGAAAAGCTGGACTCCGCAACGCGCTATGTGCTGGATCAGCTGATCCCCTGCCGCATGCACAATCTGGACCCCGATACCGGCTGGATCATCGAATACCCCCACGGCTATCTGATCAATCCCGTCACGGGCATGTACTACGACAAGGAAAAGGATATCCTCATCGACCAGTATTCCATGCTGCAGATCGACTGGTACACGGGCTATCTGATCGACGCGGAGACCGGGGAATTCATCGACCCCCACACTGGCGAAAAGGTCTATCTGACGGAGGAGGAGCTGGCCGCCTATACCACGCCGAAATACCAGCGCCCCCCCGGCTACGGTCCCGAGCCCGTGCTTCCGCCGGAGCCCACCGAGCCGCCCCAGCCCACGGAGCAGCCCGGACCTGACGAACCGCCCGGGCCCACCGAAGCGCCGGACGTGACGCCGGCGCCCACGCCGATCCCGACCATGGTGCCGACGCCGGAGCCCACGCCGGAGCCCACGGAAGCCCCCTGGGACCCCACCATGCCGATCATCGCTTCCCCCTCTCCCTCCCCCGAGGGCTGAGAATGACACAAATCCCGACGTTCCGAGGAACGTCGGGATTTCTTTTGATCAAAAATACTGCGGCTCCGCCGGGCTTACAGGGTCCGCACCCGGATGACGCCGGGCTTTGCCGCCAGGGCAGCTTCATCGAAGGGCGTCTCGGCGTCGGCCAGGATCACCTTATAACCGCCGCGGGTCTTCTCGGCAACGGCGCTGCCCTCCAGCTTCAGGGCCGCGTCTGCCTTGGCAATGACCACGGCCCGGTATTTCCCGGCGCGCTCCATGGTGATGTTGGGCAGGTTCACGCTGTTGACGATCTCTCCCTGCAGGAGGTAGCGGCTCACCTGATCGGCGGCCATGACGGCGCAGTTGTCCTCGCTTTCGGGGGTGCTTGCCCCCAGATGGGGGATGGCGACGCAGCCGGCCATCTTCACGGTATTGCCGTTGGGGAAATCCGTGACGTAGCGGGCGACTTTTCCGGCGGCCAGGGCTTCCGCCATGTCCGCGTCATTCACCAGCTCGCCCCGGGCGATGTTGATGATGCGCACGCCGTCCTTCATCTTGGCCATGGTAGCCTTGCAGATGGTGTCGGCGGTATCCTTGGTGTAGGGCAGATGGAGGGAAATATAGTCGCTGCGGGTATAGAGGGCGTCGATATCCTCCACGATCTCCGCGATCCCCGCCAGCTGCTGCCGCAGCGCGTCGGAGAGATAGGGGTCGTAGCCCAGCACCTTCATGCCCAGGGCCGCGGCGGCATTGGCCACCTTCGCGCCCACGTTGCCCAGGCCGATGAGGCCCAGGGTCTTGCCCAGAAGCTCGGGACCCACGAAATTGGACTTACCCTTTTCCACCAGGGCGGCGACCTCGTCCCCCTTGTCAGCGATGGTCTTGCACCATTCGATGCCGCCCACCACATCCCGGGAGGCCAGGATCAGGGCGCAGACGGCCAGCTCCTTCACGGCGTTGGCGTTGGCGCCGGGGGTGTTGAAGACTACCACGCCTTTGGCGGCGTAGTCGTCCACGGGGATATTGTTATAGCCCGCGCCGGCCCGCGCCACGCAGAGCAGGGCGGGATTGGGCGCATAGTCCAGCATCTTGGCGCTGCGCACCAGGATGGCGGCGGGATCGGCGGCTTCGTCGTCCCTTGCGAAATAGGCGGGGTCCAGCCGGTCCAGGCCGACCTTGGCGATCTCGTTCAGCGTTTTAACGGTAAACATTCTCTTCCAGCTCCCTTCTCAGCCGCGCTTTTCAAATTCCACCATGTAGTCCGCCAGGGCCTTGGTCCCCTCGATGGACATGGCGTTGTAGATGGAGGCGCGCATGCCGCCCACGCTGCGGTGGCCGTTGACATTCTCGATGCCGGCTTCCTTGGCCCCGGCGATGAAACGCTTGTCCACCTCGGGATCGCCGGTGACGAAGGTCACGTTCATGAAGCTGCGGCTGTCCTTCTCGGCGCAACCCTTGTAGAGGGAGCTGGCGTCGATCACGTCGTAGAGCAGCTTGCTCCGCGCGCGCTTCCGCTCCTCCATGGCCTCGATGCCGCCCATCTTCTCCACCCACTTCATGATGAGGCCCATCATGTAGATGCTCCAGCAGGGCGGGGTGTTGTGCATGCTGTCGCCCTTCACC
>JAEETX010000081.1 GCA_016286665.1 Oscillospiraceae bacterium
CCCGAGCCGACGCCGGAGCCGACGCCGGAACCTACACCGGAGCCGACGCCGGAGCCGTCGCCGGAACCAACACCTGAGCCTACACCTGAGCCTACACCGGAACCGACGCCCGAGCCGACGCCCGAGCCGACGCCGGAACCCGCGCCGGAGCCGACACCGGAACCTTCCCCCGCCCCGGTTCCCGAACCTTCCCCCGCTCCGGCCCCGGAGGGGGAAAACCCCTTCACGGACGTCTCCGAATCGGCCTATTACTATCCGGCGGTCCTCTGGGCCTTTGAGACCGGCGTGACCACCGGGACCTCCGCCGCGGCGTTTTCCCCGGAGGACACCTGCACCCGCGGCCAGGTGGTCACTTTCCTGTGGCGTGCCGCCGGAAAGCCGGAGCCTGCCGGCAGCGATAACCCCTTTACGGACGTGAAGGAGAGCGACTATTTCTGCAAGGCGGTGCTGTGGGCCGTGGAAACGGGCATCACCAACGGTACCGGGGAGAAGACCTTTTCCCCCAAGCAGACCTGCTCTTATGCCCACATCCTCACCTTCCTCTACCGGGCGGTGACCGGCAATCTGAGCAGCGCCGGCGCGTGGTATGACGACGCTTTCCGCTGGGCCAGGGACGGCGGTCTCCTCACCGGCACCCTGGTGGGCAGGGACGCGGGCCGCGTCAACGCCGGCTGCCCCCGCTGCGACGTGGTGACCTATCTCTGGCGCAGCGCCATCACTTGACGGCAAGGCCGAATCGTGTTATTTTCTAGGGCAGCGCCGCATCATGCACGGCAGGCATCCTGTTCCGTCATATCGTCCAAACATCCCCAGTAATACACAAAGCATTGCCTGCGGTTTTTGGCCGATCTGACGAAAATCCTGACTGCGCGATCAGCGCACCGGAATCATGCGGTGCTGCCCTGAAATCAACAAGAAAAAGGAGGGAAGTCCCGGCATGGCGAAAACGGAAAACAGAAGCATATGGAACCGGGGCTTTACCTGCGCCTTTTTTGCCAATCTCCTCCTGTGCCTTTCCCAGAACACGGCCAACACCCTGATCGCCACCTATGCCGGCTTCCTGGGGGCGGGGGCGGTGCTGGTAGGCGCCATTTCCGGCCTCTATTTCGGCGTGGCCTTTGCGGCCCGGCCCATCTCCGGGCCGGTGATCACTCTTCTGGACAAGAAGAAGATCATGATCGCCACCTATATCGCCGGGATCGTCACCAACGTGGCCTATGCCTTGGCGGGCAGCGTGCCCTTCTTCATCCTGGCGCGCATCCTCCACGGGCTGGAATTCGCTTTCGTGGGCTCCCTGAATCTGACCATCGCCAGCGACAGCCTGCCCCGTGAAAAGCTGGGCAGCGGCATCGGCGTCTTCGGCATCGGCGGCGCCCTTTCCCAGGCGGTGGGGCCCAGCATGGGCATCGCCATCCGGGATTTCGGCGTTTCCCGCTGGGGCGAGGGCGGGGGCTACACCGCGGTGTTCCTCACCTCCGCACTGTTCATGCTCATTGCCCTGGTACCCTGCTTCCTCATCCCCGGCGGCAAGCCCACGGAGGAGCAGCGAAAGGCCATCGGCAAATGGTACCGCAATATCCTGGCAGGGGAGACCGTCACCTCCGCGCTCCTCCTCTGCCTGGTTTCCGTCTCCGGCATCCTCTGCACCACCTATATGGTGCCCTATGCGGAGGAGTTGGGCATCGGCAGCATCGGCATCTTCTTCACCGTCTATGCCGTGGTGCTGCTCTTTTCCCGCCCGGTCTTCGGCAGGCTCAGCGACCGGGTGGGCATCAGCACCGTCATCATCCCCAGCCTCCTGGTGTATGCCCTCAGCTTCCTGGTCATCGGCCTGGGACGCAGCCTGGGCGTGATGCTCCTGGGAGCGGTGCTGGGCGCTCTGGGCTACGGCGCCCTGAACCCCATCATCCAGACCCTGTGCATCCGCACCGTGCCGCCGGAGCGGCGGGGCGTCGCCAGCAACACCCAGTATTTCGGCATGGATCTGGGCTATTTCCTGGGCCCCCTCATGGGCGGATTCCTTTACAGCGGCTTTGGCCGCTACGGCGGCATGTTCCTGGTGGGCGGCATCGTGCCGCTGGCCCTTGCCCTCGTGCTGTTCCTCCTGATCTGGGGGAAGCTGAAACAACGGTTATATTGACAATTCGGAGCGATCGCCTATGAGAATGCGGAAAAAACCGAACCTGCTGCCAAGAATGGAGCGGGCCTCCGCCGTGCTGACGGCTTCGCCGGAAGCCCTGCGGGGAAAGTGGCTGGCCTCCTTTCCCGGCCACAGCCGCCTCCATCTGGAGCTGGGCTGCGGCAAGGGGGGCTTTACCTGCGCCGCCGCCGCGGCCATGCCGGATACCCTGCTGATCGCCGTGGAGAAGGTGCCCGACGCCATGGTGGTGGCTATGGAGCGGGCCGTGGCGGCGGGCCTCAGCAACGTCCGCTTTCTGGACGAGGACGCCCTGCGCCTGCCGGAGCTTTTCGAGCCCGGCGAGGTGGAGCGCATATACATCAACTTCTGCGACCCCTGGCCGAAAAAGAAGCAGTTCAAGCGGCGGCTCACCGCCCCCGGCTTCCTGGCCCTCTATCGCCAGGTGCTCGCCCCCGGCGGGGAGATCTGGTTCAAGACAGACAATCAAAGCCTGTTCGACTGGTCCTGCGAGACGATGGCCGAGGCGGGCTTTCAGCTCAGCGAGGTGACCCATGACCTCCACGCGGGGGGGACCGTGGGCATCATGACCGACTACGAAAAGAAATTCGTGGGGGAAGGAAAGCCGATCTGCCGGCTGGTGGCGAAGCTATGAAGCTTTTGAGTTGGAATGTGAACGGGCTCCGGGCCTGCATGGGCAAGGGCTTTCTGGATTTCTTCCGGGCGGAAGCGCCGGATTGCCTCTGCCTTCAGGAGACGAAGCTCCAGGCGGGGCAGATCGAGCTGGATCTGCCCGGCTATCTTCAGTATTGGAACTATGCGGAGAAAAAGGGCTACAGCGGCACCGCGGTCTTCACGAGGACGGAACCCCTCAGCGTGCGCTATGGCATGGATATCGACCGGCACGACGCCGAGGGCAGGGTCATCACCCTGGAATTTCCCGATTTTTACCTGGTGACGGTCTACACCCCCAATTCCCAGGACGGACTGAAACGCCTGGATTACCGCATGGATTGGGAGGACGCCTTCCGGGAATTCCTCTGCTCCCTGGACCGGACGAAGCCGGTGGTGGTCTGCGGGGATATGAACGTGGCCCATGAGGAGATCGACCTGAAAAACCCCGCTACCAACCACATGAACGCCGGCTTCACGGACCGGGAGCGGGAGAAGATGACGCTGCTGCTGCAAAGCGGCTTCACCGATTCCTTCCGCAGCCTCTATCCGGACAGGACCGGGGCCTATTCCTGGTGGTCCTACCGCATGGCGGCCCGCAGCCGGAATGCGGGCTGGCGCATCGACTATTTCCTGCTGTCCGACCGGCTGCGGCCCCGGCTCAGGGACGCCTTTATCCTGGATCAGGTCCTGGGCTCCGACCACTGCCCCGTGGGCGTGGAGCTTCAATGGTAAGCATCGGCGGCATACCCATCGCGGGTAAGCTCTGCCTGGCCCCCATGGCGGGGGTGGCGGACGCAGCCTTCCGGGTCGTCTGCCGGGAGCAGGGCGCGGCCTACGCCGTGAGCGAAATGATCTCCGCCAAGGCGCTGATGCTCCAGGACGGCAAGACGAGGACCCTGCTGCGCCGCTTTCCTTCGGATACGCCTCTGGGGGTGCAGCTCTTCGGCAGCGAGCCGGAGACCATGGCCGATGCGGCGAAGAAGGCCAGGGATATCTCCGGCTGCGAGATCATCGACGTCAACATGGGCTGCCCCGTGGGCAAGGTGGTGCGCAACGGCGAGGGCAGCGCCCTTATGCGGGATCTGCCCTTGGCAGGGAGGCTCCTGGAGGCGGTGGTGAAGGCCGCCGGCGTGCCCGTGACGGTGAAATTCCGCAAGGGCTGGGACGGGGGCAGCGTCAACGCCGTGGAGCTGGCGAGGCTGGCGGAGCAGGCGGGGGTCAGCGCCCTCTGCGTCCACGGCAGGACCAGGACCCAGTCCTATGCCGGCCGGGCGGACTGGGAGATCATCCGGAAAGTGAAGGAAGCCGTTTCCATCCCCGTGATCGCCAACGGGGATGTGTTCGAGCCGGAGGATGTGCCCCGCATCCTGAAGGTCACCGGGGCGGACCTGGTGATGATCGGCCGGGGGGCCATGGGCAATCCCTGGCTCTTTTCCAGGGGACAGGCCGCCCTGGAGGGGCGGGAGGTGCCGCCGATGCCCAAAGCGCGGGCGCGGGCGGACACGGCGGAAAAGCAGTTTCGCCTGGCCCTGGAGATCAAGGGGGAGAAGATCGCCTGCCTGGAGGCGCGAAAACACCTCTGCTGGTATCTGCGGGGCGTGCCCTACGCCTCCTATGCGAAGGGCGAGATCAACAAAGCGGAGACCGTGAAGGATGTGGAGCGCTGCCTCGACCTCATCCGAAACGAACTCTGAAGAAAGGCGGGGAGGACTTGACGAGAGAAGAGGAAGCCAAGATCATCCGCGCCGTCGTGGACGGCAACACCAACGCGTTTGAAGACCTGGTGCTGGAATACCAGAAGCAGGTTTACCATATCACCCTGAAAATGACCGGCAGCGAGGAGGACGCCTTCGACCTGAGCCAGGAGACCTTCCTGAAGGCCTACCGGACCCTGGGCAGCTTCCGGGGAGAGGCGAGCTTCGGCAGCTGGCTCTACCGCATGGCCGCCAACCTCTGCATCGATTTCCTGCGGAAGAAGAAGCGCTATGGCAGCGAGAAGATCATCTCCCTGGACGAGGACGAGGAGGAGGGCCGGCGGCCTTTGGAGCTGCCTGACCTGCGCTATGAGCCGCAGAGCGCCCTGGAAAAGAAGGAGACCGGGGAAAGGGTGCGCGCCGGGCTGGCAAAGCTGCCCCATGAGCAGCGGCTGATCCTGGTGCTGCGGGATGTGGAGGGCTTCAGCTATCAGGAGATCGCCGACGCCCTGAAGATCGAGCTGGGCACCGTGAAGTCGCGGATCTACCGGGCCAGGGCCCATCTGGCGCAGCTTCTGACGGAGGATGGGAACTTTTTGAAAAAAACCGCGTCAGAAGAAACGGAACGGAGGTGAGCGGCTTGCAGGATTGCTCCAAATACGATATAATGATCAGCGCACGGCTGGACGGGATGCTGAGCAAAAAAGAGGCCAGGGAGCTGGAAAAGCATCTGGCCGAATGCGCCGAGTGCCGGAAATACCTGCAGCTGCTGGAGACCGTGAAGGACGGTCTTCGGGAGGATCTGCCGGACCCGCCGGAGACCCTGCGGGAAGGGATCATGTATAAGATCGGCCTGGAAAAGGGCCGCAAGCGCCATTTCGGGGCCATCGGCCGCTGGACCGCCATCGCCGCCGTGCTCTGTATCGTGACGATCGGCGTGGTGAAGCTCAACGGCTCCGGCGTCATGGGCGCGGGCGCCGCCGCACCGGAGGCCGCCCCCGTCATTGAGGCCAACAGCGCCGTCCGCTATGCCTCCGACAACGTGGTGGAAGCGCCGCGGGAGGGAGAATTGGAAAGCTCCAAAATGGCAGCGCCCGCGCCCACCCTCTCCGCGCAGGCGTTCGACGCCCTCAGCGGCGGCGGGAGCAAGGCCGGCGGCGCAGCGCCCGACACGGAACCGGGAGAGAGCGCCGACGGCGGCATACCCGACGCGGCTTACGAAAATGGAATGCGGGAGGAGCCGGAAAACGGCAGCGTCTATGCCGTGGGTTCCCTGCCGGGCTACGATGTGGCCCGCGCCGCGCTGGACAGCGGGGATTACCGGGGCGTATGCCTGTTCTACGACTGCCTGCCGGAGGGGCTTCCCGACCGTTCCTGGCAGACGAAGATACCGGAAGACGGGGAGGAAGCGCGCTGGGAGCTCTCCGCCGAGGCGCTGACAGTCCTGGAAAGCGGCGCGGAATGGAATGAATTTTATTACGGCGACCTGGATTCCGGCCTGGGGCTGGTGATCGTGATCGCCGGTGAGGAGGAATAAGCATGGAATCTATGACTCTGGAAAAAGCAACGACGCGCCTGTTTGAGGATAATTTCGACTGCGCGCAGACCGTCTTCTCCCATTTTGCGGAGGAGCTGGACCTGGACGAGGAAACGGCCCTGAAGATCTCCGCGGGCTTCGGCGGCGGCATGCACAAGGGCGATATGTGCGGCACCGTCACCGGCGGCCTCATGGTCCTGGGCCTGAAATACGGCTTCTGCGAGCCGAACGACGCCGTGGGCAAGGAGCTCATGAACAAGAAAGCCATGGAATATGAGCGGCGCATCCAGGAAGCGGACGAAGGCTGTCTCCGCTGCCGGGAGATGCTGGGCGTGGACCCCTCCACTCCCGAGGGCAAGGCCCAGGCGATGAACATCATCCCCAAGAAATGTCCTCAGCTGGTGGTCAACGCCTGCAGGATCCTGGAGGAAATGCTTCAGGACTGATCCCATCGATGCAATCGGAAAACATGCCCTTGCGGGACCCGGTGTCCGCAGGGGCATGCTGTTTTTCGTTTCCGGGAATTCCCGTCCGTTTGCAGTTGCGGGATGGGGGGAGACCTGCTATAATCCTTTACGATAGGCAGTCTGCGCTGCCAGCTCCCAAGACCTACATATACGGAGAACTAAATGAAGCTGATACGTAACGGTATTTTTGCCCTGCTGCTGGGGCTGCTCTGTCTGCTGCTCCTGCGCTCTGCCCGTCCCCTGGAGGACCCCGGACGGATTTGGGTGGGCGGCGCGGAGCTGACCTGGGGCGGGGAAGCCCCCACGGAACGCGGTACGGCGGTCTATGACGCCGTCACCCGGACCCTGACGCTGACGGACGCGGTCATTACCGGCGAGTTCCGCGGCGCGGCCATCTATGCGGAGGGCGACCTGACCGTTTTCCTGGCAGGCGACGGCGACGCGGCGGGCAGCGTCAGCGGCTGCACCGTTTTGGGGGACCTGACCGTGGCGGGCCAGGGCACCCTGACCCTCGCCGGCAGCAAAAGCGGCGCGGCGGTCCACGGCTGCGTCACCGTGTTCGACAGCGCCCAGCTGGACCTGCATGGCCGCAGGCCTCTGCGCTGGGGCAAGCTCCATGTTTCCCCCCTGGACACGGTATTCCACAGCGAAGAACGGATGCAGGTCCGCGCGCCCAATACCGTTTATCTTACGGACGGAAACGCGGACGCGGCGGGAAATCCCCTGCTGGGACAGACCCTGTTCGAGTCCTTTGCCCTGAAGCTGGGCGAGGCGGTTCCGCAGCCCGCACAGCCGGAGCGGGAGGGCTACTGGTTCGGCGGCTGGTATGCCGATGCGGAGCTGGCAGAGCCCTTTGATTTCCAGCTTCAGCGAAACGCCCCCGTGACCCTCTATGCCCGATGGATACGGATCGTCACCCTCAGCTTCGACAGCTGGGGCGGCGAGGAGGTGGAGCCGGCGCTTTATGCCTGGGGAGATGTGCCGGACCGGACGCCGGAGCCCCAGCGGGCGGGCTATCGCTTCCAGGCCTGGTATGCCGACGAGCGGCTGCGGGAAGCCTATGACTGGACCCAGCCCCTGACGGGGGACCGGACGGTCTATGCCAAATGGGAGAAAAACGCGGATATCACCCTCCGCGGCATCGACGCCGCCCGCTATCAGGGCGAGGTGGACTGGGAGGCCTTGAAGGCCGACGGCGTCAGCTTCGTCTTCCTGCGCCTGGGCTACCGGGGTTATACCAGCGGCAGCCTGAACAAGGACGATAACTTTGAAGTGAATTACGAGGGGGCCGTTGCCGCCGGTCTGGACGTGGGGGTCTATTTCTACTCCCAGGCCGTGAACGAGGCGGAGGCAGCGGAGGAAGCCCGCTATGTCCTGGCAGAGCTCCAGGGGCGGGCGCTGGCGCTGCCCGCGGTCATGGATTTCGAGCTGGCATCCGACGCTTCCGGCGGCTTCCTGGGGCGGCTCTACGAGGCGGGGCTCAGCAGCGAGCAGTATGCCGCCGTCTGCCTGGCTTTCTGCCGGGAGGTGGAGGCCGGCGGATATACCGCCGCCGTCTACGCCGGGCAGAGCATGCTGCGGGACGGCGTGGGCGACGCTCTGACGGCGGCCGGCTACCCCGTGTGGCTTGCCCACTGGACCGTGCAGACCCGCTACAACGGCGCATATGAATACTGGCAGTATTCCGGCTCCGGCAAGGTTGCCGGCATTGGGACGGACGTGGACCTGGACATGCGCTATGTCACCGCGCCGCCCCAGGTCGGCGGCCTCACCGCCCGCCGGGAGGATGGGCGCAACGTGCTCCGCTGGGACAGAGCGCCCGGCGTCGCGGGCTACATCGTCTACCGCAGCGCGCCGGACAGCGGTTTTGCGGAGATCGCCCGCCTCAGCGGCGCAGGCAGCGTCAGCTTTGCCGACGCCGGGGCCGACGCCCGCTGCCGCTATATGGTCTGCGCCGTGGTGCGGGTGGAGGGAAGCGATCTGCGGGGCGTCCTGTCGGATATCGCGGAAGTGGAAAACTGAGAAGAGGAAGAAAACAGAAATAACCATCTCCGAAAGGAGCGGATGCAGTTGAGATTCGGGATCGTCATCGCATTGGGCCTCATCGCCGTAACGCTGTGGCAGATGTTTGCAAAACGAAAGGAGGCGGCTCAGTCAGCCGTGGACGGATTTGAAGACAAGAGCAAGGTGATCCACCTTCATCCCAAGCCGGGGAGGGGCAAGTTCATCGTTCCCATCGTGATCCTGGTGATCCTGCTGGCCGTCATCGGCAGCTCGGTCTACCAGCTCCATGAGGATGAATTCGCGGTGGTCACCACCTTCGGGGTGCCCCGCGTGGTGAATACCTCGGGCCTGAAATTCAAAGCGCCCCTCATCCAGAAGAAGACCATCGTCAGCAAGAATGTGCAGGGCTTCCCCATCGGCTACAACATCCACACCAACGAAAGCGTGGAAGACGAGAGCGTCATGATCTCGGTGGACTTCAACTTCGTCAATGTGGATTTCTATGTGGAGTACCGGGTGATCGACCCGGTGAAATATCTCTACAACAGCCAGGACCCGGTGGGCATCCTGAAAATGCTCTGCCAGAGCTATATCCGGGATACCATCGGCCTTTACAACGTGGACGACGTGATCACCACGGGCAAGTCCGAGATCCAGGGGGCCATCAAGGAGAAGATCGTGAACCGCCTGGAAAAGGAGGACCTGGGCCTGGAGCTGGTGAACATCGCCATGCAGGACGCCGAGCCCCCCACCAGGGAGGTGCAGCAGGCCTTCAAGGCGGTGGAGACCTCCAAGCAGGAGGCGGAGACCGCCATCAACAACGCGAACAAATACGCCAACGAAGAGCTGCCCGCCGCCGAAGCGGACGCGGACGAGATCCTGCGGCAGGCGGAAGCCTACAAGGCCGCCCGGATCGCGGAGGCCAGCGGCCAGGCCACCCGTTTCAAGGAGCTCTATGCGGAGTATTCCCGCTTCCCGGAGATCACCCGCCAGCGCCTTTTCTATGAGATGGTGGCGAAGATATTCCCGGGCATGAAGGTCGTCATCCTGGGCGAGGACGGCAGCGAGCTGACGACCGTTCTGCCGCTGGACGATTTCCTCGGCGGAGGAGACAGCGAACCGGCAGCCGACACTTATGGGGAGGAGGTGAACGACCTTGGCTAAAACAGGGAAAACGGGCGGCAAGGCCCGCTGGATCCTTCTGGGCGTCGTGGTCGTGCTCATGCTGATCCTTATCGGCACCGGGACCTTCGTGGTGAAGCAGAATGAATACGGCGTCATCCTCCAGTTCGGCGCGGTGAAGGACGTGAAGGACAGGCCCGGCCTCTATCTCAAGGTCCCCTTTGTTCAGACCGTCACCACCCTGCCCAACACGGTGCTGCTCTACGACCTGCCCGTGAGCGACCTGCTCAGCGCGGACAAGACCAGCCTCATCGCCGACTGCTTTGCCATCTGGTCCATCGACGATCCGCGGCTCTTTATCGAGACCCTTTCCGGCAGCATCGAAAATGCGGAGAGCCGCATCAACGCCAATGTCTATAACGCACTGAAAACCGTCATGAGCTCCATGACCCGGGATCAGATCATCTCCGGCCGCAGCGGCGCGGTGGTGGAAGCCATCATGGCCAATATCGGCGATTCCTTCAGGCGCTACGGCATCGCCCTGGAGGCGGTGGAGACCAAGAAGATCGACCTGCCCGACGACAACAAGAGCGCCGTCTATGCCCGCATGATCTCCGAACGCAACAACATCGCCGCCGCTTACCTGGCGGACGGGGAAAAGCAGGCCAAGGAGATCCGCAACGAGGCGGACAAGGAAGTGGAGATCCGCGTGGCGGAGGCCAGAGCCCAGGCGGAGATCCTCAAGGCCGAGGGAGACGCGGAGTATATGCGCATCCTCAGCGAGGTCTACGACACGGAGGACGAGGCGGAATTCTACAGCTTCATGATCGCACTGGACGCTCTGAAAAGCTCCATGACCGGGGAACAGAAGACCCTGATCCTGGACGCCTCCAGTCCCATCGCGCAGCTGTTCTATTGAGAAAAAGAGGGAACGATATGCTGCTTGTGTGTTATCCCGGCTGCACCACCTGCAAAAAGGCGGAAAAGTGGCTGGAGGACCGGGAGATCGCCGTTGAGAAACGCAACATCAAGGAAGCGAATCCCACGGAGGCGGAGCTGCGCGACTGGCATGCGCGCAGCGGCCTCCCCCTGAAACGCTTCTTCAACACCAGCGGGCTGAAGTATAAGGAGCTGGCGCTTTCCAAGCGGCTGCCCGCCATGTCGGAGGAGGAGCAATTCAAGCTCCTGGCCTCCGACGGGATGCTGGTCAAGCGCCCCATCCTGGTGGGAGAGGACTTCGTCCTGGTGGGCTTCCGGGAAGCCGAGTGGGAAAAAGCCCTGGGCTGATATGCTGTGAACCGAAAAAGCACTCACCTTGTGATCAGGTGAGTGCTTTTTGATTTGCCGGAAAAACCGAAAGGGCCGTTCAGCGGGCAAACCGTATGACCTGCTTTTCCGCGTCCACAACGGCTTCGACCCCGAAGGGGATGATGCAGCGGGGCTTGGCGTGCCCGACGTTCAGATTGAAAACCACAGGGAGCTCCGGGCGGTCGATGACCTGGGTCAGCAGCTGCCGGTATTCCTCCGCATAAGTCTCGTCCATGGGCTTTCCCGCCAGCACGCCGGATACCGCGCCGAACACGCCGGCTGCTTTCAGGTATTCCAGCGCCTTCCGGTACTGGTCGGGCGTCGGCTTTTCCTCGCTGGTTTCCAGCAGCAGGATGCGTCCCTTCCAGTCCTCCGCCTCCGGGAACAGGCGGTATTTCCGGCACAGGACCGGCATATCCGCGTACCGCCCGCCGTCGAACATGTCGAACATGGAGTCTATGCAGCCGCCCAGGATCTTCCCTGAAAATACAGGGGCGCCCTGCAGCAGCTCAAAGCCCCGGTCGGGATGGGGCGGAAGCTCTGTGCCGACCTGGTCCGGGGTGAAGCGCTCCCTTTCCTCGTACCAGACGTCGCTGGGGGTGATCTCCCGGATCCCGCCGGTGGCAAGGAGCTCTTCAAAGTACCGCCGGGTATAGGGCAGCATCTCCGGCCCCAGCTCGCAGAGGTCCGGCAGGAAGGCCTGCCCGTAAAAGGTGTTCAGACCCACCTTGTGCAGCATCAGATGATTGATGGTGGTATCGGAAAAGCCGAGAAACACCTTGTCCGTCACTGCGTCGGCCAGCTCGCCATGATCGAACAGGTAGGGGAGCAGCCGGTAGGTATCGTCCCCGCCGATGGCGCAGAGGATCATATCGATCTCCGGGTCGCGGAACGCAGCGAGCAGGTCCTCCGCCCGTTTTTCCGGGTGGGCCTTGACGTATTCCAGCCCCTTCAGCGCATGGGGCATAAAGCGCGCGTTCAGGCCGTATTCCTTCAGCCGACGGATGCCGATCTCCGTTTCAAAACGGATGGACTCCTCGCCGATGATCCCACTGGATAGACTGACGACGGCGACGTTTTTGATCGTTCTTCCACGCATGCTCTTATCCTCCGTAAACGAAGCGCCTGCGGATGGCTTCGTCGCCCTTGGCGACGTCCTCCGGTTCCAGCCCGGCGGCGGCCAGGAGGGTGTGCTCGATGTGGATGCCCCGGTCCGGGGGAACGTTCACCGCCCCCGCGTCGGAACCGGCGGCTATGAGAACGCCGAGGCCCTTCGCCTTTCGGATGTTCTCGCAGGCGTGGCGCAGGTTCGCTTCCGCCACCCCCTGCGTGAAGCCGGGCCGCCCGGCGAAGCCCGCCGTGGCCGCCAGGGTGGGCACCCACACAGCCCCGGTCTCCTGGAGCAGGGTCAGGCACTCGTCGTCCATGAAATAGCCGTGCTCCACGCTGTCCAGCCCGGCTTCCAGGGCGGTCTTGATCCGCGCCGCGCCGTTCACGTGGGCCATGACCCGGAAGCCCTCCCCGTGGGCGATTTTGATGAGCTCCGGTATCTCAGCCAGCTCCAGCCCGCCCCCCATGAGGCCGCCGAAGGACTGGAAATCCATGATGCCAGAGATCATCAGCTTGATGAAATCCGCCTTTTGCTCCTTCGCCAGGGCCACCAGGCCCCGGAAATCCGAGGCCGTGTCGAAGGGAAGGCCCACCAGGCCCCCGTATTGATGCCGCTTATGGGTGCCGAAGGCGCAGGTGCGGTATTCGATGCCGTATTCCGGCGCCCGGCTGCGGGCGTAGAGGGATGCGCCCAGCTTGTCCCCTCCGTCCCGGTAGTAGGTGACGCCCGCTTCCCGCAGCAGCCCCAGCCTTTCGTCGATGACTTCCCGGACCACGCCGCTGCGGTGAAGCTCCATGGCTTCCCTGAAGACGTGACCGTCCATAAAAATGTGCCCGTGGCACTCGCTGTAGGACATTCTCTCCGCCTTACAGCACCGTGGAGAAGCCGCCGTCCACCTTGATGTCGGCCCCGTTGATATAGTCGCTGGCCTTGCTGGCCAGGAACACGGCGGTGCCCATCAGGTCTCCCAGGGTGCCCCAGCGGCCCAGGGAGATGCGGTCGGTGATGTGCTTGTAGAACACGGGATCGTCGGAGATGGCCTTGTTGACCTCCGTGTAGATGAAACCCGGGCAGATGGCGTTGCACTGGAT
>JAEETX010000082.1 GCA_016286665.1 Oscillospiraceae bacterium
GCCGTCGGCGGCATGGTCGGCTCCTGCGTCGGCGCAGGTGCCTGCGTGGCAGGAGCGGCGGTGGGCGCCGCTGTGGGGGCCGGCTCCGTCTTTGCGCAGGCGCAGAGCAGGACCAGCAGGAGCATCATCAGCAGAAAAACGCTTTTTTTCATGGTATTCATTCTCTCAATCCTATTCTTCCGCGGTCACAGCCTCCACGGTCCAAGCCGTCACGGTCTGTTCCCGCTGGATATACACGGTTTCCGGCGCTGCATCCGCCGGGACATAGGCGGCGAAGATGCCGTCTTCCAGGAGGAAAGCCTCCCAACACTTTCCGCCGCCGGCGAGATAGACGCGCTGCGCCTCTCCTTCCTGCAGAGCGCCGCGCAGGAGGACGCAGCCCGCCGGAGCCCTGCCGCCCGCATCCAGCGACAGAGTCAGGCTTCCCGCATGCGCCGCCCGGTCGGGCAAAGGACGCTCCGGCGCGGGCATCACGGGGATATTCTGAATCAAATAGACGAGATTTCGCTCCACAAGTTCCACCAAAACGCAGTCCGCGTCCAATTCCTCCGCCAGCAGGAGGTCGTAGGCCGTCATGCGGGAAAAGCGGGCGGAAGCGAAGCTGTCGGCCAGATAGGGATAAAGGGAATTGCCGAAGGAATCCCGGAATGCCAGCAGCGTGCCCTTCCCGCCGCCGGTGGTGTTGATGGTGATGCTGTCCGGCCGGGTATCGCTTCCCTGGCGGACATAGTCCAGCGCCAGGCCGCAGACCGGGTCTGTCTCCGGGTCGCTTCCGGCGGGATAGAGCATCTCGTAGAGATCCCCCGCATGCGCGGTCCTTTCCTCGAAGGGGGCGGTGAAATAGGCGCTTTCCCTGCCGAAGGCGGCGTTGATCACGTCCGCCGCGAGAGCCGCGCCCTTGCTGTTCCAATGGGAATCGTGGGCAAAATACAGGGTCTCGCCCCGGGCTTCGAAAGCGGCATAGAGGTCCGCACAGGGCACGCCCAGCTCCGCCAGCAGGGGAAACAGACGGTGGATATCGTGCTCCTCCGCCGCCCGGTAGGCAGGCATGTTCTCCCCGTACAGAGTATTCTTATTGGGAGCCGAAACAAAGAGGAAGCGCGCGCCGATGCGCTCACAGTATTCCCCCATCAGATACAGATTCCTCGCCGCGGCGCTGAGCTCATCTTCGCTGAGGCGGTCCGTGCCGCAGTAATCCCCCAGGGTAGGCCCATAGTAGAGCCAGCCCCTTTTCCCCAGGATCACATCCTCCACGGTGCTGCTCCCCAGGAGAGCGGCGGCTTTGCTCCGGGCGGTGATCAGCTCCTGCCGGAGGAAGAACCGGTCCCCCACATACTTCGCCAGATCGGAGAGGTAATCCGGATTCCGCTTTCCCTTGACCGAGAGCTGGGGCTTGGAGGCCAGACGCTCGTTGGCGGCGGCTTTGCCCGGGCCGAAGATCAGCATCCCCATACTCAGGGACGCGCAGAGCAGGAGGCAGACCAGGGCGAAGGCGATTTCCGGGCGTTTTTTCATGCTTCCACCCCCCTAAAACCGCACATAGATGAAGGGAGCGAAGCCCCCGGCGGCCAGCTCCGCCAGACAGGCTGCCAGCACCAGGACGCAGAAGCCATAACCCACAAGCCGCAGCTTCCCCTCCGTCAATGCCGCCGCAGCCCCGGGCAGGCGTTTCTTCCAGGGGATGCACAGCGCCATGCACAGCGCCAGCCCCAGCCCGTTCACGGGACTGAGGACGCTTCTCAGGGCTGCGGCAGCTTGTGCGGCGGCGGGAAACGCGCCGAACATGGCGCTGAGGACCCGCCATCCGCCTGCCAGGGTCTCCGCCCGGAACATCACGAAGCCCAGGCAGACCGCCAGCAGCGCGTAGACATGGCACAGCACCTTGCCCGGCAGGCTTTTTTTCAGCCGCGGGATTTGGATAACGCCCAGGCTCTCCAGGGCGGAGAACAGGCCGTGCCACAGGCCCCACAGGACAAAGGTCCAGTTGGCTCCGTGCCAAAGACCGCAGAGGAAAAAGACGATGAACTTGTTCAGGGCGGTCCTGCCCCGGCCCTTCCGGTTGCCGCCCAGGGGGATATAGAGATAATCCCGGAACCAGAGGGAGAGGGAGATATGCCAGCGCCGCCAGAAATCCGTGATGGATTCGGCGGTATAGGGATCCTCGAAATTCTCCTGCGTGCGGAAACCGAGGATGCGCCCAAGGCCGATGGCCATGTCGCTGTAGCCGGAGAAATCGAAATAGATCTGCATCAGGTAGGCTGCCGCCCCCAGCCAGCCCAGGGCGGCATTCAACGGCGCGCCCTGGGCAAAGATCGGGTCGGCGATGCGCGCGGCTGCGCCAGCCAGGATCAGCTTCTTTCCCAGGCCCAGCACGAAGCGGCGCAGACCGAAGCCCAGGTCCTCCGCAGAACGGGGGCGGGCTTCCAGCTGGGGCCGGAAATCCGAAAAGCGGGCGATGGGTCCGGCGGCCAGCTGAGGGAAAAAGGAGATATAGAGCAGCAGCCGGGGGAAATTCCGGGTGCCGCAGGCGGCATCCCGCTTCGTATCAACGATATAGGAGATGCACTTGAAGGTAAAAAAGGAGATGCCCAGGGGCGCGGCGATCCCCAGGCCCGGCCAGCTGCTCTGCAGCAGGGGCAGGAACAGGGACACAAAGAAGCTGAGATACTTGAAGGCCGCCAGGAAAGCGAGGTCCAGCACGACGGCGGCGGCAGCCAGCGCCCCCGCCCCCTTGGGATAGCGGCAGATCAGCAAGCCGAAAGTATAATTCACCAGGGCCGCCGCCAGCAGCAGCGCAAGGCCAGGAAGGCTGCCGAAGGCGCAGAACAGGAGGCTCAGGATCAGAAGCAGAAGGTTTCTCGCCCTGACGCCCTTCAAAAGGTAATTCAGAACGACGGAGAGGGGGAGAAAGCAGAGAATGAAAAAAGCGCTGTCCAGGCTCAAAGGCTCCACTCCCCTTTCCTTCCCGTTTTGCCGCCGAAAGGCCCCCGGTGCAGGGACCGGATACGCAAACATGCATTATGGTATTATAATCATTTTCTTCCCGATCCGCAAGATGCATTTTCCGCGAAAACGCGGCGCACGGGAAAGCGGGACCGGCGACGCCCGCCGGTCCCGCGAAAAAACGCTGGAAGGATCCGGAGCGCCGCCGGGGTCACGCTTCCGTTGTTCCGTTATCCCGGGGCAGGATATCCTTCAGTGTTTCCAGGACGTTCGTCATGTTGATGGGCTTGGCGATGTGGGCGTTCATGCCCGCATCGCGGGCGGCGGCGATATCCTCGCTGAAGGCCCTGGCGGTCAGGGCCACGATGGGGATGGCGGCGAGCCCCGGATTCCGGAGGCCGCGGATCAGCTTCGTGGCACTGTAGCCGTTTTTCACGGGCATCTCGACGTCCATGAAGACGACGGCATATTCCCCGGGCTCGGAACCGGCGACGAGCTCCACCGCCTCCTCCCCGTTGACGGCGGTGTCCACCAGGAAGCCCGCCTCCTCCAGCAGGGTACGCTCCACGGCCCGGTTATCCTCGTCGTCCTCCACCAGCAGCACGCGCATCCCGGCAAAGGCGGAACCGCCGCTCACGGCCCCTTCGCCCAGGCTTCCGGCAGTTGCGGCCGCCGGGTCCAGGGGGAAGGAAACATCCACCACGAATTCCGAACCCTTGCCCTGCGCCGAGAATACCTGAATACTGCCGCCCATGAGGTCCACGATGCTCTTGGTGATGGCAGTCCCCAGGCCGGTGCCCTGAATGTTTTCCACCGTGGCCGTCTTCTCCCGCTCGTAGGCCTCGAAGACCTTGGCGGCGAATTCCGGGCTCATGCCGATGCCCGTGTCCTTCACGCTGAGCCGGTAGGCGGCGCGGCCGCTCTCCCGCCCGGTCTGCGTCAGCTTCACCGTGACGCTGCCCCCCTCCGGGGTGAACTTATAGGCGTTGCTCAGCAGGTTCAGGAGCACACGGTTGAGGCGGTTGGCGTCGCAGAGGACGCGGGTATCGGTGATTTCCCCGTAATCCACGGTGAAATCCAGGCGCTTCGTCTCCATCTGGGTGGAAAACAGGCTGCGCACCTCCTCCATGACCTTCCGCAGGTCCGAGGGAACGGGCATCAGCTCCATCTTGCCGCTCTCGATGCGGCTCATCTCCAGAACGTCGTTGATCAGCGCCAGCAGATGGTCGCTGGAGGCCTCGATCTTCTCCAGGTAATCCCGGCTGCGGGGGGACAGATCCTTTTCCCGTTTGGCCAGGGTCACATAGCCGATGATCGCGTTCATGGGCGTCCGGATGTCGTGGCTCATGTTGGACAGGAAGGTGGTCTTCGCCTGGCTGCTCTGCTCGGCGATGGTCTTGTCCTCCACCGCCGTCTCATGCCGCTTCTGCACGGTGGAATAGACACGGAAAACGATGAGCAGCGACACCAGGACCAGCGCGAACTGAATGAGGGCATTGCGGGTGATCAGGCCGGTGACGCGCCGGAAATGCTCGTTCATCAGAGCCTTGTAACCCTCCACCCGCGCATCGGTGGCCGCGAGTCCGTCTGCTTCCAGCATTTGGGCGTAGGTCTGCCCCGCGTCCTCCACGGCGGTCTCGGTAGCTGCGCCGGTGGTCTCCGCGATCCAGATCATGGAGGTGAAGAAGATCAGCAGCAGGAGCACGATCCAGATGACGGTGCTCTTGCCCAGGCGGCGGGCTTGATCCCGCCGGAAAAGGAGATAGAAGACCGCAAAGCCCAGCACCGACCAGAGAAGGAACATCAGATAGGATTCGTTGGCGAGGGAGGATACCGACCAGAAATTGGGAACCAGGAAATACAGCAGGAAGAACACGGATACGGCGATCCCCAGAGCGCCGGTGATCGTGGTCGCCGTTCGTTTTTCCGCCCGGGAATGGCGGAAGGCGGCGGCAGAGGTATAGGCATAGGCGATGGCGACGCCGATGGTGTTGACGTCCACGATCCAGCCGATGGCGCTGCGGCCCAGGAACGGGATGGGGACGCAGAGCAGCATCAGGAAAAGGATGACGTTCTGCGGCGCGCCGTGCCGGTTGAGGATCCCCATGGGCGCGGGGAGCAGGTCCTCCCTCGCCATGGCGTAGATCATGCGGCTGGCGGCGGTCATATTGCCCACAAGCCCGGTGATGATGCCCGCCGCGGCGGCGATCCCCAGGACGACCAGGCCGGGGGTCCCCAGAGCGGTATATATGCTGTAGAAGGTAGGAAGCCCGGCGATGCCGCTGCGGCTGCCCAGGCTGCGGATATTCTCCACCCAGCCGCTGATACCCTCCGGCCGGGCGGCGGCCGCCATGAGGGCCAGGGCGATATAGGCGACGGCGGAGGTGACCAGAGAGATCACGATGATCCGCAGGGATTTCCTGACGGGAAACCGCATCTCCTCTGCGGAATGGGAAACAGATTCAAAGCCTGCATAGGCCCAGGGCGCAAGGAACACGATGAACAGGATGCCAACGGACGGCGCATGATCCGGCGACCAGGAAGGCTGCAAGGCTGCGAAGCCCTGGCCGCCCTGCCGGAAGAACACCGCGAAAAAGCCCGCCAGAATGCCGCCGATGAGCAGCAGCGCCAGAACGATCTGAACGGCGGAGGACGCCCGGCTGCCCCGCAGGCAGACGAAGCCGCAGATCAGCACCGCCGCCAGAGAGACCATGATCTCGCCGAAATAGACCTCGTAGCCGGCGATGGTATAGAAATAGCCGAACTGCAGCAGGTCGCCGCACACGAAGCGGAAGATCAGGGGGATGGCGGTGGCGTTGGCCCAGATGATGGCCAGATACACCAGCCCCATGAACCAGGAGGAAAGGAAGCCGTGGTCATAGCCGAAAACCATCCTGGTGTAGGTGAAGGCGCCGCCCGCATCGGGATAGCTGTTCATCAGGCTGGCGTAGTTGACGCCGATGATCAGCATGACGGCAGCCCCGACGACAATGCCCAGTGTGGTGCCCAGCGGGCCGGCGATGGGCAGGAAGGTGGTGCCGGGCATGACGAAAGCGCCCCAGCCGACGCTGCAGCCGAAGGACAGAGCCCAGACGGCCAGGGGCGACAGCCGGCGGAGGAGGCGGGACGCGCCTTCCTGGGAAACGCTGCTTTCTTTACCCATGATGCATGACAAACCTCTTTTCCCTCTATGGTTGGGAAACGCCCTGCCGCGGGCGGATCAGGGAAGCGTGCCTTCCGCTCCGGCGCAGATCGCGCCGGAATGATGCTTCCTCAGCTTTCGGAGCGGATGCGTTTCAGCTCCCGGCGGATCGCCGCCGGGTCGATGGGCTTGGAGACGAAGCCGTTCATGCCCGCCTGCACGGCCTCCTGGGCTTCCTCCCGGAAGGCGTTGGCCGTCAGGGCGACCACCGGGATGCCGGCAAGGGCGGGGTCCGGCAAGGCGCGGATGGCGGCGGTGGCCTCGTAGCCGTTCATCACCGGCATGTTCACGTCCATGAGGATCAGGTCGAAGGTCCCCGGCGCGGCGGAGGAAACCGCCTGCACCGCCTCCGCGCCGTCGGCGGCCAGGGCCACCGTCCATCCTTCTCCGGTGAGCATCAGTTCCCCGATCTCCCGGTTCAGTTCATTATCGTCCACCAGCAGGACGCTGAGGGCTTCTTCTTCCTCCCGGCGCGCTTCCTCTGCCTCCGGCTCGGCGGCAGGGACCGGCGCAAAGGCGAGGTCGATCTGCACGCGGACGTCCCCATCCTCGCCGGAAAGAATGCTTATCGCGCCTCCCATGCTGTCCACAAAGGCTTTGGCTACGGTCATGCCCAGGCCGACGCCGGGCAGCTGATCCCGCCAGGCGCTGTCAGCCCAGGAATCCTCCTCGAAAATATGTTCCAGCGCGTCCCGTGGTATCTTCACGCCGCCGTTGCGGATGCAGAATTCATAAGGCTGCTTTTCGCCCTCCGCCGCCTCGCCCTGGGAAACCGACAGGAAGATGGTCTCCTTTTCCGGGGCGAAGGCGCAGGAATTCTCCAGCAGGCGGCTCAGCACCCGGCGAAGCCGCGCTTCGTCGCAGAGCACGACGCTGTCCCGCAGCCCGGCGGTTTCCGCGCGGAAGGACAGCTGCTTTTCCCGCGGCTCGGCGGCGAGCCGCCCCATCAGTTCCTCCGCCAGCGCGCGCAGGTCGGCGGGCTTTTCCTCCAGCTGCAGGGAGCCGCTGTCGATCTGATTCATGGCGAACAGGTCCTCCAGCAGATTCCGCAGCCGCCGCCCGTCTGCGCCGATCTTTTCCATATTCCGGGCGACGCGCGCCTGCTCTCCCTCCCCGGCAGTCTCCGCGGCGCATTGCAGGATGCTGTCCACGGGGTCCTGCAGGTCCCGGGAGACCCGGCTGAAAAAGCGCGACTGGGCCTCTCTGGCCAGGACCGCCTGCTCCAGCGCGTCGGTAAGCCGCTGGTTCTGGGCCTTCTGCTCCTCCTGCAGTTCGGTGGAGTCGGCGATCAGCATAAGGTAAAATTTCGCGCCGCTGTCGATGCGGTAGAAGGTGATGTGCTTATACCGCTTCTCCCCCTCGATGATGAAGGGGGCGTTGATATCGTAGACCGGATTCTCGGCAAGGGCCTTGTCGACGACGCTCAGGCGCAGAGGATTGGGCGCGCCGCCCTTCTCCCAGTCCCTGGGCATGGCGGGAAGGATGTAGTTCAGATAGAGGGATTCATAGGTGTCGTCCTCGTCGCCGGGCAGCAGCAGATTGGTCTTCTTTCCGGCGTTGGAGACGATCACCCGGTATTTCCCGTCGATCAGATAGGCGATGCGGTCATACTGGTCCATGAGGACGGTTTCCAGCAGCGTGCGCCGGACCACTTCTTCATTATACGGGCGCTCGATGATGAAGGCCACGATGTCGCCGGAGACGGGCATTTTGGAAAGGGTCGCCTCCAGCCGGACATAGCCCGCTTCCCCGTTCTCCCGGCGGACCAGGATCACCTCGGATTCATAGGTCTGTCCTTCGCTGTAAAGCTGGAGCAGCTTTTCCCTGCGGAATTTGCTGTTTTCCGTCCCCGCGAATTCCGCATCCAGCACATAGCCGCCTCTGGTCCGGATCAGGTCGGAATAACTGTCGCTTTCATAATCGCTGTCATAGAGGAAGGTCCCGGCCCGCTCCTCGATCTCGTCCCTGGTCAGGTTGACCAGGAAAGCCGCCAGGGTGTCCCGCGTGACGGCGTTGAGCTCCGCCCGCATTTCATCGTAGCGGTGCGCCAGGACCCGGTCCGTGTCCCGCACATGGCGGATGATGGAATACATGACCGCCAGCAGCAGAAAGACGAAGATGCTGCCGCCCAGGAGGATGCTCGCCATCATCAGATTGGCGATGCCGCTGACGCCCACCGCCACATAGCCGATGAGGAAGAAAACCAGCAGAAGCAGCGGGACCGTCAGCAGCCCGCCCTTCATGCTCTGCTGCTCCAGGTTCCTGCTGTCCCTCACGAAAGCGCCGTAGCGGACGATGTTGTAGACCATCAGCGCGCTTCCGGAAAAGATCATGAAGCCGATCAAAAAACGCAATGTCGGTTCCCCTCCCCGGGCCATACTTTATCAGGATAAGTTTATCACGTTTCCCGGTCATTTCCAAGTGGACAGGCAGAAATATACGAGGAAAAGCACGGGTTTTCTCCCCGTGCTTTTCGATTCCCGTATGGAATTACCGCTCCAGCTGACCCGGCAGCTTCTGCTTCACCTTGGGCGGAAAGCTTTTGTCGAATTCCTCAACCTCTCCCGCGTCCACATAATACCCCTCGGGCGTCTGATACACCCCCGTGACGCCGGACAGATAGCCGGGGATCAGCTCCCGGCACAGGAAGAAGGAATCGTCCGCGCCCTCCGGCAGATCGTGGTAGCGGATGCCGAATTTCCGGGCATAGTCGAAGCCGCTTTTCCCGTAAAAACCGATGTTGCCCTCGAACAGCACCGCGCCGAAGCCCATGGCGGCGGCCTTTTCCAGAGAATAGTCCAGCAGCCGCTTGCCGTAGCCCCGGCGCTTCAGCTCCGGCGTGACGCAGATGGGCCCCATGGTCAGGACGGGAACGATCCTGCCGTCGTCCGCCAGGATGAAAGTCCGCATGAACATGTTCTGCCCGATGAGAAGCCCGTCCTTCTCCATGACGAAATCCAGCTCCTTCACGAAGGCCGGGTCGTCCCGGAGCACATGGATCACATAATGCTCGCTGCATCCGGGATGGTAGACGTTCCAGAAGGCTTCCCGGATCATGTTTTCCACGGCGCGGTGATCCCGCTCTTCTTCCCCGCGGAAGGTGATCTTCTCCTTGTCCACGATTTTTTCCTTCTCCTTTTCTTTCAAATGCGCCAGGGCGCGGTCCGTCATTTCATCCATCAGGGCCGTCACCGCCGCCTTGTCTTCCGCCCCGTCATAGACGCTGTAAAGCAGAAACATGGGGCCGTAGAAGGCGGCGGCTTCCTGCCGCGGCCGGGGCAGCCCCCGGGCGGCAAACAGCGCCGTCATATAGTCCAGCGGCCCGGAACCCAGATACTGCTGGCAGAGCGCCCCCATTTCCGGGCTGCGGAACTGCTCCAGCGTCAGCAGCTTTCGGAAGCCGGAAGCGAATACGTCCTCCGTCCAGTAGCGGAACATCGCCTTGGCGAAGTCCGCCACGTCCTCCGGGGCTGCGGCCTCGTAGGCTTCCCTCTGCTCCGCCGGCGTCCCCTCCGGCAGCGCGTTTTCCCTGGCCTGCGCCGCGTCTCGCTCCTCCATGCGCCGCAGGATACTGTCGAAGATGGCCCGCTTGCTCTTATAGTGCTTGTAAAGCGCTCCCTTGGTGACGCCCAACTGTCGCGCGATGTCGCTGACGGACACGGCCTCATAGCCGTTTTCCGCGAACAGCCGGAGGGCGGCCAGGAGGATCCTTTCCCCGGTGTCGCTCATGCTCTGCGCCTCCCGCCGGTTTGGTAAACGATCGTTTACTTGCAGTTTAGCAAAGGGCGGACAGGTTGTCAAGGGAAGGATGAGAGAAGTGAAATCGCGGCTTTGCCGCGGCGAAATCCTCAGGCGCTCCCTCGGGTGAAATCGTTCGCTTCGCTCACGATGAAATGAAATCCGTTCCTTCACCCCGCGCAGCGGGATTTCACTGCCGGAGGCGATTTCACCCGCGCAGCGGATTTCACCCGTCCGAAAGGACGGATTTCAATGAAAAAAGCACGCTTTCGCGTGCTATTCTCAATGGCGGGCCTTGGGAACCCTTATACGGAACACCGTTCCCGTCCGGATCGGAGCCCAGCACAGCGGGTCCGATCCGGGAAAGGAGGAAGGCCCCGGAATCTCCGAACAATGCCGCTTGCGGTATTGCGAGGTATTCCGGGGCCTTCCGACGTGGTGGAGGCGGGGGGTGTCGAACCCCCGTCCGAAAACGTTTCAGCAGGAACTTCTCCGTGCGCAGACGGTTATTGCGGCCCGAAGGCCCCTTCCCCTTCCGGCTGGCAAGCCGTCACGCCCTGCCGGTCAGGTAGCTTCATGATGCATGGTGCGCGCAAAGCTTAGCGCACGCACGTTCGCCACTCAGTGACGCCCGACATCCGGGTCGTGGCCCTCCCGGAGCGGACGCGCAGCCTTAGGCGGCCGCGAGTTCGTAAGAATCGTTGTTGTTTGATTTATAATTGCCCGTTTTTGGGATGCCGGGCGCATCCGCACGCTATTCCAACCTCTGCGTCCCCGTCGAAACCAATACGCCCCCATGCTGGCGAGTCGGCAAAGGATTGCCGGCTCGCTTCAAATCGAAGCGGCGGCTTCGATTTGATAAGGCTGCGCTCCGCTCCCCGCAGGCCCCTTGGCGGGGCCCACAGTCCGCTCCGCGAGAGGTATTTTTCCCGAGGCACATGTCCCCGTGAAAAATGTTTGATTTTCTTCGCGGCTTGCGAGCCGCGAACTCTGCGAGGCTTTTATTATGAGGAGCTATGCGCGAAACAACGATTCAGAGTTTTTCGGGCTCGGGGTATTCTTCTCCGAAGGTGTCGATGGTGACCTTCTTCATCACCTGCTTCTTGACGGGCCGGTCGTTGTAGATGTCCGTCTTGGTCTCTGCGATACGGTCCACCGCCTCCATGCCGCTGAGCACCTTGCCGAAGGCGGCGTAGCTGCCGTCCAGGTGGGGCGCGTCGTCGTGCATGATGAAGAACTGGCTGCCCGCGGAATCGGGCAGGGAGGAGCGGGCCATGCTGAGGACGCCCCGGGTGTGCTTCAGGTCATTCTGGAAGCCGTTGGCGGCAAACTCGCCCCGGATGCTCCAGCCGGGGCCGCCGGTCCCCTTGCCGAAGGGACAGCCGCCCTGGATCATGAAGCCGGGGATGACCCGGTGGAAGATGAGCCCGTCGTAAAACCCGTCCTGCACCAGATGGACGAAGTTGTAAACCGACTGGGGCGCGATCTCGGGGTAGAGCTCCGCGGTGATGACGTCGCCGTTTTCCATTTCGATGGTCACGATGGGATTCTTAGCCATTTCCGATTCTCTCCTTCATTGCTCTGTCGATCTCTCGTTTTGCGCTGCGCTGGGCTTCCGCGTCCCGCTTGTCGTGGAGCTTTTTGCCCTTGCAGAGGCCCACCTCCACTTTCACATAGGGCCCCACGAAATAGAGGGAGAGGGGCACCAGCGCGTAGCCGTCCTGCACCACCTTGGCCCCCAGGCGGCGGATCTCCCGCTTGTGCATCAGAAGCCGCCGGGTCCGCAGCGGGTCCTTGTTGAAGATATTGCCCTTTTCATAGGGGCTGATGCGCAGCCCCCGGACCAGAAGCTCCCCGTTCGTCACCGTGCAGTAGGCGTCCTTCAGGTTCACCCCGCCCTGACGAATGGACTTGACCTCCGTTCCGGCCAGGGAGATCCCGGCTTCGTATTTGTCCTCCACGAAATAATCGTGATAGGCTTTCTTGTTGCTGGCGATGGGGCGTTTATCCCGGGAAGCCACGGTCTCCCCTCCTTTCGGATCGAAAGAATATGATTCACGGATTGCAGCGCAATCAGTATACCATACCTGTCAAGGCCTGCGGACATTCAGGCAATATTTTACATGCATAGACTTGCCGCTTTTGTCGAATAATGGTATACTGTCCAAAGAATTTTGAGACAAGCGGGGAGGTGGGGACATGGCGGATGAAAAAAGCGAGCTGAAGCTGTATCAGCAGATGGGCAACTATTTCCTCACTTCTCTCAACAACGCCGTCGCCGCCACCGACCTGATGGCCGCCCAGCTGGAAAAGCAGCCGGAGGGCGCCGCCGGGCCCGACCTGTCCAAATATCTGTGCATCCTCCGGCGCAACCAGTTCCAGATGCTGCGCCTGGCGGAAAACCTGCGGGAGCTCACGGGGCTTCAGGAGGGGACGGTGAAGCTCCACCGGGAGACCGTGGACCTCGCTTCTCTCTGCGCAGACCTGGCCGACAGCGTGCAGGCCCTGGTGCCGGACGTCGCCATCACCTTCAAGGGGACGGGGGAGCCCTGCGTCACCATGGGAGATTCCGAGCGCATCGAGCGGCTTCTGCTGAATCTGGTGTCCAACAGCCTGCTCCACTGTTCCGCGGGGGACAGCGTGCGCATCCAGCTGGGGCGCACGGAGGACACCCTCCAGATCGTGGTCTCCGACAACGGGAGCGGCATCCCCCGGGAGAAGATGGAGACCCTGTTTTCCGACTATCTGCGCAGCCCCCGGCTGACGGAGACCGGCCGCGGCGCGGGCATCGGCCTCAGCGTGGCGGAAAAGATCGCCAGGGCCCACGGCGGCAGTCTGGTGGTCACCTCCGAGGAGGGGCACGGCACCAAGGTCGTCTTTTCCCTGCCCCTGGTCCATGTGGGGGAGCTGCGCTCCTGCCGGGAACCCCGAGGCAGCCGGATGCGCTTCCTGCTGACCGGCCTGGCCGACGTGCTGGGGGCCGACAGATTTCAAAAGCCATATTTGTGAAAAAAGCGCTTGACAATCCCGAATTCTTTGCTATAATGAGGAGGCTTTCCCGAAAGGGAGCCATGCGGAAGTGCTGGAATAGGTAGACAGGTACGTTTGAGGTGCGTATACCGTTTGGCGTGTGGGTTCGAGTCCCATCTTCCGCACCAAACGGGAGCCGCCGCGAGCAC
>JAEETX010000083.1 GCA_016286665.1 Oscillospiraceae bacterium
GTTGGCGTTGGCGCCGGGGGTGTTGAAAACCACCACGCCCTTGGCGGCATAGTCGTCCACGGGGATATTGTTGTAGCCCGCGCCGGCCCGCGCCACGCAGAGCAGGGCGGGATTGGGGGCATAGTCCAGCATCTTGGCGCTGCGCACCAGGATGGCGGCGGGATCGGCGGCCTCGTCGTCCCGGGTGAAAACCTTGGGATCCAGCCGGTCCAGGCCGACCTTGGCGATCTTATTCAGCGTTTTAACGGTAAACATTCTCTTTCCGCTCCCTTCTCAGCCGCGCTTTTCAAATTCCACCATGTAGTCCGCCAGGGCCTGGGTCCCCTCGATGGACATGGCGTTGTAGATGGAGGCGCGCATGCCGCCAACGCTGCGGTGGCCGTTGACGTTCTCGATGCCCGCTTCCTTGGCACCGGCGATGAAGCGCTTGTCGATCTCCGGGTCGCCGGTGACGAAGGTCACGTTCATGAAGCTGCGGCTGTCCTTCTCGGCGCAGCCCTTGTAGAGGGAGCTGCGGTCGATCACGTCGTAGAGCAGCTTGCTGCGCTGACGCTTCCGCGCCTCCATGGCCTCGATGCCGCCCATCTTCTCCACCCACTTCATGATGAGGCCCATCATGTAGATGCTCCAGCAGGGCGGGGTGTTGTGCATGCTGTCGCCCTTCACCATGGCGGCATAGTCCAGCATGACGGGGGTATAGGGCAGGGCGTGGCCGATGTAGTTCTTGTTGATGAAGACCACCGTCACGCCGGCGGGGGCCATGTTCTTCTGGGCACCGGCGAAGACCAAGGCGTATTTGGACCAGTCCACATAGCGGGTCAGGATATCCGAGGACATATCCGCCACCAGGGGCACGCCCGCGGGCGTCTGGGGCGTGTACTGCCACTCGGTGCCGTAGATGGTGTTGTTGGCGCAGTAATAGAAATAGGAGGCGTCCTCCCGGATCTTCAGCTCCGACTGGGCGGGGATGTAGGTGTGGTTCTTCTCCTTGGAGGAGGCGGCAATGGCGATATCGCCGTATTTCTTCGCCTCGTCCGCCGCCTTGCCCGCAAAGGAGCCGGTGATGGCGTAGTCCGCCTTGCCGGTGCGGGTGATGAGGTTCATGGGGGCCATGGCGAACTGCAGGGTCGCGCCGCCCTGGAGAAACAGGATCTCAAAATCCTCCGGCACCTTCATGAGCCGCCGCAGGGTGTCCTTCGTCTCCTCAAAAATCGAAAGAAAAGCCTTGCTCCGGTGGCTCATCTCCATGACGGACATGCCGCTGCCCCGGTAATTCATGATTTCGGCCCCGGCCTCGGCCAGAACCTCCTCGGGAATGGCGGAGGGACCCGCCGCAAAGTTGAATACGCGCTTTTCGTTCATGTTTCTGACTTCCTTTCCGACGGCTTTCCGTGAACTGGTCCCGGAGCCGATGCAGAGATTGCCTTGATGATTTAACGTATTATAATAACTTTGCCAGCGAATGTCAACCGTTAAAGCGCCGGTTTTCCCGACCCGTTCAGCGCGAAATTCTGCAAAATGCCGCCCGGCAGATCGCCGGGCGGCACAGGGATTACGCTAGGGTAACCGATGATCTCATCTGATTCCGTCGGCGCACGCTGATTTCATCGGCTGCTCAGGGCCAGTCCTCCGCTCCCGGCGGGATCAGCAGCGCCTCTGCAGGCGTGAAGCCGGTTTCCCGGTCGCCGCGGAAGACCACGCAGACGGTCCCTTCCCCCGTGGTCGTGGGATAATAGGCGGCGTAGTAGGCGCTTTCTTCGGTTTTCTCCCTGCCCCGGTGCCGGATCAGCTCCGCGCCCCAGATTTCCAGGGGATAGCCCAGCTCCTGGGCCTTTTCCCGCCCGGCAGCCAGCATCCGGCTGTACTCGTTCACTGCCCCTTCTTCCGACGGCGTTCCGACGGCCAGGTCACCGTGTCTGACCCAGACCTCCATCCCTCCGGCAAAGCTCACGCAGGCATAGCCGTCCTCCATTGCAGTGACGATGCCCGTCAGGTCGTATTCGTGCGTGGATGCATTTTCATCGCTCAGACTCTCGGCCAGGGTCTTTTTCTCCTCATACGCATCTCCAAAGGACCGGGGATAGTAAGTGATGCCCGCCGGGATATAGACCGGGCAAAGCGTTCGGTCCGCCAGCTCCTCCGTCCAGGGGATCACGTCCTCCGGCCGGAGCATGACCAGCTGGAGCGCAGGGTCGATCCTCTCCTCCAGCTCCGTGCGGAGCCAGAGCTCCCCCTCCGGAGTGACCTGCACCCACTCCACCCGGTAGCGCCAGCCCGCCGGGACGGTGAGGGTGGTCCCGTCCTCCAGCTCGTAAACGATATCCTCCGGAAGGAAGACCCACTGGTATTCCGGGGCGACGCCGTAGCGCGTCCGCGCTTCGGGCGGCCAGGTCACATTGTCCTCCGGCCACTGCTGGCCGGCGGCATTCTCATTCCAGAAGGAGAGGATGATCCAGCGGTCCTCCAGCTTCCGGCAGGTGAGGCAGGTCTTGCTCTGCCAGAGGCGCACAAGGTCGTCCTTCCGCTCCCCCCACTGTGGCTGGAAAGCGCCCGGCCCGAAGTCGCTGGTGCGGGAATAGAAGCAGTCCGTCTGAGGCAGGTAGTAATACCGCGTGCGGTAATCCGTTTTCAGGTCGTCGAGGCCGATGTCGAAATACAGGCGCAGGGCGGCTTCCACCGTGGAGGCCGGGATGCGCTTCAGATGCGTTTCGATGTCCTCTACATGCCGCCAGGGGCTGCCCCAGAAATCATAGCCATAGTCCCGCAGGGCGCGGAAATCCTCCTCCGTCGCGGGAGTGACCGTGGGATCACCAAGGCCGAAATAGCGCATAAAGGCGCTGAAATTCAGCTCCCGGGGGTCTTGATAGAAGGAAGTGAAGCAGGGGTCTGCGGGATTCACCCAGGTGCTTCCGTCCTCCAGGAAGCGGATGGGCTCCAGGGCTGCCCGGGCCGCCTCCGCTTCTTCCTCCGTCAGCAGCGTCCAGCCCTCCTCCAAGGGGTAATGGGGCTGGGGCGAGGGCGCGGCAGGGTCGTCGAATACCAGGTGGTACCCCACCTTGACCCAGGGCCAGCAGCGGAGCAGCTCCCTCAGCCGCGCCTGATCGGAGCGATCCATGACGCTGAGGGTAACGCCGTCGCTGAGGCTGTTTGAAAACTTGCAGCCGCCGGGCAGCTGCCGCTCCAGCAGCTCGTGGAGATTGAGAATCTCCTGCACCGTGAGGGCATTCTTTTCCACCTCGAACTGCCGCCCCGATGCCAGGTTCCGCCCGGAGGCGTCGAGCGTGAGGACGCGCGGGCTTCCCTTCCGCTCGAACCAGGCGGTGACGCCGCTCATCCACTGGTATTCGTCGCTGAAATCCTCCGTGTACCAATACCAGAGGCGCTCCGGGTTTCCCCCGTCGCCGGTCAGCACATCCGAGAAGTCCCGGGACTGCGCTTCCGCGGCGTCCCGGGGCTGCGGCAGCAAAGGATACCGCTCGCCCCAGACCTTGCTGAGTTCCCCGCACAGGACGGAGCGGTCATATCGTTCCAGGTCCATCGCCTCCGGTTCCTCCGTGAAGGTCAGGGCGATCGTATTCAGGAAGGTCCCCCCTTCGTCCTCCTCAAAGCGCAGGCTTGCGTCGGCGCGGAAGCCGCAGACGGCGGCGTCCGTCACCGTCAGGGTCGATCCGTCCCGCGCCGCACCCGGCAGGGCGGCCTGGGCGTCCTCGATGGTGCAGCCCCAGGGGAGGGCGGCAAAGCACAGGTCCGCTTCCGGCTCCAGGGTCAGCGCCGGCTGCCCCCACTCCGTCAGGGCCAGGATAGCCTCCATCCGCTCCTGATCCACGTCATACAGTCTGTCGGGGGAATCGGTCTCCTTCACGGCGGCGCCGAACCATACATAGTCTCCGTCCCGGGTGAGGGCCAGGGAATGGGGGCCAGCATAGAGCTGCCATTGCGACCCGCCGCTGACCCAGCGGAGCTTCCCGGGCAGAATGGCCTTCCAATCCACCTCCGGCGTGCCGCAGACGCCGCCGTGCTGCCACTCACCTTCCTTCAGCAGCGACCGCAGCGCCTTTTTGAAGCCCTTGACGTCCTCCACCGGCCAGACGCCCCGCTGCCCGGCGGCGACGTCCGTCCACTCCTGTCGGTAAAAGCGCATCTGCGTCCATGTGTCGGGAGTATCCTCCATATCCGGGAAATCCCTGCTTCCCCTCCCGGGACCCAGGGCAAAGAGCAGCACCACGGCGGCCAGAAGAAGGACCGCCAGAGCCGCCATCCAGCGCTTCGGCTTCCGCCACCGGAGCACGCTTTTGATGCGCTTCTTCACATTCCCCTCCCCGAAGCCCAGGGGCGTGGCGGCAAAGAGGGGCCTGCCCGCGCTGAGGGCCAGCAGGAGCCGGGAATAGGCCGCCCGTTCCTCCCCGTCCAGGGAGCGGACCACCGCCTCGTCGCAGGCCCCCTCCATATCCTGCATCGCCAGGGAAAAGGCCAGCCAGCAGAGGGGATCGAACCAGTGGAGGCACAGAGCCAGCCAGCCCAGCAGCTTCCACAGGGGGTCCAGCCGCCGGATGTGCGCCCGCTCATGGAGCAGCACCCACGCCCTTTCTTCCTTCTCCATCCCCCAGGGCAGATAGATGCGGGGGCGAAGGACGCCCAGGACAAAGGGAGAATCCAGCCCCTCCGCCTCATAGACCCGGTCCTCCAGCTTCACCGCCTCCCGCAGGCGGGAGCGGAGGCGCAGGTATTTCAGGATGCTCCACGCCAGCAGGGCCGCCGCTCCGGCCAGCCACACCCAGCTAAGGACGGGCAGCCACACCTCCCCCGCCCGCTTCGGCTCGGAAAGGCCGTCGGCGGCGGTGACCACATAGCTGTGTCTGCGCTCAGGCTCGTCAGCTCCCGACGGCATATCCTCCCTTTCCACAGGGTCCGGCGCCGTTTCCCCTTTGCCGGTCGGTTCTGCGGGCAGGTATCCGTACACCGGCGTCCGTCCCGCGTCCAGCGCAGCCGTATAACCCGGCTCTCCCCGCCGGATCACCCTCGTTTCCTCGGCATAGCGCTCCGTCCAGGCGGTCACCAGCTCCCCGCTCTCCACCGTCTCCGGCACTACGGAGGTGGGGGAATGCAGCGTCACGGGGCAGAGCAGGCGAAACAGCACCGCCAGCCACAGCAGGCAGACGTATTTCCTGGGAAACCGCCGCAAAGCCAGTCGGGCAAGCAGCACCGCCAGGATCGTCAGCGCCCCGGCGGCGCTCATGCGCGCGAGCGTCAGCAGCCAGTCGTTCATTTCAGGTCCTCCCTGGCCTCGTCGATGAGCCTTTGCAGCTCCGTGATCTCCTTTTCCGTCAGCTTCTTCCGTGCAGTGAAGGCGGCCAGGAAGGCGGGCAGCGAACCGCCAAAGCTCTCGGACACGAATTGCCGGCTCTGGCTCTCCTCATAGCTGACCCGGTCCACCGCGGCCGTCACCGTGCCGCCCTCGTTGCGAAAGAGGCCCTTTTCACAGAGGCGGCGCAGCACCGTATAGGTGGTGGATTTCTTCCAGCCCAAGGCCTCCGCACTGAGCTTCACCAGCGCCCCGGAGGACACCGGGGCATTCTCCCAAACGATCTCCGCAAACCGGGCCTCCGCGGCCCCCATCCGGTATTCCATGTCCTTCCTCCTGCTCCGGGTTTTGGTTTACACTCTGTAAACTAAGTCTACAGAGTGTAAACCGATTTGTCAAGAGGAAATCCAAGGGATAGGAGAACCGCTCCCTTCTCCCCGGGGGCCTCCGCATAACCCAAACCGCAGCCCCGCGCTGCGGTTTGGAGAGGACGTTTCGCCGGAATCTTCGAGCATTCGCGCTCGCGCGGATGCGAGCTATTTCGGCGAATAAGGACGCCGACCCCGTAACCCAAACCGCAGCCTCGCGCTGCGGTTTGGAGAGGACGTTTCGCCGGAATCTTCGAGCATTCGCGCTCGCGCGGATACCTGCCATTCCGGCAAATAAGGGACTCCCCTACGTAACCAAACCGCAGCCTCAGCGCTGCGGTTTGGAGAGGACGTTTCGCCGGAATCTTCGAGCATTCGCGCTCGCGCGGATGCGAGCTATTACGGCGAATAAGGACGAAAACAGCGCCTGCCCCCGAAGGGACAGACGCTGCCTGTTCAGTGAAGTTAAGATATTTCCCTCAGTCTTCTTTTTTCACGACCTCGCATTTGCCCGTCGCGGCGTTGATGATGAGCTGGATCGTGTCCATGAGGAGCAGGATGGTCAGCTCTACAAAGCCGATGAGACAGACGAGGGCGAAGATCCATTTGGGCATATTCAGCACGTCCGTGGTGGTGCCGGTGTTCAGGAAGTTCTGAAGCTTGAGCACCGCGCCGTAGGAAAAGAGGGCGCAGACCGCCACTTCGATCAAGTGGACCACCGCCAGCCAGACGGTGCGCATTTTCGGCGGGAACATATCCACGAACATATTGACCCAGATATGCCCCTTTTTCACCTGGAAAGCGGGGATCGCCAGCAGGCAGATGACCACCAGGAAGTAGGCGGAGAATTCGTTGGAGCCCTTGATGGACAGCTGCGCGCCGCTGACCTTCCTGAGGATCACGTCGATGGCCACCACGAACACCATGACGAAGCAGGCCGCAAGGCCGATGTAGTTCAGAGCGCTGACGAATTCTCCGAAAGCGTTGCGAATCTTTTCCAAGGGTAACTCCCCTTTCCTATGGCTTGATATCCGGTTTCCGAAGCGGCATTACCAGTTGAACTGGCTGTTGTACTTCGCGACAAGCTCCTTGGCCTGGTCGTAGATGCGCTGGGCGACGGCAGGGTCGGCCTGCTCGGCGATCCAGGTATTGGCGACGTTGTCATACGCGGTCTGGAGCTGGGCGGCAAAGGCGTCGGACGGGGCGTAGATATCGCCGCCGTTCTGCACGGCGCCGTAGCGGCCGGCAGCTTCCCAGAAGCTCCAGATGTCCACCAGGTTCAGCAGATAGTCGCCGGAGACGGACTTGATGGCGCTCTGGATGTCGGCGGGGATGGCGGCCCAGATATCGGCATTGGCCATCAGCGCATAGGCGGAGCAGCCGATGTTGGTGTCGACATAGTAGTTCAGCACGCCCGCGTCGCTGAGGGCGAAGGACTTGATGCCGTGCCAGTCGGTGACCAGATAGTTGATGATGCTGTTCTTCACATTGTTGTAGACTTCGCCGATGGGGCAGCCGAACACGCTGGCGCCCACTTCCTTCACGAAGGTCTGGGCAGGGCCGTTGTTGGCGCGGATGTTGCCGGTGATGCTGCCGATGCCGTCGATCTCGGCGCTGCCCTTATAGGACAGGGGGCTGGTGCAGTTGGTCCACACAAAGAGGAGCTCGCCGTCGTCGGCAAACTCGGCCTGGATCTCGGGATTGGTCTTATACAGCTCCCACATGGCATAGGAACCGGCGGAGCCGTTCTTGATGCCGAGGCCGGGGTTCTGGATGACGTTGGTGAGGGGCATATAGCCCTTGAAATAGCAGGGCAGCGTCCAGTCGAATTCGATGGTGCCGGACTTCATGTCGTCCAGGGAGGCCATGGTGCCGGACAGAGAGCCGGACCAGCCGATGTTGAAGTCCACCTGGCCCTCGGTGGCGATGGTCACCGCGTTGGCCCAGGCCGTCAGGAATTCGCCGGGGGCGGATTCCGCGGGGTCATGGCAGGCCAGGGAGAAGGTGTACTTGGGCGCGACGCCGTCATAAGCCTTGGCCTGCTCGGCCAGAGCGTCGATCACCGCGTAGGACTGGGCCCAGGGGCCGTTGACCTTGGTGGGCTCGGTGCCGATGTCCCAGTTGGGACCGGCGGCATAGTCGCCCCGCTGGGGCAGCGCAGCCTTCGCTCCGCCGTTGTCGGGCGCCTGGGTGGCGGCAGGAGCCTGGGAGGCGGGGGCGTTGGTGGGGGCAGTGGTCTCGCCGCCCTTGGCGCAGCCGGCCACGGCAAACACCAGGAGCAGCGCAAGGACGAGCGCGAGAAGCTTCTTCATGTTGGTTCCTCCTAAATATAATTGGTTATTCCTGTTTCAAAAGCCTGTATTATCCGGCGGCCGTCAGGTCCGCATCAGGCCGGGCAGCCAGGTGGCCAGGCCGGGGAAGATCATGACGATGACGATGGCGACGGCGATGCCGATAAGGAAGGGCGCGGTGCCCTTGAAGATCTGCTGGAGGGAGGTCGTGCCTTTTGTGATGCCCGCCATTACGTAGCAGCACATGCCCACGGGCGGGGTCATGAGGCCCAGCTCCATCAGCATGACCATCAGCACGCCGAACCACATTTCGTTGAAGCCCATCATGCGGATGACCGGCAGGAAGATGGGGGTCAGCAGGCAGATCAGAGGCAGGGAGTCGATGAAGCAGCCCAGGAGGCCGTAGATCAGCAGGAACACGATCAGGATGATCCAGGGGCTGGCCGCCTGACCGGCGATGGAGCCGAGGATGGAGGAGATGCCGGTCATGGTGAAGAACTGGCTGAGGATATCGGAGCCGATCATGATGAGGAAGATCATGGCGGTGGTCTCCGCCGTCTCCTTCAGGGCCTCCACCACGTTCTTGAAGGTGAACTTCCTGCGGATGATGAGGAAGATGAACGCGCCGAAAGCGCCCACAGCGCCGCCCTCCGTGGCGGAGCACCAGCCGAAGAGGATGCCGCCCAGGACCATGATGAAGAGGATCAGCACCGGCAGGACGCCCAGCAGGGCCTTCAGCTTCTCCTTCATGGGGTACTTCTCCCCCTTGGGGCCCGCTTCCGGGTCCCGGATGCAGATGATGATGGCGGTGGCGGCGTAGCAGACCGTGAGGATGATGCCGGGGATGATGCCGGCGATGAACATCTTGCCCACGCCGATGCCCGCGTTGATGGCATAGAGCATGAAGCCGGTGCTGGGCGGGATCAGGATGCCCAGGGTGCCGCCGGCGGAGATGGAGCCGCAGGCGAGGGTGCGCTTATACTTGTATTTGTCCATTTCGGGCAGGCAGATCTTGCCCATGCTGGCGGTGGTGGCCGTGGCGGAGCCGCAGATGGCGCCGAAGAACGCGCAGGCGACCTCCGTGGCGATGGCCAGGCCGCCGCGGACCCGGCTCACCCACTTGTAGCAGGCGGCGTAGAGGTCCTGGCTGATGCCAGCGCGGGCGCAGGTGACGCCCATGAGGGTGAACATGGGGATGACCACCAGAGAATCCTTGTTTGTTGACGCGAACGGCCCGTTGGTAAAGGCCCCCAGCGCCATCATGAACGCCTTTCCGGTCTCGAAACCGCCGGCGATCCGCATGTACATGATCCCAAGAAAGCCCACCAGCGCCATGGCAATGCCGATGTGCATCCCTGCGAACAGGAAGATCAGCAGCAGCACCAGACCGATGATTGCGACGAGGACAGGACTCATCCGCGCATCACGCTCCTCAAGCTTGATTTTTCTCTGAAAGCATCTTACACGATTCTCCGGAAAATTTCACGCCCTTTTTTTCCAAATCTTCCTTGCATAACAAATCACAATGGCCCGCAAACGCTGGCTTATAGCCATAGCGTAGCGAAATCTGCCCCTCCTTCCGGGAAATTCCGCCGATTTCCGGAAGCAGCGTTTGCATTCTTCCAGTTTTTCCTATATAATATGTAAGCTTTGACCGGAAATCAAAGAAAAGCGAGGGGAAACCATGGACACCATGCAGCTGCAGCTCTTTCTGTCTCTCTCCAAGACCCTGAATTTCACCAAGACCGCGAATGAATTCTATGTCACCCAACCCACCGTCAGCAACTATATCAAGGCGCTGGAGAGCAGCATCGGCGTCACGCTCCTGAAGCGGGACAGTCACAGCGTTTCCCTCACCGCCGAGGGCAAGGAGTTCGTGACCTACGCCAACCAGCTGCTGAGCCTACAGGCGGAGGCGGAAAACCGGCTGCGCAATATTTCCGAGGGCCGCCGGGGCTATATCCGCATCGCCGTCCTTTCCAGCGCGGCGAAGCTGTTTTCCCTCTGCCTGGAGGAATTCGTGCAGAAGTATCCGGGGGTGCAGGTCAACGTGGATATGATCGAGGGGGCCGAAATGATCTCCGCCATGGATCAGTGCTCCTACGACATCTACTTTGCCCACGAGCATATGGTATCCGGCTCCGGCAGCAGCGTCGACTATATGGTGACCGACACCAGCCATATGGACCTGGTGGTCCACCGCAACCTGGCGGACAAGGTGGATATGAGCGACTGGTCCAATCTGGCCGGGCAGCATTTCGTCTCCGCCCTGGAAGCGGGCTTCTCCCTTTCCGGCCAGATCCAGCGCATCTGCCGCAGCCGGGGCATCGTCCCGGACATCATCAACTATTATAACCGGGCGGACACGGTGCTGCTGGCGGTGAACTCCGGCGTGGGCATCGCCATTCTCCCCTCGACGCTCATTTCCTTCTACAACTGGCCCAACGTGGTGGCCTTCCCCATCGAGGGCTCTGACGCCCTGGTCAGCTCCATCGTGGCCTGGAACCGCTCCGGCGGCAACCCGGAGGTGGCAAGGTTCCTCTCCATCAGCCATCTGACGGAACTGAAAAGAGTCCGGTGACGCCGGAAAGGCGAAGCTTGCCGCACCGTCCTTCGCGGGACGGTGCGGATTTTTTTCTCCGACGAAAAATAATCATGCCATTAGGAAGTCTTTTTGCCCTTTTGACAGGCTGCCGTTATAATAGGCGTGAATAAAGCTGAAATAAAAACTTTAACTGAGAAAGGAATAGAAATCATGGCTTACGAAAAGAGAAAGGTCATCCTCACCGTCGCCCAGACCGGCAACTTCCAGGGCAAGGCCCAGAACCCCAACCTCCCCGAGCAGCCCGACGAGATCATCGCCTCCGCCTATGACTGTTACAATGCAGGCGCTTCCATCGTCCACGTCCACGCCCGCAACAAGGAAGGCAAGAGCTGCAACGACGGCGAGATCTTCGCCGAGATCAACAGCGGCATCCGCGCCAAATGCGGCACCCACGGCATCATCATCCAGAACTCCTCCGCTCCCGCCACCCGCGAGAACGCCGAGACCGACGACGGTCTGGGCGTGCTGGATATGAAGGACCCCAACTGCTGGCCCGAGATGTGCTCCCTGGACTGCTCCCTCATGACCACCACCTGGGGCGACCTGGAGTTCATCTATATGTGGACCCGGAAGTGGCTGGTGAAGACCGCCCAGCGCATCAAGGACATGGGCATCAAGGCCGAGATCGAGGTCTTCGACCCCACCGCCATCGAAGACGTGTTCAAGTACCTCTACCCCGCCGGCGTGCTGGACGATCCCGTCTCCCTGACCCTGGTCATGGGCATGGATAAGGTCTCCCAGGGCGCGATCAGCTGCACCCAGCAGAATATCGACTATATGTATAACCTCTGCCTCAGCTGCGCCGCCGCCGCGGGCGTCAAGAAGCCCATCGACGTGACCACCATGGCCATCGGCGCCCAGCAGCTCCACGGCACCGTCTACGGCATGCTCCGTGGCACCGGCATCCGCACCGGCATGGAGGACAACATCAACTACAGCTACCATAACCCCGCCAAAAGTAACGCGCAGCTGGTGGAGCGCATCGTGCGCATCATCCACGAGCTGGATATGGAAGTCGCCACCCCCGACGAGGCCCGCGACATCCTGGGCATCGCCCGCCTGAAGGACACCAAGCACGTCCGCGGCAACATCTGATCCCAAAGGCGAAGGAGACCGTATCATGAAGAAATATGTGATCGGCATCGTGGGGCTGGGGATGATCGGCAACTCTACCGCCGTCCTCAGCACCATGCACGGCATGAAGACCGTCTGCTATGTCCGCAATCCGGCGAAGATCCCCGGCTACAAGGCTTCCTTCGACAAGATGTACGACGAGATGATCGCCCAGGGCATCATGACCAGGGAGCAGGCGGATATCTGCGCCACCTATCTGAAATATGTGCACAGCTACGAGGAAATGGCCGAGTGCGAGGTCATCTTTGAAGCCATCGCCGAGGACATCGAGCAGAAAAAGGCCTGCTACGCCGAGATCGAGCGCTGCTGCCCCAATGTGAAGCTCATCGGCTCCTGCTCCAGCTCCATCCTGCCCGACGCGCTGGCCTCCGCCGCGGACAAATATGCGGACCGGATCATCGTCACCCACCCCTTCTTCCCGGTGCACATGGTCCCCTATTTTGAGCTTTGCGCTTCCTCCCGGACCGCCGACTGGGTGCTGGACTACGCCAGGGAGGTGCTGGCCGCCCTGGACCGCAAGCCCTCCACGCTGAAAAAGCCCAACCCCGGCTTCATCGGCAACTACCTGCAGTTCGCCCTCTGGGCCGCGGCCCTGAAGCTGGTGGAGGACGGCGTGTGCGACCCCAAGGATATCGACAACTGCCTGAACTACAGCTTCTGCCCCCGCTACAGCTCCATCGGCATCTTCGACCATTTCGACAACGGCGGCTACAAACTGAACATCACCACCTGCAACAGCGTCTTCCCCATCCTCCCCCGCTATGAGGAGGCCCCCGCCTCCATCCGGGAAAAGGCCGAGAGCGAGGACGCCTGGGGCGCGAAAAGCCCCACCAAGCGCGGCTTCTACGACTGGAACGGCGTGGATATGGTGGAATACCAGAAGAAGGTCAACGCCCCCTACTGGCGCTTCATCAACTGGGAATTCCCCACCGAGCCCTGCAAATAAGAAAGGATTTGCCGAATATGGTTTACGAAAACAACAACGGCGGCAAGTACGCCCAGTATTTCATGCAGACCCTGCACAATCCCCCCATGGACGAGGAATTCAAGAAGATCTATGAGAAGTTCGCCCACCGCATCCTCTGGATCGACGGCAGCCTGGTGCCCGGCGCTTTCCAGATGAATACCGCCTGGTACTGCAAGGTGCCGGAGCGGGACCCCATCTTCACCGAGCACGTCCACGCCGACACCAGCGAGCTCATCGGCTTCTTCAGCTCCGACGAGTCCGACCCCTATGATCTGGGCGGCAAG
>JAEETX010000001.1 GCA_016286665.1 Oscillospiraceae bacterium
ACGCTCTTCCGATCTGGGCTGCGGCAGTCTGCGCTCCCTCCGCCTTGCCTGCGCGCCCGCGCTTCTGCGCCGGGGCTTCCTGCGCGCCGGGGCGGAGGTCTGTCCCCCGGAAGCGGGCGTGGCGGAGCTGCGCGCAGACGCGGATGGCTTCACCCTGGAGGCGGTGGACGAACTGGGCCGCGTCTGGCCCTGGGGCATGCTGCTCTGTGCCCTGACGGCAGCGGAGCTGCGCGCCGGGGAAAGGGCCGTGGTCCTCCCCTACGACGCCCCCGCTCTGGCGGAAGCCGTCGCGCAGGCGTATGACGGCACGGTCTACCGCCTGGAACGGGACGGCGAGGAGGCCAGAAAGCTGCGGCGCGCTTCTCCCTGGTGCCGGGACGCCCTGCACCTGAGCCTGCGCCTGTTTTCCCGCCTGCGGGAGGCCGGGGAGGAAAGGAAGCTCGCTTCGCTCATGGATTCCATGCCGGAATACCACACGCGGGAGGCGGTGCTGCGCCTGGACGGGCCGGAAACGGCGGTGCTGCGGCGTCTGTCCGGGGACGCGGGTGCGGAAACGGTGTCCGGCGTCCGGCTGCATCAGGGGGCGTGCACCGCCACGGTCCGCCGCCTGGGGGAAGGAAAGCTGCGCATCCTGGCGGAGGGAATGAAAATGGAGGCCGCCGCGGAATTCTGCGACAGCCTCCGAAAAAGGATCGTGCATTTAGATAAGGAGCGATGAAAATGGGGCGCTGCTTTGCAGCGCCCCATTTTTATCGACTCGGTGATATGCCCGCTTCGCGGGCGTGATATCCCGCTTCGCGGGGTGATATACGGCCTTTGGCCGTGTGATATCGTGCCCGTCGGGCACGGTTAAGGTATCCCCTTCGGGGATGTTTTTTTACATTACGCAGTCACGGGAGCGGCGATCATTTTCCGGCTCTCGGGCGTGATCTTCACCTTCTCCTCCTCCGCCGTGACGGTCAGGGCGGTGATGTGCTGATCGTAGCCGTCGATCAGGATGGTGGTGATGGCGTCCTCCACCTCCGTCTGGATGAGGCGGCGGAGATTCCGCGCGCCGTAGGCCACGGAATAGGCCTTGTGGGCGAGATAGCGCAGCAGCGCGTCGTCGAAGGCCAGGGTGTAGCCCCGGTCGGCCATGCTCTCCTTCAGCTCGGTCATCATCAGGCGGGCGATCTCCACGAAATTATCCTCCGACAGGCGGTTGAAGGAGACCACCGCGTCGATGCGGTTGATGAATTCCGGCCGCAGGAAATCGCCCAGGGCCTTCATGGACTGCTCCTTGCCCTGCTCCGTCAGGCTGCGGTTGAAGCCCACGCTGGCCACCTTGTGGTCGCTGCCGGCGTTGGTGGTCAGGATGATCACCGTGTTCTCAAAGTTCACGTTCCTCCCGTGGGCGTCGGTGATATGGCCGTCGTCCAGAATCTGCAGGAGGATATTCATCACGTCGGGATGGGCCTTTTCGATCTCGTCGAAGAGGACGACGCTGTAGGGCTTCCGGCGGATCTTCTCCGTCAGCTGGCCCGCCTCGTCATAGCCCACATAGCCGGGAGGAGAGCCGATGATGCGGCTGACGGCGTGCTTTTCCATGAATTCGGACATATCCAGCCTTATCAGGGATTCCGGGGAATCGAAGAGGTCGGCGGCCAGGCGCTTGACCAGCTCCGTCTTGCCCACGCCGGTGGAGCCCACGAAGATGAAGGAGACCGGCTTCCGCTTGGCGGAGATGCCCACGCGGTTGCGCTTGATGGCGGCGCAGACCGCGTCCACCGCCTCGTCCTGGCCGATGATGTGGGCTTTCAAGCGCTCGTTGAGCTTGCTGAGGCGCTGGAATTCATCCTCCTTGATGCTGCTGGCGGGGATCTTGGTCCAGAGCTCGATGACCCGCGCCAGGTTTTCCAGGGTCAGCTCCGGCCAGCCCTTTTCCGCCAGGCGCTTCTGCTCCTCCTCCAGCTGGGATTCGCTGGTGCGCAGGGCGGCAAGCTGCTCATAATCCTGGCTGCCGCCGCCGGAGGGGGCGGACAGCAGCTTTTCCCGCTGCCCCGCCAGGGCTTCCAGCTCCTTTTTGATCTCCGCAGAGCGGGCGATGTCCCTGTTTTTCAGGTTGACGTCGCTGCAGGCCTCGTCCAGCAGGTCGATGGCCTTGTCCGGCAGGAACCGGTCCGTGATGTACCGCTCCGAGAGGACGACGGCCTGACGGCACATCTCCTCGGAGATTTTGACGCAGTGGTATTCCTCGTAATAGTGGGCGATGCCCTTCATGATCTCCACGCTCTCGCTGACGGAGGGCTCGGAGACGGTGACGGGCTGGAAGCGGCGCTCCAGGGCGCTGTCCTTCTCGATGTGCTTGCGGTATTCCGCAAAGGTGGTGGCGCCGATGACCTGGATCTCCCCCCGGGACAGGGCGGGCTTCAGGATGTTGGCGGCGTTCATGCTGCCCTCGGCGTCCCCCGCGCCCACGATGCTGTGCACCTCGTCGATGAACAGGATGATGTTCCCCTGCTTGCGGATCTCGTCGATCAGGCCCTTCATGCGGCTCTCGAACTGGCCGCGGAACTGGGTCCCGGCCACCAGGCTGGTCAGGTCCAGCAGCCAGACTTCCTTCTCCTTCAGCTTATAGGGCACATCCCCGTCCACGATCTTCTGGGCCAGGCCCTCGGCAATGGCGGTCTTGCCCACGCCGGGCTCGCCGATGAGGCAGGGATTGTTCTTCTGGCGGCGGTTGAGGATCTGCACCACCCGCTCCAGCTCCGTGGCGCGGCCCACGATGCGGTCCAGCCGGCCGTCCCGGGCCTTGCCCGTCAGGTCCTGGCAGTAGCTCTCCAGGAATTTCCGCTTCTGGCCGCGGGGGGAGGGGTTCTCCCCGCCCTTGGGCGGCTCGCGGTTGGGCCGGGGCGGCTCCGGCGCGGGATTGGGATTGCCCCCGAACAGCTTGTTGAGGAACGGGAAGGTGGCAGTTTTCCCGTTTTCATCGTTCGGTTCGTCCGTCACGGGGATCTCCTCGATCCCGTTGAGGGCTTCGGTCATCTCCGCGCTGAGGCCTTCGATATCGTCGTCGGTAATGCCCATGTTGTGCATCAGGTCTTCCACGGGCTTGATGTTCAGTTCTTTCGCGCACTTCAGGCACAGGCCCTCGTTGACGGTCTTGCCGTTCTCCACCTTGCGGATGAAGACGACGGCCACGTTTTTCTGACAGCGCGAGCACAGCGGCGGCTGCATAAATCCACCTTCCTTTCCGGTACCATCGCGTCCCTTGTCGCCGTGATTATATCACCGGCGGCGGACGCGCACAAATCGAAGTATTTCCAGCTCTTACAGGCCCAGGAAGCTCACCAGGGGGCAGGTATCCATCAGCCATTTCAGCAGGATCGTGCTGTTCACCTTTTCCTCCGGCAGGAACATGCCCACGAAGCGCAGGAACCAGGCGATGGCAAAGACATAGATGAGGCCCTTGGCCAGCCCCAGCAGGGTGCCCAGCACGCCGCTGATCAGCTCCAGCCCCGGCAGCTTGAAGGCCAGGTTGAACAGGTTGCCGATCACGGCGAAGACGATGATGAGCAGGATGAACATGATGGCGAAGGTCAGGGCATAGGCCGCCACGACGCAGAGCTTATCCACGATGGCCCTGCGCAGCGCGGGTCCGGTTTCCAGTACCTCGGCGGCGATCTCCCGCGTCACGTTTTTGGCGGCGGATTTCATGAAGCCCACGCCCTCCACCGTCTTCTCGGTCATATCATAGACCCCGGGCTCCTTGCCGCTCTTCGCGTAGGCGTCCTCCGCCGCGGAGCTGGCGGTGTCCACCATGCCGGTCACGAAGGGCTCCAGCATCTTCGTGAATTCCCCGGAATAGGTGTCGGCCAGGATATCCGCCGCGTAGACGGAGAACAATACGGCGCACAGGGCCAGGATGCCGGCGATCAGGCCGTTGCGGAAGCCCCGCCAGGCGCAGAGGATGATGATCAGCAGAAGTACAAGATCGATGACCCAGTGGATCCAATTCATGTTTCATGCCTCCCTATGGTTCATAGACGGCAGCCCTGCCGCCGGAAATGATCACGGCGCTCCCGTCGGAGCGCATCACCGCCGCCTGGATGCCCGCGGTATCCTCCAGGCTGCCGGTCACTCGGAATTCGTCGTCGTACAGCACCGTTTCATCCGCATAGCGGACGGCGATGTACTTCCCCGCAGCGCTGACGCTCTCGGTCTCGGCGCTGATCTCCAGGCTGCGCAGGAGATTGCCCGCCGTGTCCGCCATGAGGATGCGGCCGGTGTTCCCGGCCTTATAGCGCCCCAGGAGCAGGACGGCGAAGCCCTCGCCCGAAGCGTAGCCCTTCAGGTATTCCCCGTCGAAGGACAGCTCCCCCAGGAGCTTCCCGTCGTCCTTCAGGAAGGCCGCCCCGTCCGTGGAGACCAGCATCAGCCTGCCGTCGGACAGATACTCCAGATCAAAACAGCTGCGGCCCTCGCTCCGGTATTCGGCATAGAGCTTTTCGCTGTCGGTGTTGTAAACGGTGACGCTGCTGCCCTCCGCCGTCAGGCTGAGGATGGCCACCCGGCGGGAATCCGGGGAAATATCCGCGTCCATGGGATAGCCGCTGCCCACATAGACACGGTAGACCTCGCTGTTGAGCTTGTCGATCACGGTGACCGAGCCCTTGTAGCCGATCTCTCCGGCCAGGACGACCGCCGTGCCCTCGTCGTTCATATCCGCGGCGGTGACGCCGCCGGAAAAGTTCAGATCGGCGGCCCCCTCCGGACGGAGGAAGGTGATGCCCGCGCCCCCCTCGCTCCACACGGCGGCGCAGCTCTCCGCACCGGCGATCTGGAGCTCCGTATAGCTGCGGGAAGCGGTGCAGAGGGTCTCCCCGCTGCGCCCGTAGAGGCGGCAGGAGATATCCGAGACCGCCGCGAAGCCGCTGCCGGCGGCGGCGAAGCGGGCGTTTTCATAGCCCAGGAGATCGGCGCTGAAGCCGGAATTATCCTTCTTGTTCATCCGGCTCCCGATCACGCCGGAGGCGGCCAGGACCGCGACGGCCAGGACGACCAGGCCGATCAGTATCCTTCCCATGATCCTGCCGGGTTTTTTCATCCCTCCATCAGCCTCCCTGCCGCGCCGGGATAGCGCACATCCGTCATATACAGCCCCTGGGGCGGCACGGTGGGGCCGGCAAGGCAGCGGTCGCCGGAATCCAGGATGCGGGGGATATCCTCCGGCGAAAGCTTCCCGATGGACGCATAGACCACCGTGCCCACCATGGCGCGGGCCATATTGTAGAGGAACCCGCTGGCCGCGATCCGGAAGGAGAACAGCGCCCCCTCCCGCTCCACCGCGAACTCGTAAACGGTCCTCACCGTCGTCTTCACATTGGTGCCCACGCTGCGCACGGCGGCAAAATCATGGGTGCCCAGAAAGCCCGCCGCCGCCCGGCGCATCACATCCAGGTCCAGCGCCTCCGGGCGATACCAGACCCGCCGCAGCTCAAAGGGGTCCCGATAGCCGCCGGAGCGGATATAATATGTGTATTCCTTCCTGGTGCAGGAAAACACGGCGTGAAAATCCTCCTCCACGGCGCAGGCGCCGGAAACCGCCACGTCGTGGGGCAGCAGGGCGTTGACCGCCAGGGGCAGCCGGTCCAGGGGGATGGCGCCCCGGGTCCGGAAATTCGCCAGATACTTCCTGGCGTGGACCCCCGCGTCCGTCCGCCCGCAGCCGGTGACATGGATTTCTTCCTTATACAGGCGGCTCAGGGCCTTTTCCAGCGTTTCCTGCACGGTGAGGGCGTTATGCTGCCGCTGCCAGCCGTGGTAGGCGGAGCCGTCGTAGCCCAGCCGGAGCGCGACGTAGTTCACAGCCCCAGCCTCCGCAGCAGGATCGTCAGGACCAGCAGCGCCGCGCCGCAGCCCAGGGCGATCCAGTCCCGCCCGGCCATTTTCAGCACCTTCATCTTGGTGCGGCCCTCGCCGCCGTGGTAGCAGCGGCTCTCCATGGCGGTGGCCAGCTCGTCGGCCCGGCGGAAGGCGCTGATGAACAGGGGCACCAGCAGGGGCAGCATGGCCTTGGCCTTCTGGATGAGGTTGCCGGTGTCGAACTCCGCCCCTCTGGCCTTCTGGGCGTTCATGATCTTGTCCGTCTCCTCGATCAGCGTGGGGATGAAGCGCAGGGCGATGGACATCATCATGCTCAGCTCATGGACCGGAACATGGAGCTTTTTCAGGGGATTCATCAGCTTTTCCATGCCGTCGGTCAGCTGCAGGGGCGAGGTGGTGTAGGTCAGCAGAAGGGTGCCCGTGATGAGCATCATGATCCGCAGGGCCATGACGGCGGCGGTGCGCACGCCCTCCCAATAGATGCGGATGCGCCAGAAACTCACCAGCAGCCTTTCCCCCCGGGTGTAGAACAGATTCAGGATCGCCGTGATCAGGATCAGCACCACCAGGGGCTTCAGGCCGCTGAGGATGGCCTTCAGGCGGATGCGGCTGAGGGCGATGCAGATGACCAGGAACAGAAAGACCAGGCCGTAGGACACATAGCTTTTGGCGATGAACAGCAGGACGATATAGAGGATCGTCAGGATCAGCTTCGTGCGGGGGTCCAGCCGGTGGACGACGGTATCGCCGGGGAAATACTGGCCCAGGGTGATGTCCTTAAGCACCGGCGACGCCCCCCTTCAGGCCCAGCAGGACCTCCACGGCCCTGTCCACGGTGTAGACGCCGTCCTCCACGGGAAGGCCCCGCTGCTTCAGGATCGACATGACCTTGGCGACGCTGGGGACCGTGAGGCCGATGCGCTCCAGCTCCTCCACATGGCGGAAGACCTGGGCGGGCGGGCCGTCCAGAGCGATATGCCCCTTGCTGAAAACCACCAGACGGGTGGCGAAGCGGGCGATATCCTCCATGCTGTGGGTGATGTAGATGACCGTTCCGTTGACGGCGGCGTGGTAGCGGCGGATATTGTAGATGATCTCCTCCCGCCCGCGGGGGTCCAGCCCCGCCGTGGGCTCATCCAGGATCAGCACGTCGGGCCGCATGGCGATGACGCCGGCGATGGCGGCGCGCCGCTTCTGCCCGCCGGAGAGGTCGAAGGGAGATTTGTCCAGCAGCTCCGGCTCCAGGCCCACGAAATCCGCGGCCTCCAGGACCCGCCGTTCGATCTCCTCCTTATCCAGCTTCATGTTCTTCGGCCCGTAGGCGATGTCCGCCCGGACCGTTTCTTCAAAGAGCTGGTATTCCGGGTACTGGAACACCAGCCCCACCTTGCTCCGCACCTGCCGGATGCGCCCGGGCGAGGAAAAGATCTCCTCCCCCTCCACCAGCACGCTGCCGGAGGTGGGCTTCAGCAGCCCGTTCAGGTGCTGCACGAAGGTGGATTTTCCGGAACCGGTATGGCCGATGATGCCGATGAACTCCCCTCTGGACGCGGAAAAATCCACGTCCTCCACGGCAACGTGTTCAAACGGGGTGCCCGCGCTGTAGACATGCGTCAGCTTTTTTGTTTCGATGAGCGGCGTCAAGCTTTCCGGTCTCCTTTGAAATACTGATACAGCGCCTCGGCGCATTCCTCCACGGTCAGCGCGTCCAGCGGCACGTCGCAGCCCCGCTTTTTCAGGGCGTACAGCAGCCCCACCGTGGCGGGGACGTCCAATCCGTTATGGCGCATCAGCTCCACCCGGGGGAAAACCTCCTTCGGCGTCCCGTCGGCGATGATCTCCCCGTCGGACATGACGATGAGGCGGTCGGCCCCGATGCACTCGTCCATATGGTGGGTGATGAGGACCACGGTGATGCCCAGCTCCCGGTTCAGGCGGTGGACGGTGTCCAGCACCTCCCGCCGGCCCGCGGGGTCCAGCATGGCGGTGGGCTCGTCCAGCACGATGCAGCGGGGGCGCATGGCCACGATGCCCGCGATGGCCACCCGCTGCTTCTGGCCGCCGGAGAGGAGGTGGGGGGCGTGGGTGCGGTATTCGTACATACCCACGTCCTTCAGGGCTTCGTCCACCCGCCTGCGTATCTCCTCCGAGGGGACGCCCATGTTCTCCGGCCCGAAGGCCACGTCGTCCTCCACCACGTTGGCGACGATCTGATTGTCCGGGTTCTGGAACACCATGCCCACGGTGCGCCGGATATCCAGCAGCTTCTCCTCGTCCGCGGAGTCCATGCCGTCGATCCAGACCTTGCCGCCGGTGGGCAGGAGGATGCCGTTGAGGTGCTTGGCGAAGGTGCTTTTCCCGGAGCCGTTGTGGCCCAGGACCGCCACGAAGGAGCCGGAGGCGATGCCGATATCCAGGGATTTCAGGATGGGCTCCCCTTCGCTTTCCGGGTCATAGCTGAAAACCAGCTTTTCCGTTTGGATGATGTTCATGATATCCTCGATATTATGCCAGCCAGCGGCAGGCAGCGCCGCAGGGCAGGATCAGGCCGCTTTTGGTCACGGGCAGGCCCAGCTCCTGACTGTCGCTTTTCCCGCCCCAGCGGGAGGAAAACACGGTCTCCGTCAGGTAGGTCAGCACCGAGGGGCTGAGGCCGGTGGTGTAGGAGCTGATGAGCACGAACAGGGGTTTTTCGCTGAGAACGCCGGCGCAGAGCTGCAGGAAATCCCACAGGCTGTCCTCCAGCTTCCACACTTCCCCCGTGGGGCCCCGTCCGTAGGAGGGCGGGTCCATGATGATGGCGTCGTAGGTCTTGCCCCGCCGGATCTCCTTCTCCACGAATTTGCGGCAGTCGTCCACGATCCAGCGGACGGGCTTTTCGGAAAGGCCCGAGGCGGCGGCGTTCTCCTTCGCCCAGGCCACCATGCCCTTTGCCGCGTCCACATGGCAGACGCTGGCCCCCGCCGCCGCGGCCGCCAGGGTGGCCGCCCCGGTGTAGGCGAAGAGATTCAGCACGCGGATATTTCTGCCCGCATGGCGGACCGCGTCGTCGATGAAGGCCCAGTTGGCCGCCTGCTCCGGAAAGATGCCGGTGTGCTTGAAATTCATGAGCTTGATGTTGAAGGTGAGGTTGCCCTCCCGTATCTGCCAGGAATCGGGCACATCCGATTTCGTCCATCGGCCGCCCCCGGATTCGGAGCGGCGGTAGACCGCGTCCGCCCGGTCCCAATCCCGGTCCCGGGGGGTCTGCCAGATGGCCTGGGGATCGGGGCGGCGGAGGATATACCTTCCCCACCGCTCCAGCTTTTCCCCGCCGGAGCAGTCCAGAAGCTCATAGTCCTTCCAGTGTCCGCTGACCCACATACCCAGCCTCCGCCAAATACGCATAGCTCAAGTGATTTTAGAGTATAACACAAAGCCAAACAGTTCGCAAATGGATTTTTCATTTTTACACGGGGTTCACAATTGGGCAGAGGAATAACGACGGAAACTCCGATTTCCATCATCCCCGGAGGGGATACCATAGCCGTGCCCAAAGGGCGCGATATCACACGGCCTTCGGCCGTATTTCACCCCGCGAAGCAGGTATATCACTGGGGGGCGCTGCAATCTGCAACGCCCCCCTTGCTCTGCCCCGGTCATACCGCGTTCAGTTTTTGCGCCCTGCCAGCTGTTCCGTGAGCCAGATCAGAAAACCCGGCGCGCCGAATTCTTTTCGCAGGATGCCCACGGCCTCCTCCGTTCTGACGCGCACCATCTCCCGGCAGTAGTCCGCGCCCCGCAGGGACAGGAGGGTGGATTTCCCGTTCTTCTCGTCGGAGCCCACCGGCTTCCCCAATTCCGGGGTGCTGCTCTCCACATCCAGCAGATCGTCCCGCAGCTGGAAGGCGACGCCCATGGCCCGGCCGCAGGCGTCGGCGGCGGGGAGCTTGTCCCAGCTATCGGCGCAGACGCAGCCCATCATGCAGGCCGCGGCGATGAGGGAGGCCGTCTTGCCGTCGTTGAGGGCGTTGATCTCCTCCTCCGACAGGCGCCGGTCTTCCCCGTCCAGGTCCAGAAACTGGCCGCCGCAGATGCCCCGCCAGCCGGCGGCCTCCGCCAGGATGCGCGCCGCCTCCGCCCGGACCGGGGCGCTCAGGCCGCTGCGCAGGATGGCGGCATAGGCTTCCGCCTGGAGGGCGTCCCCCGCCAGGAGGGCCAGCCACTCCCCGTAGACCACGTGGTTCGTGGGCTTTCCCCGCCGCAGCTCGTCGTCGTCCATGGCGGGCAGATCGTCGTGGATCAGGGAGGAGGTGTGCAGCATCTCGATGGCGCAGGCGGCGTCCAGCGCCTGGGAAGCTTCTCCCCCGCAGGCGCGGCAGAATTCCAGCACCAGGGTGGGCCGCAGCCGCTTGCCCCCCGCCAGGAGGCTGTAGCGCATGGCCTCCGTCAGCCGGTCCTTCCGGGGCAGCAGCGCATCCAGCCTTGCTTCCACAAGAAGCTTGTCCGCAGTCAGGATCCCTTCATTCTCCAAGGTCGAACTCCGTTTCCGCCGGCGCGCCGTCCGCCCCCTTGGAGAGGACGACTACCTTCTTCTCCGCCTCGTTGAGCATTTCGTCGCAGCTCTGGGCCAGCCTCGTGCCCTCCTCAAAGAGCCGGATGGCGTCCTCCAGGGGCGCGTCCCCCTTTTCCAGCAGGCGGACGATCTCCTCCAGCCGCAGCATGCTCTCCTCGAAGCCGGGGGTATTTTTCTTTTCAGCGTCCATCATCTGTCTCCTCTGTCCTCCGGGTCTTCTTCCACCCGGCAGTTCACCTTCCCGTCCGCCAAAAGCAGGCGCAGCCTTTGGCCGGGCAGGGCTTCCTCTTTGCTGCGGAGGATCGTTCCCTCCTCCGTCTCGGCGATGGCGTAGCCCCTGGCCAGGACCTTCAGGGGGCTCATGGCGTCCAGCGCCGCGGCGCAGCGCGCCAGCCTCCCCCGCCTTTCCGTCAGGCCTTCGCGATAGGCCGACAGCAGCATGGCGGAGGCGTGATCCAGGCTGAGCCGCCGGTCCGCCACATAGGCCCCCGGGTCCGTCAGCACCCGCCTTTCCCGCAGGCGCCGCAGCCTGTCCCGCCCGGCCTCCACCCTGCCCAGCAGGGCCGAAAGCATCCGCTTCCGGGCCGTCAGGAGGGAAGCATGCAGCTCCGTCTGATCCGGCACGGCCAGCTCCGCCGCGTTGGAGGGGGTGGCGGCCCGCAGGTCGGCCACATAATCGGCGATGGTCACATCCGGCTCATGCCCCACGGCGGAGATCACCGGTATCTCGGAATCATAGATGGCGCGGGCCACCCGCTCGTCGTTGAAGGCCCACAGGTCCTCGATGGAGCCGCCGCCCCGGCCGGTGATGATCAGGTCCGCCACCTTCCATTTGTTCGCGTAGCGGATGGCGGAAACGATCTCCGGCGGGGCCTCCGCCCCCTGCACGCGCACGGGCATCACGATCAGCTTCGCCACGGGATAGCGCTTGGTCGCCACCCGGATCACATCCCGCACGGCGGCTCCCGCGGAGGAGGTGATGACGGCGATGCGCTCAGGATAGGGCGGCAGCGGCTTCTTGCGGCTTGCGTCGAACAGGCCCTCCTCCGCCAGCTTGGCCTTCAGCTGTTCAAAGGCGGCGTGGAGGTCCCCCACCCCGTCGGGCACCAGCTCGCTCACATAGAGCTGATAGACCCCGTCCCGGGGATAGACGGTGACGCGCCCCAGGGCGATGACCTTCATGCCGCTTTCGGGCCGGAAGCGAAGACGCGACGCATCCCGGCGGAACATGACCGCTTTCAGCGTCGCTTCCTCGTCCTTGACGGTGAAATAGTGGTGGCCGGAGGGATAGACCTTGTAGTTGCTCAGCTCGCCCCGCACATAGACGCGCTGCAGGCTGTGCTCCCCGTCCAGCAGGTCCTTGATCTGCCTGGTCAGCTCGCCCACGGACCAGATATTCTCATTCATGGTATTCGTTCTCGATAAAGGCGGACAGGATGCCGTTGACAAAGCCCGCGATATCCCTGCCCTCATAGGTCTTGGCCAGCTCCACCGCCTCGTTGGCCGCCGCCTTGTAGGGCACCTCCGGCAGGTAGAGGATCTCGTACATGGCCGTCCGCAGGATGGCGGAGGCCACGCGGGAAATGCGGGAAAATTCCCAGTTTTTGGCATATTTGGCGATATACCCGTCCAGCTCGGCGGCATGGGCGGAAACGCCCCCGGCAAGCCTGCGGATATAGTCCAGCTGCTTATCGTCGGGGTATTCGGCGTAGGCCTCGTCCTCCGGCTGCAGGGTCGCAAAGTATTCGGGCTCGAAGAACGCGTCCAGCATCTCCCCCATATCCATCCGGTTCATCACCGTGGCGAAGCTGAGGTGCATGGCGATCTCCCGCGCCGTCCTTCTGGTCATTGGCATGATCCCTCCAACAGGACAAGGCGCGTTTTCACCGGGGGCGAAAACGCGCTTATCCGAGCTTTAAGCCTGCTTGGCCTTCTCAAAGGCGATGCCGGTGACGCTGACGTTGACGGCGCTCACCGGAACGCCCGTCATATCCTGCACGGCCTTGGAAACGGCTTCCTGAATGTCCCGGGACACCTTGGTGACGGAATATCCGAAGCGGACGGTGATGTACACCTCCACGGAAACGCTTGCTTCTTCCTTGACGATGCGGACGCCCCGGGATGCGCTCCGCCGCCCGATCAGCTCCGCCAGGTCGCCGGGAATGCCGGCGGCGGGACCGCCGAAGCCCTCCACCTCCCGCATGGCTTCCCATGCGATGATGGCGATGACGTCCTCCGAGATGTTGACGCTGCCGTCCCCCGTGCTGGTGATGATATAATCCTTGTTCTCCGCCATGGCAAACCTCCTGAAAAAGGATTCTTACAGGATAATATACCACAGGCGGCGGAAAAATGGAAGTCATTTCACCTCGATTATTTTGATCTGCTCCGTATTCAGCTCCGTTTTTTCCAGAATGATGTCCGTGATGCGGCTCACGGCGGTGCTCGTCAGGCCCGAGGGCGGCGCGGGGACCGCCACGATGGCGCTCTGCCCGTCCAGGAACACCAGGCAGTCCTCAAAGCCCTTGGCCATCACCAGGGATTCGATCTCCGCCTCCGTGACGGTGTACTGCGCCATGACCGTGATGGCCTCCAGCGCGCCGCTGACGGCCTCCGCCGCGGCGCTTTCCGTCTCCGCCGCGTCCCGGAGGGTGGAGATGGCGCTGTCCCTGGACTGCCGGCGGGTCAGCCGGGCGGAGGTGAAGTATTCCGTCACGGCGCTGGCGGTGCTGACCGCCGGCACCGGCGCTTCATAGAACAGGCCCTCGCCCCCGTCGGAGGCGCTGACGGCGCTGACGGTCTCCCGCGCGTCCGGCTCCGTCAGCGCCTGCTCCTGCCGGTTGTAAGCCCAGTTCAGGTAGACCGCCACGCATACGAACAGGATGGCGGCCAGGATGATGGCGTTTCGCTTGATGATTTTCATAACTACCCCCATTTTCGCCCTGCGGCGTGATACAAATTATTTGCCGGTCACCACGGTGATCCGGTCCGATGTGAGGCCCGTCAGGGCGGCCACCGCCTGGGTGAGGGCCAGCCTGAGGCCGCTGCCGCTCCCCTCGGCGACGATCAGGGCGCCCCGATACCGGGGGTAGGCGACCTTCACCGTCAGGGCTTCGTCCCCCACGCGGGCCACCTCGCTGCGCTCCTCACTGCGGCCGCCGGCCGTCTCGCCCTGCCGGTCGGAATCGGTGTTGCGGGCATATACCCGCTCCTCGGAGGCCTCCAGGGTCAGCACCACCGTCACCCTGCCCGCCCCCTCGATGCGCCCGAGGGCCGCCTCGATGCGCTTTTCCTCGGCTTCCAGGGAAAAGGGAAAGGCTTCCTCCCGGGAAGCGGCGGCCTCCGCCGTATGCCTCGGCAGCATAAGGAGCAGCCCGGCAGCCAGGGCCAGCAGCACCCAGAGCGCCTGCTTCGGTATCCTTTTCCACACGCTAACCAGCATCATCCGTGCTCCATGTCTGCCTTTCCCGCGGAATGCCCAGCTCCCCCTCCAGCAGCAGGGACAGCTGTTCCCGCTGCCGGGGCGTCAGCTCCCCCGTCAGGTCGATGCTCCAGGGAACGGGCACTTCGCCCTCCGTTTTCAGCCGGAGGCGGACGCCCAGCCGTTCCACGCCCAGCCGCCGGGCCGCATCCCATATATATGCCTCCGTCTCCCGTCTTATGATGCCGCTCCAGAGCTCCGCGGAGAGTTCCTCCGTCTCCTCCGCCAGCGCGGAGCTCTCCAGCCGCCGCGCCGTCAGCAGCTCCGTCAGGCGCTCCGGGTCCAGGCTTCTCAGGGGGCGGAGCAGCAGGATCGTCAGCAGGCAGGCGCAAGAGAGCTTCACCGCGCGCTTTTCGCTCCCCTCCGGGACCAGCAGCAGCACCGCCGCGCAGAAGATGCCGGCCAAAGCCGTCGTGCGCACCCAATCCGCCAGCGCGTCGATCATGCCGCCGCCGCCCGCAGAAGCGCATACACGGAGAAAAAGACCAGCAGGGCGCAGGAGCCCAGGCAGCCCAGCAGGAGCGCCATGGTCTCGCTGAGGCGGCGCAGCATAAGGGCCGCGGCGCTCTCCGCCAGTTCCGAGGAAACAAGGGCGATCCCCTTGAGGAGCAGATACCGGACCCCCGTGTGCAGGAAGGGGGCCAGGAGGATGGAAGCCACGGCCAGCAGCCCGAAGGAGCCCACGGACTGACGGATGACGGCGGCGGCCGCCAGGATGGAGGAGGCCGCGTCCCCGGCGATGCCCCCCACCACCGGCAGCGCGGCGGCCACCGCCGTTTTCGCGCTGCGCACGAGGGCCGCGTCGGCGCTGTTGGCGGCCATGGCGGTGAGGCTGAGATAGAGGGTGAAGGCCAGCATCAGGGCGGACAGGGCCGTGGCCCCGCACCATTTGAGGAAGCCCAGGACGCCGCTCATCACGCCGCCGCCCACGGCCGCCTCCGCCGCCGCGGCGGCCAGATACAGCCGGATCAGGGGCAGCACGAAGCCGCAGCACAGGTTCACCAGCGCATTGAGGAACCAGGCCGCGGCGGCATATTTCACCGCCGCCGCCGTGACCTGCCCGGAAAGCAGGGCGGCGGAGCCCAGAACGGGCAGCAGGGCGTTCGCCGCATCCTGCAGGCGATAGATCGCCGTTTCCGCCGCCGCCGTCAGGCCGTTCTGCCCGCCGCCGAGAAGCAGCATCACGGCGCAGGCCCCCGCCAGGGACACGGCGTCGAAGCTCCCGGCGGGCTTTCCCGTCACCGTGCGCGCCGCGGCCAGCAGGAACACCACCGGCAGCACCGCCGCCAGCTCCCGCAGCAGCCGGGGCGACGCCACCGCCCGCACCGTCTCCGCCAGCAGGTTTTGCAGAAAGCCCTCCCCGTCGAAGCCCTCCGCCATGCTGCCGTAGTCCTCCAGCCCCGTCTCCTCCGCCAGCGTCTCCAGTTCCTCCGCGCCCAGCGCCTCCAGGAGAGCTTCCCGCGCGTCCGAGGCAGAGACGTCGGTGCACAGCAGCGCCGCCGCCACCAGGATCAGGCAAAGGCGAAGACCAGCTCGATGAGGCTTTGCAGCAGGGGCAGGGAGACGCAGAGGACGGCGCAGGTGGAGGCCAGCTCCACGGCGGCAGCCGCGGCAGCCTGTCCCGCGTCCCGGCAGAGCTGGGCGGATATCCTTCCCAGCAGCGCGACGCCCAGGCTTTTCAGCACCGGCAGCGTCAGCGCCGGGCGCAGGGCGGCCCGTTCCATGGCGCGGCGCAGGACCGCCTCCGTTTCCCCCAGGCTCCCCACGGCGGCGGCGAAGATCATCACGGCGGCCGCCAGGCCCAGCAGAGAAGCCTGCTCCTCCCGCTCCCTGCGCACCATAAGGCCCAGCAGAGAAGCGCTTACCCCCAGGGCGGCGCATTTCCACATGAGCTCCATGCCCTAGCCGAACAGCCGGCGGATCAGGCTGAACAGCTCGCCGATCTCCCGGACCACCATGATGAGCGCCAGCACCAGCCCCGCGATGGTGACCATCAGCGCCTGCTCCTCCCTTCCGGAGCGGCTCAGCAGGATGCTGAGGACCGTCACGATGATCCCCAGGGCCGCCAGCTTGAATATCAGGTCGATCTCCATCCCTCATCCTCACAGCAGCAGGATCGCCAGCATCGCGCCCGCGCCTGCGCCCAGCGCTGCCCGCAGGCGGTTTTTCTTCATGCGCTCCCGCTCCTCCAGCTCCAGGAACAGCGCGAGCTTCTTTTCCGCGGAAAGGATGGCCTCCGCCTGCTCCTTCAGTCCGCTCCTGCCCAGCTGCCGTCCCAGGTTTTCCATCGCCTGCCGCTCCTCCGGCAGAAGGCAGAGGGGCTCCGTCTCCTTCAGGGCCATCTCCCAGGCGGCGGCAAAGGGCAGCTCCCGCCGCACCAGGTTCACCGCCGCCGCGCCGAAAAACTCCGCCGCCGGCTGCGTCTGCCGGCTTGTGAGCTTCTCCAGCAGCTCCGGCAGGGGCGTATGCCGCTGCGTCAGCTCCCCGCGCATGGCGCTCAGGGCCTCCAGGAGGGAACGCAGGGCGCGGATGCGCTGCCGGGACCGGACGACCTCGTTCATGCTCAGCAGAGCGCTGCAGAGCACCACCAGGGAAGCGCAGGCCCACCTCAGCATTTCCATTCCTCCACCCGGTACCGGCGCACCCCGTCCCGCACCTCGATGCCCACCGCCGCGTCAAAAAGGCCGTCGGGGACGCCCCGGCGGCGCAGCTCCTCCCGGCTCCCGGCGTGGGCCGTGGCCAGCAGGCGGACGCCCGCCGCCAGGCCCGAGGAGAGCAGCGGCGCTTCCTCCGCCGTCACCTCGTCCACCGCCAGCACCTGGGGCGACATGGTGCGCAGCAGCATTTCCGCGGCGAAGCGCTTGGGGCAGCCCTCGATCACATCCGTATGCTTTCCCACGTCGAACTGGGGAACGCCGCCGCAGAGGGCCGCCAGCTCGCCCCGCTCGTCCGCCAGGGAGACCCGGACGCCCCCGTCGGAGACCCGGCGGATCAGGTCCCGCAGGAAGGTGGTCTTCCCGCCCCCCGGCGCGGAATAAATGAGGACGCTGCGCTCCCCCAGCCGCCGCAGCAGCTCGTCCGTGACGCAGTGCACGCAGCGGGGGATGCGGATGCTCACGGAGGAAATGCTGCGAAACCCCTCGACCCGGCCATCCCGCAGGATGACGCTGCCGCCGAAGCCCAGGCGATAGCCCCCCTCCGCCGTGAAATACCCGGCGCGCATGCTCTCCTCCGCCGTGTACAGGCTGGATTTGGACGCACGCAGCAGCGTCTCCTCGATCTCCTCCCGGCCCACGGGCGCGCGGAGGGGCGTCTGCCCCTCCGGGAGGCGCAGCCAGGCCCCCATGCCGCAGCGGAGGCGGATCTCCTCCGCCCGTTTCCGCAGCGAGGCCGGCTGAAACAGCGCTTCCGAGCGCAAAGCGCCGGGGAGCAGCACCGCCGCCCGGTCGAATGCTTCCGTTCCGTTCATGCTCCGCATCCCTCCTTCGTTCGGTTCATGTCTATGCGGCGGAGGAGCCGGACATGCAAAAAACCTCCGCGCCGGCCGGCGCGGAGGTTTTCGGAGGCTTCGGGTTCACCTTACCTTGACTTTGTTTTTCTTTCCCTTCAGCAGGTTCCACAGGGGACCGGCCACGCAGACGGAGCTGTAGCAGCCGGAAATGACGCCCACCATGATGGGGAAGGCGAAGTTGCGCAGGGAATCCACCCCCAGGATCAGCAGGAAGATGATGGGCAGCATGGTGGTCAGGGTGGTGCCCAGGCTGCGCCGCAGGGTCTGGGTGATGCTGCGGTCCACCACGGCGGCGAACTCCTCGTGGCCGCCGGTCCGCTTCACGTTTTCGCGGATGCGGTCGAACACGACGATGGTGGCGTTGATGGAATAACCGATGATGGTGAGGGCCGCGGCGATGAAATTCATGTTGAGCTGGATGCGGAAGATCACATAGCAGCTGAGCATCACCATCAGGTCGTGGAGAAGGCAGATCACGGCGGCCAGGCCGGAGCGGATCTCAAAGCGGACGGTGATATAGATGAGGATCAGGGCGGCGGCCACGATGGAGGTGATGAAGGCCGCCTTTGTGATATCCTTGCCCACGGAGGCGGAGACGAAGTTGCTGCTCTCCATGCGCACCCGGTCCGCGCCGAAAAGCTCCTGCAGGCCGGTGCCCACGCTGTCCCGCTGCTCGGTGGTCAGCTCCTGGATGCGGATGTTGACGATGGTGCCCCGGTCGCCCGCCCGGACGACGGCGGAGGGCCGCACCCCCGTTTTATCCAGCACCATGTCCGAGACCTGGGCGGAGATATCGCTGTTGACCTGCTGGCCGATGTCGTATTCCAGCACCACGCCGCCGGCAAAGTCGATATCCAGATTGAAGAGGTTCACGCCGAAGGGCAGCAGGATCAGGGAGACGACGGCGGTGACGCACAGGACGATGGAGACGATCGCCGTGATCTTGCCCTTGGAGACGAAGCCGATGCGCTTGTTGAGGCTGTCGGCGTCGATCTTCTTCCGGGGCAGCCCGTAGAGGAAGGGCTTGTACTTCCGGAGGCCCGCCAGGCTGCGGAGGATGGCCCTGGGCACGATCAGCATGCAGATCATGCTGAGGACGACGCCGATGAGCAGGGTCTTGGCGAAGCCCAGGATGGTGCCGGTGCCCTTCCACAGAAGGACGAAGCCGGCGATCATGGTGGTGATATTGGAGTCCAGAATGGCGGTGATGGCCCGGCGGAAGCCCGCGTCCACGGCGCTGCGCAGGGTCTTGCCGGAGATCAGCTCCTCCCGTATGCGCTCGTAGATGACCACGTTGGCGTCCACCGCCATGCCGATGGTGAGGATGATGCCGGCGATGCCGGGCAGGCTCAGGTTCAGGCGCATGGCGGACATGACCACCAGGAACAGGGCGATATACAGCACCAGGGCCAGGTCCGCCACCAGGCCGGGGATGCGGTAGACGACGATCATGAAGATCATGACCAGGATGATGCCGATGATGCCCGCGGTGATGCCGGTCTCCAGGCTGCGCTCGCCCAGGGAAGCGCCCACGGCCTGCAGCTTCGTGTCCTTCAGCTCAAAGGGCAGGGAGCCGGAATTGATGATGCCCGCCAGATAGGTGGCATATTCCACATTGTTGCTGCTGTCCCCCAGCTGGATGATGGGAGAATCCGTGTCGATGCCGGTGGAGGCATATTCCGCGCTGACCCGGGGGGCGCTGATGACCTCCTCGTCCAGCACGATGGCGACCCAGCGCTGCTCCTCGTCGCTCAGTGCCGCCACTTCCCTGGTGCCGTCGCGGAACTTCTCCCGGCCCTCCGCCGTCAGCTTCAGGGAGACGATGTACTCGTCCACCCCGGTGGTGCCGTTGGGCTGGTAGGCCGCCGTGGCGGACTCGATGTCCTCGCCGGTGATGATGGTCCTTCCGGTATAGTCCCGGAATTCGATGACCGCGGTGCTGCCCAGCATCTGCAGGGCCTGCTCGGGATTGGACACATTGGGGATGGATACGTTGACCCCCCGGTCCCCGGAGAGGACGACGGTGGCCTCCGTATAGCCCATGCTGTTGAGGCGCTGGCGCAGCATGGTCTGCACCGCCTCCATGCTCTGACTGAGCTCACTCTCGGAGATGCCCTCCGGGACGACGGCCTCATAGGTGATCTCGCTGCCGCCCACCAGGTCCAGGCCCAGAGAGATCCCCTCCTGCAGGGGCTCGATGCTGAACGCGCCGAGATTGAAACCGAAAAAAACACCGAACAGCAGCAGCGCGATGATCAGGACCACCACGCCGATGCTCAGAATACATTTCTTCATATGACCAACGGCTTTCCTTTTCCTATTATAATAATATTGTTGTTTGTGTTGCCTGCCTTAAAGCTCCGAGAAGCCGGAGGCGCTGCGGAAGCTGGTGCGGCTGCGGCGCACCCCCTCCAGGGACTGGTTCAGGGTGTCCTCCGTGCGCTTGAGCAGCTCGTCCGCATAGGCGCTGGAGGCGCGGCGGAGCTCATCGGACTTTTTCTGGGCCTCGTCCACGATCTCCTGCGCCCGCCGCTTGGCCGCGGCGACGATGCTCTCCTTTTCCACCATGCGGGCCGCCTCGGCGGCGGCGTCCTTCTTGATCTGGTCCGCTTCCTCCCGCGTTTTGCGGATCACCTCCGCCTTGGCGCTGACCAGGCGCTTGGCTTCCGCCACCTCGGCGGGAAGCTGGGCCCGGATCTCGTCCAGCAGGTCCAGGGCGTTGTCCCGGTCGAGAATGCACTTGTCCACGCTGAGGGGAAAGCCCTTTGCATCCGAAATGGAGGCGTACAGCTGATCGATCAGTTCGTTGATGCCGCTTGCCATGATCATTTCCGTCCTTTCCGGTCAAATTTCGCCTCGATCTCCCCGATGATCTCCCGGGGGGCGAAGGCGCTCAGGTCCGCGCCGAAGAGCGCAAGCTCCTTGACGGCGCTGGAACTCAGATACATATATTTTTCGCTGGCGGGCAGGAAGAAGGTCTCCAGCTCGGGATTCAGGCGCTTGTTGATCAGCGCCATCTGACATTCCTTCTCGTAGTCCGACACGGCCCGCAGGCCCCGCACCACGACACCCGCGCCCTTCAGCCGGGCATATTCCGCCACCAGCATGTCGGAGGAATCCACCTCCACATTGGGAAAACGCGCCGTCACCTCTGTCACCTGGCGGACCCGCTCCTCCACGGTGAACAGGGGGGTTTTGTTCTTGTTGTACATGATACAGACAATGACCCGGTCAAAAACTCTGGAGGCCCGCTTGATCAGGTTCAGGTGCCCCAGGGTGATCGGGTCAAAGCTGCCGGTGTAGACCGCTGTGGTCACGGTTCCGATCCCTCTCTTTTTGTAAATGTCGTGATCCGAACCTTCCCATAGCGATAGGTGCGCAGCTTCAGATAGGGCGCTCCGGGGGATTCCGGCTCGTAATCCGCAGAACTTTCAACGACCATTATACCACCGGTGTGCAATTTGTCAAAATCTTTTATGCGCTCCAGCACTTTTTCATAAAGCCCCGATCGATAAGGCGGGTCGATGAAAATGAGATCGTATTTCTCCCGCGACGTCAGAAAGCGCAGAGCGTCGTCCTGGAAGACCTGCCCCTGCAGGCCGGTCTTTTCCAGGTTCAGCTTCGTGAGCCTGACGGCGGCGCGGTCCGCGTCCACGAAGACGCAGCTCTCCGCGCCCCGGGAAAGGGCCTCGATCCCCATCTGTCCCGTGCCGGAAAAGAGGTCCAGGCAGGTCCTGCCCTCCACGTCTCCCTGGATGATGTTGAACACCGATTCCTTCACCTGGTCGGCGGTGGGACGGATGTCCATGCCCTCCGGTTCCTTGAGCTTCCTGCCTCTGGCGGCGCCCGTGATCACTCTCATGCTTTCTCCTGCTCCTCCCTCGGTTCCCGCCGGAACCAGTCATATACGCTTTTTGCCGCCGAGGCGGGCAGCACGGAGCGAAGCTCCTCCTCCGAAGCGGCGGCCACGGCCTTGACGGAGCGGAAGCGCTTCAGCAGCTCGCCCCGCCGCTTTTCCCCCACGCCGGGGATCTTGTCCAGCTCGGAGCCGATGCGGCCTTTGCGCAGGCTCCGCTGATATTCGATGGCAAAGCGGTGGGTCTCCTCCTGGATGCGCCCGATGAGGGCGAAGGCGGCGGGGTTCCCCTCCAGGCCCAGCTCCCGCCCGTCCGGCGAAGCCAGGGCGCGGGTGCGGTGCTTGTCGTCCTTCACCATGCCCAGGACCGGGATCTCCAGCCCGAAGGAGCGCACCACCTCCTCCGCCGCCGAAGCGTGCACGCTGCCGCCGTCGATGAGGAACAGGTCCGGCAGGGGGGCAAAGCGCTCGTTTCCCTCGCTGTATTCCGTGAGGCGGCGGCGCAGGGTCTCCCGCATGCTGCCGTAATCGTCCCCGCCCCCGGCTTCCTTCATTTTGAAGCGCCGGTAATCCCGCTTCAGGGGCCGGGCGTCCGCGAAGACCGTCATGGAGGAGACCGCGTCCTCCCCGGCAAGATGGGACACGTCGTAGGCCTCGATGCGCCGGGGCGGCCCGGGCAGGCCCGCCGCCTCCGCCAGCCAGGTCAGGATGCCGGAGACCTTCTCCTCCCGGTCCGTGGCCCGCTCGGTCTCCTGTTGGGCGTTCAGCCGCGCGGTCTCGGCCCGGATGCGCATATCCCCCCGGAGGGGCACGTGGAGGCTCACCTTATGGGCATAGGTCTCCGTCAGCAGGCGCTCCAGCTCCTCCCCGTCCTCCGGCATCAGGGGCAGCAGGACCGTCCGGGGACAGACGCCCCGCTGCAGATAGTACTGCCGCACAAGGGCGCTGAGCACCTCCCCGTCCTCCTCCATGGGCGAGGGCAGCAGGAGCATGTCCTTGTCCAGCAGCTTCCCGCCGATATAGTGGAGCACCACGAAGCAGGCCTTGGCCGCGCCCCGGAAGAAGCCCACCGCGTCCGTATCCGCCACGGCGCCGGAGACCGCCAGCTGCTTCTCCCCCAGGGAGTGCAGGGCCCGCAGCCGGTCCCGCAGGACGGCTGCCTTTTCAAAATCCAGGGCCTCCGCCGCCGCCTCCATTTCTCCCTGCACCTGCTTTTCCAGCTGGCCGGATTTCCCCTCGAAGACCAGCAGGGCGTCCCCGATCCGGGCGCGGTAGGCTTCCGCGTCCGGCGTGCCGGTGCACCAGCCCTCGCACAGGCCCATCTCCCTGTTGAGACAAGGCCGTTCCCTGCCGATGTCCGCCGGGAAGCGGCGGCTGCACTGGGGCAGGCGCAGGGCCTTCTTCACCGCGTTCAGGGCGGCGAACAGCGTCGTCCGGCTGCCGTAAGGCCCCAGATAGCGGGCCCCGTCGCTGCCGGGACGGCCCACCACCTTCCAGCCGGGATAGGGCTGCCGGAGGTCCGTGCGGAGATAGGGGTAGCCCTTGTCGTCCTTCAGCAGGATGTTGTAGCGGGGCTTGTGGTGCTTGATGAGCTGGTTTTCCGTGATGAGGGCCTCGAATTCGCTGCGCACCATGATGACGTCGAAGCTGTCCACATGGGAGACCATCGCCTCGGTCTTGGGGCTGTGGCTCCCCTCCCGGAAATAGCTGACCACCCGGTTTTTCAGCTTCTTGGCCTTGCCCACGTAGATGACCTCGCCCCGGCGGTCCATCATGATATAGACGCCGGGCTGCAGCGGCAGCGCCAGCGCTTTTTCTCTCAGTTCGTCTCTGGTCATTCCACTCCCGTCCCGTCAAACGCGGGCACATACGCGCCGTCCGCGCTGGAGAGCTCCTGCACATAGCCGCTGCGGATCCCCAGCATATAGAGATAGTCCGTCACTTCCTGCCATTCCTCCGGCCGCAGACGCCGCTCCGGCCCGCCGAAGCCGTTGGGCGTGTACTGGGCCATGAGGCTCAGCATCGTTTCCCCCTTGGGAAAGGCCCCGGCAAACCATTCCAGCACGTCCTTGGAATTGGCGAGATATCCCGGCAGCACCAGATGGCGCACCAGGACGCCCCGGGTCAGCAGGCCATCGGCGTCGAAGCGGCAGGGTCCCGTCTGCCGGAACATCTCCCGGATGGCGGCGTCCGCCCTTTCAAAATAGTCCGGCGCGGCGGAGAGGGCCTGCGCCAGGCTGCCGTCGGCATATTTCATGTCCGGCAGGTACACGTCCACCTTCCCCTCCAGCATGCGCAGCGTCTCCAATCCCTCGTAGCCGGAGCTGTTCCACACCACCGGGATGCCCGGCGGCGCCTCCAGCGCCTCGGCGATCACATCCGCATAGGGGGTGGCGGTGACGAGATTGAGGTTGTGGACGCCGCTGTCCCGCAGCCGGGCAAAGAGGGCCCGCAGCGCCGGCACATCCAGGGTCTTTCCCCGGAGGGAAAAACTGATCTCCCGGTTCTGGCAGTAAACGCAGCCCAGGTTGCAGCCGGAAAAGAACACGGCCCCGGAGCCCCGGCTGCCGCTGATGCAGGGCTCCTCCCAATCGTGCCGGGCCGCTCTGGCCGCCACGGGCAGCGCTCCCGCGCCGCAGAAGCCCCTCTCTCCGGCGCTTCGGTCCGCCCCGCAGAGGCGGGGACAAAGAAAGCATTTCATAGGCGCATTATAACCGCTCCCCGCGGTTTTGACAATTCCAAATACGGCCTTCCGGCAAAACGCACATTTTTGATTGACTAATCCCGCCGGGAATTATATAATTTACTATGATTTACCGATTCCATTTTGTATCATCTTCGGAGGTCCGCTATGTCCGTCTTAGATGCTTCCATTCCCGTTTTCCGCTATTTTGAGGAGATTTCCGCCATTCCCCGCGGCTCCGGCAACGAGGAGGGCGTCAGCCGCTATCTGGCCGGCTTCGCCGAACGGCAGGGGCTGAACTATGTCCGGGACGCCCTGAACAACGTGGTCATTTACAAGCCCGGCTCCCCCGGGCGGGAGCAGGAGCCGCCCCTGATGCTCCAGGCCCATATGGACATGGTCTGTGAGCAGACCGGCTGCTGCGGCCACGACTTTCTTTCCGACCCCATCCGGCTGATCCGGGAGGGGAACATCCTCCGGGCCGACGGCACGACCCTGGGGGCCGACGACGGCGCGGGCGTCAGCTGGATGCTGGCCGTTCTGGCGGACGGCAGTCTGAGCCATCCGCCCCTGGAATGCGTGTTCACCGTCGGCGAGGAAACGGGCATGGACGGGGCCCGCGGCCTGAAAAAGGACCTGATCACCGCCCGGCGCATGATCGGCCTGGACGGGCACGGAGAGACCGTCACCTGCGTCTCCTCCTCCGGCGGACGGCGGCTGCTGGCCCGCTGCCCCATCATTTTCAGCGAGAACACCGCCCCCTGCTATCTGCTGACGGTGACCGGCCTCCGGGGCGGCCACAGCGGCAACTGCATCGATCAGGGCCTGGGCAACGCCATCAAGCTGGGCTTCCGCATGCTCTATCAGCTGCTGGAGCGGGGCGTGGACATCCGCGTCATCCGCATCACCGGCGGTGCCAAGATGAACGCCATCCCCAGGGAATTCGCGGTGCTGTTCGCCTCCGCCTTCTCCGCGCCCATGCTGGAGAAGTATGTGGACAATATCGCCGCCGACCTGAAGGAGGAGCTGATCGAGGCCGATCCCGGCCTGACCATCGGGCTGGAGGCGGCGGACAAGGTCAGCAGCGCCATCACCCAGGAGGACACCGGCGCCCTCATCACCATGGGTTATCTGCTGCCCGACGGCATGCTGGCCAGGTCTCCCAAGCTGGGCATCCCCTTCGCCTCCCTGAACCTGGGCGTCCTGGTCCAGACGGCGGAGAACATCGACTTCGACTACTGCGTGCGAAGCCCGGTGCGCAGCATGCGGGAGGACATCAGCCGCCGGATCGAGGCCGTCAGCAGCATCTTCGGCGGCTTCATCCAGGTGCAGAACGACTATGACGGCTGGAGCTACACCGAGACCTCCCCCCTGCGGGACGCGCTGCGCAGGGTGCTGGCGGCCAAAGGCGTCGCCCTGGAGGAGCAGGCCACCCACGGCGGCCTGGAGACCGGCGTCTTCAAGGGACGCTATCCCCAAATGGACATCATCACCTACGGGCCGAGGATGTCCGGCTGCCACACCCCCGACGAGCAGCTGGAGCTGGACAGCTTCCTGCGCAGCTATGAGAATCTGACAAGGGTCCTGGAAATCGTCTGATCAGGCAAGTGATATAAGGCAACACCGCACAATTCTCGGTACACATCTCGCTTGCATCATGTTCCGTCATATTGCCCGAAAATCTTGGCCAATACAGGAAGTATTACCCGCGATTTTCAGACAATCTGACGAAAATTCTGACTGCGCAATCTGCGCACCAGAATTGTGCGGTGTTGCCTTAAGCATACGGTCCGAACATCTGAACAAGGAGTGAGTGATTATGTTCCGCAAGATCCCCTTCGTCCCCGCAGAGCTGGATATCGTGGAGGAGCTGCCCGGCTGGTTCGGCGGTCCTTCCACCCCCCTGCGCAACACCCCCGTTACCTCCCGGGAGAACATGATGGCCCTTTTCTATGAGAAGCGGCCCTTCTGGATGCCCACCGGCCAGGAGCACAAGATGCTGAGCTCCGCCATTTATAATGACAACTTCGGCCGGGGCATGGGCCACGACAACAAGGACGTCTTCGGCATCGAATGGGAATGGGTGCCCGCCGTGGGGGGCAGCATCGTGCGGCCCGGCGAGCCCATGCTCGGCGACGTGCGGGAGTGGAAGGACAAGATCCATTTCCCCGATCTGGACAGCTTCGACTGGAAGGAAGAAGCGAAAAAGGTCAAGGTCGACGGGCGCTTTGCCTATCAGCTCAGCCTGGTCAACGGCTTCTGGTTCGAGCGGCTGATCTCCTTCATGGACTTTGCCCCCGCCGCCATGGCCCTCATCGACGAGGAGCAGCAGGACGCGGTGAAGGAGTTGTTCCAGGCCACCACCGATTTTGCCTGCAAGCTGGTGGACAAGCTCTGCGAGACCTGGCCCATGCTGGACGGCTTCAACATCCACGACGACTGGGGCGCGCAGAAGGCCCCCTTCTTCTCCGAGGACGTGGCCTATGAATTCTTCGTGCCCTTCATGCGGCAGCTCACCGGGCACATCCACGCCAGGGGCCGCTACGCCACCCTCCATTCCTGCGGCCATGTGGACAGCCGCGTGCAGTGCTTCATCGACGGCGGCTTTGACCAGTGGGACCCCCAGCAGATGAACGATATCCACGCCCTGTACGAGCGCTGGGGCGACAAGATCGTGCTGGGCGTCTGGCCGGACGTGTTCGACCCGGAGACCACCAGCCTCGCCGAGCAGCGGGAGCGGGCCAGGGAATTCGTGAAGATGTACACCCAGGAGGGCAAACCCGCCATCTTCGGCCACTACGGCCGCTTCGCCCAGACGGAGGCCTTCACGGAGGAGGTTTACATCGCCTCCCGGAAGCGCTACGGCGGCTGACCGCGTTTTTGATCCTTCTGCCTTAAGAGGAGGGCTTTTCGGATCGAACGGTCCGCAGAAGCCCTCTTTTTTTCATATTCTCGCGGAAATCCTGTGAAACCGGCAGAAAATCGCTTGCTTTTTCCGGTATTTTGCGGTATAATTTCTTGTTCATGGTTTCATTTCATTTTTCATCGCAGGAATCATTGAGTGGAGGATGATGCTTATGGACGGCATTGATTCGATCCTTCAGGCGGAAAAGGAGGCCGAACGCCTCCGCCGGGAAGCCAGGACCGAGGCGGACGCCCTGCTGGGCAGCGCCGAGGGCTACCGGCAGCGGGCGCTGGAGGCTGCCCGCCGGGAGGGCGAGGCGGAGCAGCAGCGGCTGCTGGACAACGCGCGGAAACGGGCGGAGGATCGGAAGGCCGAGCTGCAGACCGTCGCCGGGCTGAAAAACGACGAGCTGCGCGCCGAAGCCGAGCGCAGGCTGGACGCAGCAGCGAAAATGATCGCGGAAAGGATCGCCGGAGCCTGATATGTCGATCGTCAAAATGAAAAAGCTGCAGCTGGCGGGCCTGTCCTATCAGCAGCACGACCTGCTGCGGAAGCTGCAAAAGCTGGGCTGCGTGGAGATCCGCGTCAGCGAGGCCCCGGAGGGGTATCTCTCCCCCGCGGTCGGCGGGGCGGATGACGGGAATCCCGAGATCCTGCGCCGCCGGCAGAAGGACGCGGAGAACGCGATCCGTTACTTAAAGAAATACGCCTATGTGAAAACCGGGCTTTTCCAGGAAAAGGAGCTGATCTCCGAGCAGGACTTCTTCGCCGACATCCGGGAGGAGGCGCTGCGGGCCGTGGGCAGCGTGCTGGAGGCCGTGCAGGCCCTGGGAGAGCAGCGGGACCGGCGCGCCGGCCTGAATGCCCAGCGGGATTCCCTCCTGCTGTGGCAGGACCTGCCCGTCCCCCTGGAAACGCGGGAGACCCGGGCTTCCAGGGTATTTGTCGGCTCCATCGCCGCGCCGAAAACGGCGGAGGAGCTGGAGCAGGCCCTGGAGGAAACCGGGCTGGAGGGCGGCGTCCGCGCTGCCGGGAAGAACCGGGAGCGGCAGGGCATCCTGGCCGTCTGCCTGAAGCGGGAGGAAGAAGCCTTTTCCCGCGTGCTGCGGGATTTCGGCTATGAAGCCGCGCCGGCCGCTTCTCTCAGGGGCACCGCCGGGGAGAACATCGCCCGGCTGGAGGCGGAGGCCGACATGGCGGCCCGGGACGAGGAGGAGACCCTGGCCTTTCTCGAGGAATGCGGCGCCCACCGCAGGCTCATCAAGCTGTGGTACGACCGCCTCACCCTGGAGATCGACGCGGCGGAGGCACGGCAGAAGCTTCTGCATACGGAGCAGGCCTTCGCCCTCACCGGCTGGGTGGACGAGCCCCACGTACCCGCCCTGGAAGCCCTGCTGGGGGATTACTGCTGCGCCTGGGAGCTGAGCGACCCCACGGCGGAGGATACGGTGCCCGTCCTGCTGCAGAACAACGCCGTCACCCGCCCGCTGAACATGGTCACGGAAATGTACAGCCTGCCGGATTACCGCAACGTGGACCCCAACCCCCTGATCGCCCCCTTCTTCTGCATCTTCTTCGGCATGATGTTCAACGACCTGGGCTACGGGCTGGTGTTCATCCTCCTGAGCCTGATCGTGCAGAAAAAGTTCCGCCTCCAGCGGGGCATGAAGAACATGATGCAGCTGATGCTGGAATGCGGCGTCACCACCGCCGTTTTCGGCATCCTCACCGGCAGCTTCTTCGGCGACGCCATCACCCAGATCGCCCTGCTTTTCGGGAAGGACGTCACGGTGCCCGCGCTGCTGAAGCCCATGGAGAACCCCCTGCAGATCCTCATCATCTCCCTGGCCCTGGGCGTGTTCCAGATCCTCTTCGGCATGGGCGTCAAGGCCTACATCCTGATCCGGGACGGACACCCCTGGGACGCGCTCATGGACGTGGGCAGCTGGTGGCTCCTGTTCGCGGGCGTCGCCGTGGGGGCCCTGGGGGGCACCTGGCTGGTGGCCCTGGCGGGGGTGCTGGCCCTGCTCCTGACCCAGGGGCGCGCCAAGCCCACGATCCCGGGCAAGCTGGTGGGCGGCCTTGCCAGTCTCTACGACATCACCAGCTATTTCAGCGACATCCTCTCCTATTCCCGCATCATGGCCCTGATGCTGGCGGGGGGCATCGTCGCCAGCATCGTGAACATCCTGGGCGGGCTGTTCGGGAACATCATCCTGTTCATCCCCATCTTCATCATCGGCCACGTCTTCAACATCGGCATCAACGTCATCGGCACCTACGTGCACGCGGCCCGGCTCCAGTATCTGGAGTTCTTCGGCAAATTCTACGCAGACGGGGGCAAGGCCTTCCGTCCGCTTGAAGTAAAAACAAAGTATTTTGACATCGTCAAGGAGGAAGTACACCATGCTTGAGCTTATCGACGCTTTCGGAGGACTCGCCCTCGCCTTTCTCGGCGGCGGCCTGGCTGCCGTGCTGAGCTGCATCGGCTCCGCCAAGGGTACCGGCATGACCGGCGAGGCGGCTGCCGGCCTCATCAGCGAGGACCCCGAACAGTTTACCAAGTGCCTGATCCTGCAGGTCGTCCCCGGCACCCAGGGCCTGTACGGCTTCGTCATCTGGTTCTTCGTGCTGCTCCAGATCGGCATCTTCGGCGGCAGCGGCCTGCAGCAGCTGAGCCTGACCCAGGGCCTGGGCTACCTGGTGGCCTGCGTTCCCATGATGCTGGGCGGCCTCATCTCCGCCAAGGCCCAGGGCCGCGTGGCCGCTTCCTGCATCAACATCGTCGCCAAGAAGCCCGACGACTGGTCCAAGGGCATCATCCTCTGCGTCATCGTGGAATTCTACGCGATCCTGAGCCTGATCGCTTCCATCCTGATGATCCTGAACGTGGGCTGAACTGCCGATGAACGGGATCGACAAAGTCGCCGGGCGCATCGTCTCCGACGCGCAGCAGGAGGCTTCCGCCCTGAAGGCGGAGGCCCGGGCGCGGGCCGCCGAGCTGAAGGACAGCGCGGACAGGCACGCTTCCGAGCTGCGGCAGACGCTTTTGGCCGAAGGCGACGCGGAAGCGGAAAAGCTGTATTCCCTGCTGGTGGCCTCCGCCGAGACGGACGCGCGGAAGGAGACCCTGCAGGTGAAGCAGGACCTTCTGTCCGAGGCCTTCGACCGGGCGGTCCTCTATCTGCGGAACCTGGATGAGGAGCGCTATGTGCTTCTGCTGGCCTCCCTGGCCCGGAAGGCCTCCGAAACCGGCAGCGAGGAGATCATCCTCAATCCGGCGGACCGGGCGAAATACGGCGAAGCGCTGATGAAAACGCTGAAGGAAAGCGGATGCGCTCTGACCCTCGCGGAGGAGACAAGGCCCATCATCGGCGGCCTGATCCTCTCCCAGGGCCGGATCGAAGTGAACTGCGCCCTGGACACGCTGGCGGAGCTGCACCGCAGCGAGCTTTCCGGCGAAGCGGCCAGGCTGCTGTTCGGCTGAGGTTTCGACGTGAAAAAGATCAAGGATACGGATTATCTCTACCTTTCCTCCTATCTGCAGGCCAAAATGGCCCGCCGGGGGGAGACTGCCGAGGACAAGGCCGCCGTCTACCGGGAGCTCGGTTCCCTGGCTCCCGATCCCCGGGTCGTGGACTTTTTCCGGCTCAAATACGATTATCACAACGCCAAGGTCTATCTGAAAAGCGTTGCGGCGGGCGTGGACGCCGGGAGGCTCTATCTGCCCATGGGCCGCAGCGATCCCGCCGCGCTGACGGAGGCCTGCCGGACGGAGGATTACCGCGCCTTGCCGCCGTTCTTCGCCGCGGCGCTGAAGGAATCCTCCGAAACCCTGGGGCGGACCTCTGACCCCAGACTGGCGGATTTCATCCTGGACAAGGCCTTCCTCCGGGAAATGAAGGACACGGCGGAAAAGACGGGCAGCGAATTTCTGCGGGGCTACGCCTCCCTTTATGCCGACGCCGTGAACCTGCGGGCCTTGGTGCGCATGCTGAAAAGCGGCGTGCAGCCGGAGCAGCTGACGGGCGTGCTGACCGACTGCGGCAGCGTCACCGGCAAGGCTGTCGCCGCCGCCTATCCGGACGCGCCGGCGGTGCTCGCCCTTTTCAAGGCCACGAAGCTGGCCCCCGCCCTTCCCGAGGCGGAAAAGGCCGTCAAAGGCGAGGGCTTCACCCCCTTTGAAAGGGCCGTGCGCGCCTGTCTGGACGGGTATATGGAAAAGGTGAAATACGCCTGCTTCGGAGAAAGCGTCCTCATTCGCTACCTTTATCAGATCGAGGAGCAGAGCACATGAACGGATATAAGATCGCCGTCATCGGCGACCGGGAAAGCGTGATGGGCTTCCGGGCCCTGGGGCTGGACGTGTTCCCCGCGGAGGAGGCGAACGCCAAGGCGGTCTTCAACGCCCTTCTCCGCCCGGAGCAGGAACCCGGCTACGCCATCCTCTACATCACCGAGGAGCTGACCATCCCCCTGCGGGCGGAGATCGACGCCCTGAAGGACGAGCTGATCCCCGCCGTCATCCCCATCCCCTCCAAAAACGGCACGCTCCATCTGGGCATGAACGCCCTCAACAGCGCTGTGGAGCGGGCCGTGGGCAGCAACATCCTCTGATTTTGCATTTCGCTTCTCATTCGTAATAGGAATGGAGTTATCGGACATATGGGAAAAATCATTAAGGTATCCGGCCCGCTGGTGGTGGCCGAGGGTCTGGCCGACGCGGGCATGGCCGACGTGGTCAAGGTCGGCGCCCAGGGCCTGAAGGGCGAGATCCTGACCATGACCGGCGACCAGGCTTCCATCCAGGTCTACGAGGAGACCGCCGGTCTGGGTCCCGGCGCGGAGGTGGTCACCACCGGCGCGCCCCTCAGCGTGGAGCTGGGCCCCGGCCTGCTGGAGAGCATCTACGACGGCATCCAGCGCCCCCTGACGGAGATCCGCGCCATCGCCGGCGAGACCATCGCCAGGGGCATCGACGTGCCCGCCCTGAACCGCACGAAGAAATGGCATTTCACCCCCGTCACCGTGGCCGGCAGCGCCGTCACCGGCGGCGATATCATCGGCACCGTGGAGGAGACCAGCGCCATCACCCACCGCATCATGGTGCCCCACGGCGTCGTGGGCACCCTGGAATCCATCACCGAGGGGGATTTCACGGTGCTGGACACCGTGGCCGTGGTGGAGCTCAAGGGCGGCGGGAAGAAAGAGCTCACCATGATGCAGACCTGGCCGGTGCGCCGCAGCCGGCCCTATAAGCGGAAATTCCTGCCCGACACCCCCATGCAGAGCGGGCAGCGGGTCATCGACACCCTTTTCCCCATCGCCAAGGGCGGCACCGCCGCGGTGCCCGGCCCCTTCGGCAGCGGCAAGACCGTGGTGCAGCACGCCCTTGCCAAGTGGTCCGACGTGGATGTGGTCATCTACATCGGCTGCGGCGAGCGGGGCAACGAGATGACGGACGTGCTCATGGAGTTCCCGGAGCTGCAGGACCCCCGCACCGGCGAACCCCTGATGAAGCGGACCGTGCTCATCGCCAACACCTCCGACATGCCCGTGGCCGCCCGGGAGGCCTCCATCTACACCGGCATCACCATCGCCGAATACTTCCGGGACATGGGCTATGACGTGGCCGTCATCGCCGACTCCACCTCCCGCTGGGCCGAGGCCCTCCGCGAGATGTCCGGCCGGCTGGAGGAGATGCCCGGCGAGGAGGGCTACCCCGCCTATCTGGCCTCCCGCCTGGCCCAGTTCTACGAGCGGGCCGGCTGCGTGGAATGCCTGGCTTCCGAACCCCGCCGCGGCTCCCTCACCGCCATCGGCGCGGTTTCCCCGCCGGGCGGCGACACCTCGGAGCCCGTCTCCCAGGCCACGCTGCGCATCGTCAAGGTCTTCTGGGGCCTGGACAGCAGCCTGGCCCACGCCCGCCACTTCCCCGCCATCAACTGGCTCAACAGCTATTCCCTGTATATGGACAACCTGCGCCCCTGGTACGACCGCAACCTGGGCCGGAGCTTCCTGGAGAACCGGGCCAAGGCCGTGGCGATCCTCCAGGAGGAGAACAGCCTTCAGGAGATCGTCAAGCTGGTGGGCCAGGACGCCCTTTCCGCCGGCGACCGCCTCACCATGGAGACCGCCAAGATGGTCCGCGAGGACTTCCTTCAGCAGAACGCCTTCGTGGATATCGACAACTATTCCTCCTACGAGCGCCAGGCCATGCTGCTGGACATCATCCTGCGCTACGACGCCCTCTGCCGCAAGGCCATCAGCGACGGCGCAGACCTGAACAAGCTCATCCGCATCGAAGCCAGAGACCGCATCGGACGCGCCAAATCCGTGCCCGCGGAGACCTACGCGGAGGAGTATTCCCGCATGGCCGACGACATGGCCGCGCAGATCAAGGAGGCCACCCATGATTAAGGAATACAGGACCATCCGGGAAATTTCCGGCCCTCTGATGATCGTCAAGAACGTGGAGGGGGTCACCTACGACGAGCTGGCGGAGATCGAGCTGCCCACCGGCGAGGTGCGGCGCTGCAAGGTGCTGGAGGTGGACCGGGACCGGGCCGTCGTCCAGCTGTTCGACTCCTCCAGCGGCATCAACCTGGCGGAGAGCAAGGTCCGCTTCCTGGGCCACGGCATGCAGCTCGCCGTCAGCCCGGACATGCTGGGCCGCGTCTTTGACGGCATGGGCCGCCCCGCTGACGACGGGCCGGAGATCCTGGCGGACAAATACGAGGACATCAACGGCCTGCCCATGAACCCCGCCGCCCGGGACTACCCCTCCGAATTCATCCAGACCGGCATTTCCGCCATCGACGGGCTGAACACCCTGGTCCGGGGGCAGAAGCTGCCCATCTTCTCCGGCTCCGGCCTGCCCCACGCCAACCTGGCCGCCCAGATCGCCCGTCAGGCCAAGGTGCTGGGCACCAGCGAGCCCTTCGCCGTGGTGTTCGCCGCCATCGGCATCACCTTCGAGGAATCGGAATACTTCGTCAACGAGTTCCGGCGCACCGGCGCGCTGGACCGCACCGTCATGTTCTCCAACCTGGCCAACGACCCCGCCGTGGAGCGCATCTCCACCCCCCGCATGGCCCTGACCGCCGCGGAATACCTGGCCTTTGAGCAGAACATGCACGTCCTGGTCATCATGACGGACATCACCAACTATGCCGAAGCCCTCCGCGAGATTTCCGCCGCCCGGAAGGAAGTGCCCGGCCGCCGGGGCTATCCCGGCTATCTCTACACGGACCTGGCCTCCATGTACGAGCGGGCGGGCCGCCGCCAGGGCAAGAAGGGCTCCATCACCCTGATCCCCATCCTGACCATGCCGGAGGACGACATCACCCACCCCATCCCCGACCTCACCGGCTACATCACCGAGGGGCAGATCATCCTCTCCCGGGAGCTCTACCTCAAGAATTACCTCCCCCCCATCGACGTACTCCCCTCTCTGAGCCGTCTGAAGGACAAGGGCATCGGCGAGGGCAAGACGCGGGAGGACCATGCCGGCACCATGAACCAGCTCTTTGCCGCCTACAGCGCCGGCAAGGACGCCGCCGAGCTCATGACCATCCTGGGCGAAGCCGCCCTCTCCGACACGGACAAGCTCTATGCCAAGTTCGCCGGAGAATTCGAAAAGCTCTACATCGGCCAGGGCCAGGAGACGGACCGCAGCATCCAGGAGACCCTGGACCTGGGCTGGAAGCTGCTCAGCATCCTGCCCAAGAGCGAGCTGAAGCGCATCAAGCTGGAATACGTCGAGAAGTATCTTCCCAAGGAGGACTGAGCATGGCCGTCATGTCGGACGTCAAGCCGACCCGCATGGAGCTGAAGAAGACCAAGGCCCGTCTCAAGACCGCCAAGCGCGGCCACAAGCTGCTCAAGGACAAGCGGGACGAGCTGATGCGCAACTTTCTTCAGATCGTGCGGGAGAACAAAGCCCTGCGCCAGAAGGTGGAACAGGGGCTGCAGGAGGCCATGGCCCGCATGGCCGGCGCTTCCCGGCTCATGAGCCCGGAGATTCTGGAACAGAGCCTCCTTTGCCCCAAGCAGGGGGTGGAGGTGGATATCCGGCTGAAAAATATCATGAGCGTCAACATCCCGGAATACACCTTCCGCACCCGCACCGACGCCGCCGAGGACATCTACCCCTACGGCTACGCCATGACCTCCGGCGAGCTGGACGAGAGCCTTGACCGCCTCAGCGAGGTCTTCCGGGACATGCTGGAGCTGGCCGAGGCGGAGAAATCCATGCAGCTCATGGCCGCGGAGATCGAGCGCACCCGGCGGCGGGTCAACGCCCTGGAATACGTCATGATCCCCCAGATGGAATCCACCATCCGCTATATCACCATGAAGCTGGAGGAAAACGAGCGCAGCACCACCACCCGCCTCATGAAGGTGAAGGACCAGATCCTCCAGGAAGCCCACGATTTCGACTACTAAGTCAAATCGGACCCGCTCCGCTGGGCTCCGATTTGAGAAGGTTTGCGCTGCGCTCCCCGCAGGCCCCTTGACGGGGCCCACAGTCCGCTCCGCGAAAGGTATTTTGGGGCAGAAGTGAATTCCGCCCCAAAATGATTCCGATTGTGTTCGTGGCTTGCGAGCCGCGAACTCTGCGAGGCATCGCCTCGAAAATAACGGACGCCTGCTACTTGCGGGCGTCCGCTTTTTTCTCTCAGCGGGGCGCTTTTATTTTCGTTGCATCGGAAAAAGGTTTGCGCTATAATAGAGTGACAAATCATGATTAGGAGAATGCGTATGGCACTCGCTTTTGTCATCGACGCGGCCAAGTGCAACGGCTGCTACAACTGCCAGATCGCCTGCAAGGACGAGCATGTGGGCAACGACTGGCGGCCCTACGCCGCGCCCCAGCCGGAGGTCGGGCAGTTCTGGCTGCGGGTGGAGGAGCAGGTGATGGGCACCATCCCCAAGGTGCGCATCCACTATCTGCCCCGCCTGTGCAACCACTGCGGCAGGGCCGCCTGCCTGGAAGCCTGCCCGGAAAAGGCCATCGAACGCCGGGAGGACAGCCTGGTGCTCATTTCGCCGGAAAAGTGCACCGGCTGCGGTGCCTGCCGGGACGCCTGCCCCTACGGCGTCATCTATATGAACGCGGAGCTGGGGATCGCCCAGAAATGCACCGGCTGCGCCCACCTGCTGGACCACGGCAGGACGATGCCCCGCTGCGTGGAGGCCTGCCCCACGGAGGCCATCCAATTCGGAGAGGAAGCGGACCTTGCCGACGAGATCGACGGCGCGGAGGTCTGGCAGCCGGAGACCGGCCTGCACCCCCGGGTCTTCTACCGCAACGTGCCGGGGACCTTCATCGCCGGGACCCTCTATGACCCGGAAAAGAAGCTGATCGTGGAGGGGGCCCGCTGCCTGCTCTCCAGCGGCGGCAAAAACTGGGAAGCGGTCACGGATTCCTTCGGGGATTTCTGGTTCCGGGACCTCCGACACGGCGTCTACGAGCTTCTGATCCACGCCGAGGGCTTCGCGCCCAAGCGCATCGCCCCCATCCGCAACAAGAATTCCGTAAATCTTGGTGATATTCCCTTGGAACGGGCATAAAGGTCTTGTACTTTTTCGGAAAATCCGCTAAAATATAAAATATCAACATAACGAAAACAATGTGAAAGGATGATCACCTATGGGCTCCAAGTATTCCCACGTTTTCCAGCCGATTCGGATCCGCGGCATCGACTTCAAGAACCGCATCACCCTGGCTCCCCCCTCCCCCAACCTGGCAAGCGAGGACGGCCGCGTGACCCACGACTTCGTGGACTGGTTCCGTCAGTTCGCCCGCGGCGGCGTCTGCACCCTGTATGTGGGCAACTGTTCCATCGACATCACCGAGTGCAAGGACGAAGCCTATCAGCTGGACATGATGAACGAGAACGGCGTCCTCCCCATGACCTGGTACGCCGACATGTGCAAGCAGTATGCCTGCCATGCCTCCTTCGAGATCAACCACAACGGCGAAAACACCCGCTATGAGACCGTGGGCCACTGGCCCTACAGTTCTTCTGCCTGGATCTCCGACAACGAGCGCCGGGCCGCCCAGCAGAACCACCGCGAGCCCCATCCCTGCATCGAGATGAGCATCGACAAGATCCATGAGACCGTGGAGAAATACGGCGCTGCCGCCGGCAAGATGAAGAGAGCCGGCATGGACATCGTCCTGGTCCACGGCGGCCACGGCAACCTCATCAGCCAGTTCACCAGCCCTCTGTACAACAAGCGCACCGACGAATACGGCGGCGACACCAAGAGCCGCGCCCGCTTCGCCATCGAGGTCTGCGATTCCATCCGCCGTCACTGCGGCGAGGATTTCGTCATCGAATACCGCATCTCCGCCGACGAGATCGCCCCGGCGGGCATGCACTTTGACGAGACCCTGGAGCTGATCGGCTACCTGAAGGACCACATCGACATCCTCCATGTTTCCGCCGGCCTGCACTCCGACTTCAACATGGCCTACTTCAACAACTGGTGCCAGAACTACCTGATGGACCACTGCTTCAACGTGCACTATGCGGCCGACGTGAAGAAGCGCTATCCCGATCTGCTGGTCAACACCGTCGGTTCCATCATGAGCATCGACTATGCCGAGCAGATCATCGCCAACGGCTGGGCCGACTTCGTGTCCATGTGCCGTCCCCTGATGGCCGACCCCGACATGCCCAAAAAGTATGCCGAGAACCGCCCGGAGGACCGCCGTCCCTGCCTGCGCTGCAACACCTGCATGAACCACCTGATGATCCCGAAGCCCATCTACTGCGCCATCAACCCCATCTCCGCCATGACCGGCGAGCTGAAGGACGGCGTGGTGCCCAAGGCCCGGAAGAAGAAGAGAGTCGCCATCGTGGGCGGCGGCCCCGGCGGCATCCAGGCCCTGCAGACCCTGCTGGACCGCGGCCATGACGTGACCCTCTATGAAAAGAGCGGCCAGCTGGGCGGCAACGTCATCGGCGCCGCCACGCCTCCCTTCAAGGTCGACGTGCAGGATTACCTCAAGTGGATGCGCCACACCGCGGCCCAGTGCGTCAAGCGGGGCGCCCGCATCTACCTGAACCTGGAATGCACCAAGGACATCCTGGACAAGGAAGGCTATGACGCCGTGGTCATCGCCGTGGGCGCCGAGCCCATCGTGCCCGGCAGGATCCCCGGCATCCGCAAGCCCCATGTGGCCTGGGCTCCCGACGCGGAGCGCGGCCTCGCCAAGGTGGGCGACGAGATCGTCATCGTCGGCGCCGGCCAGGTGGGCCTGGAAGCCGCCCTCGACTTTGCCGAGCAGGGCAAGAAGGTCACCGTCATCGAAATGATGGACCAGATGACCGCCATGTTCAAGTCCCGCGGCAGCCGCGACCTGATGAAGAAGATGGCCGACGACGGCATCAAGTTCGACGTGTTCTACGGCACCGCCCTTGAGGAAGTCAAGGACGACTGCGTGGTCGCCAAGGACGTGAAGACCGGCGAAAAGAAGGAATTCAAGGCCGACACCGTGCTGCTGGCCATGGGCATCCGGCCCCGGCTGGAGCTGGTGGATCAGCTGCGGCACTCCTGCCCCGAAACCAGCGTGGTCATCGTGGGCGACTGCAACAACAAGGCCGGCACCATTTCCGAGGCCGTCAACCAGGCTTTCCAGGGCTGCCTGCACATCTGATTCCCCCAAAACCGCATATAATTGTTGCCTAACGAAATGGCATGGTCTCCGGACCATGCCATTTCTGTTGTCCGGGAAAAAATATGGAAATCCTTGCTGACAAACGGGGCCTTTTGTGATAAAGTAATAGAAAGTCATGGAATTAAATTCCTATGGTTTCACTTCCCAGGCGAAGCAACTTTCCCAAGCCAACAGTTTTCATGAAAGGGAGCAAAGCAAAATTTGAAGGAGGTAGCAATGAAAAAACATCGAACGCGCATCCTGTCTCTGCTGCTTGCCGTCATCATGCTGGCAAGCCTGCTGCCCGTGGATTCCGTATGGCAGATCACCCGGGCAGACGACAGCCCCTACAACCTGACCATCGACTTTGACTACGCGAAACGAGAGGGCGTCACCACGCCCACCGACGCGCTGCGTGTCATGGGCGATCAGCACAGGCACTACGAAAATACCGACGAAGATTTCTGGAAAAGCACCTACAACAACTACCATTGGCAGCACGCGGATCATTGGACCAGCAACACGCCGGAGGACGGCTCCATCCGCAAGCTGCTGACCTCCACCGATCCGGCGGACAAATACATCTCTTTGCTCGGCAGCGACCATCACGAGCACCATGGCCGCGGCCCCTGGGTCCCCATGAAGATCACCACGGACAAGGTGCTGGACCTCAACGGCTATTCCATGGAGATCCAGTTCAACCGCAACCGGAACAACTCGGAAAGCAACAAATACCAGAACCCCTTCCCCGACGTTCTCAACTGCGTTGCATTCGAGATCGAAAACGGCGCGACCCTGACGATCATCGACTCCTCCGCCTGGCGGGGCGAGGGGAAAGACGGCAAGGGCACCGGCAGCCTCTCCTTCACCGCCTACATGATCGACCCCTATAAGTACGACATCAACTACTACACCACCCGGGATATGTTCTGGGTCAACAACGGCAACCTGGTCATCTACGGCGGCACCTTCCAGGCCGGGCGGAAAAAGGACCAGTTCAAATCCAACTTCTCCTGGAGCAAGCTGAAGACGGTCATCGGCCAGACCGTGGAGCTGGGCGTCAGCGTGGCGAGCTATGCGACGGGCCTGGACGTGGCGACCTCCAAGTACACGGACCTGCTGAATACCACCCTGAACAAGACGGCCCTCAAGGAGAACGGGAACACCGGCGAGGACGACGGCACGGAAGGGCCGACCCAGACCACCATCCCCCGGGACGGCACCAACCTGGACCCGAAGAAGGACACCAAGAAGGATACGCCCGACAAGGCGGGCGCCGGCGACCAGACCATCGGTGAAAAGAAGGACGAAAAGGACAAGAACATCGATGGCGGCAAGGAAGGCACCAAGGAAGGCACCAACAAGGAAAACGACAAGAAGACCGGCAAGGACGACACCCAGACCAAGCTGGCCGAGGAGCGGAAAAACGTCGTCAACCAGGCCGTGAACAAGAGCGGCATCATGGGCATGGTGGACAGCGCCTTCTCCCTGGTGGAGGGGATCTGCGGCCTGTTCGGCTCTGACCCCAAGACCCGCATCACCAACATGATCCTCGGCACGGTGGTGCACGTGGGCAACCAGGGCTCCTTCGTCTCCTACGGCGGCACCTTCAAGGGCTACGGCAACACCCCCAACACCCGCAACGGCGTCGTCGAGGTCACCGCCATCCCCGGCACCACCAAGGTCTTCGACCATTCCAAGACCAAGGGCGGCATGGCCTACATCTACGGCGGCACCTACGAGGCCTATGCCGGCGCGAACATCTTCAACATCACGCGCTACAACGAGAACCAGTTCGCCATGCAGTACTCCCAGGATGAATACGGCAGGCGCACCGGCCCCACCAAGGTCCCCCTCACCCTGCAGGAGACCGCCGGCGTGGAAGTCCTCTATTACAACAACCAGTCCGAAATCGCCGCGGACACCACCGGCAAGGTCGTGCCAGTGCCGGTCGACACCGGCAACATCCAGGTGCGCGGCGGCCTGTTCCGCTGCTTCTATGACGTGATGTATCTCTCCGTCAAGGGCGACAGCGACGAGCACTTCACCAAATTCCCCGGCACCGTGGGCAGCGTGAACCTGGGCATCGAATCCTTCAACGAAGACCTGATCCAGGACGGGCGCATCCAGATCATCGACAAATACGGCGACGGCGCCCTGGTGCTTCTGGACGAGCGGAAGGACGAGGAGGTCAAGCAGGACGGGCTTTATCACTACCGCCTCTTCTGCGGCGAAAACGAGCTGCGGGTGAAATCCTATCTGGAGGTCTACCCCAACACCGCCAAGACCAACACCTCCCATTCCATGCAGCTGGCCACCTATGTGGGCACCGGCAAGCGCACCGCCAGCATCTTCGTTGACGACGAGGACAACGACCGCGCCCCCTACCGGCAGACGGAGAACTATTTTGACTATATGATCGACGCCACCAACGCCGCCAACTACTCCGTCATGCCCAACTTCCACTTCAACGAGACGGACAGCCAGCAGGCGAAGATGGACGTCTACGGGGAAAGCCTGGCAAATTCCGAGATCTGGTATTACAACACCCCCCTGACCGCCGACGGCGACCCCATTGCCGACATTCCCTACGGCTATGCGCAATTCACCGCCACGAACAAGGACCAAAGCGGCGGTCTCTACTGCAATCAGCAGCTCTTCAGCGACAAGGACTGGAAAAACGTCCTGAAGCGCGCGGACCCGTCTACGGTCAAATATACCGTTCAGTACAACGACAGAATCTGCAACAACCTCAAATACTTCACCTACCGGGTCTACCGCGTCGACCCCCTGACGAGGGAGAACATCAGCGAATCCTGCTCCTTCGGCGAGGACATGCCCCTGCTGGAGGTGTGCTACGGCGCCAGCACGGATTCCCTGAAGTGCAAGCTGCCCCTGAAGGACGTGGAAGCCCGCATCATCCAGAAGCGGGGCTACGGCTATCAGCCGGGCGAAATGTTCCGCATCATCCTCGACGTGGAGGAATATGTGGCCTGCGGTTATCGCGGCGGCGGCCTTTACGGCCAGACCCTTCCTGCCGCGAAATCCGAATCCTCCATCCTGTTCCGCTGCTTCTCCTCCCAGGAGACGAAGGACACCAACGAAGTCTACAAGGCCCATGACTTCACGCCCCTGCAGTGGAATTCCGACCCCTACCACGGCAAGGTCTTCGACATCGAGCCCGGCAAATATGCCAAGATCGAGCTGATCAACGGCAAGGCCGGCATGACCGACTTCCGGGGCGACTGCCAGGTGTTCGACCTCTACTATCAGTGGTGGGAGGTCACCGCCGACGGCACGCCCATCCGCTTGATCGCGGGCACCGACAACATCTATGATCCCTCCATGGGCGACCGGGACGATCACCGCCCCGAGACCTGGAACGTGGGCAAGGACGGCAAGACCTATGTGAACACCGTCAGCCCCACGGACCCCCTGGCCTCCACTTACGGGGACAACGGCCTGCCCAAGGACAAGCTGGAATGGACGAACACCCAGCTCCACATGTACGCCACCGGCACCACGCCCATCAACGAGCTGACCAAGGACGGCACCAGCAACCTCCACCTGGGCAACAACGACATCTTCAAGCATAATTCCGACCGCTGCTATATCCCCATGGAAATGGAGGGCAAATATCTGCGGGTCAAGGTGGTCGCCCTGAACGTGGGCTGGCCGGACGCCTTTGACAGCCGGCAGACCTTCTGGTCCCACATCGTGAAGCTGCCCGAGCAGCCCCTGGAGCCCCTCACCGGCGAGCTGGGCATCAAGTTCAACGGCGCCAACTACGCCACGGCAGAGAAACCGGCGACCCTCTCCCTCGACGGCGTCACCAACCTGGGCGTCAACGAGACCATCACCTATGTGTACTACAGCGTAGGGGGCAGGGGCGTCTCCTTCGACAAGCTGAACGTCAAGGACCCGAAGGACCTCCCCACCGTCAGCTACCCCAACGATTTCTATGAGACGCAGAAGCAGATCGACAAGATGAGCCCCTATCCGCGGGAAGGCTACGCCTATTTCCGCACCAGCAAGGGCCGCAATTTCACAACGACGAAAGAAAGCTTCAATTTCGAGGTCGAAGCCAAGTCCACCAGCGTGTGGGCGGAAGGGGAAATCGGGAAGATCCGGTTCACCGACACCCAGGGCGGCGACAATCTTACAGGCTATTACAATGTGGTATTGAATACGATTTCCGGAGATAGCCGCATTTTCCTCCCCGAACCCTACAATGCCACCGTGGGCTGGTCCTGCAAGGACGCCACCAGCACCAATCCCGGCGTCGCCACCGTGGATGAGCGCGGTTATGTCCAATATGGCGGCAAGACCGGCGAGACCACCATCTCTGTGAAGGGGCCGGACGGCAAGACCGTTTCCAAGACGGTGCAGGTGTACAACTACTTCACCCACGTGGACATCAGCGGCATTTCCGCCCCGGTGATCGGCGAAACCTTCGACTACACCGCCGAGGTCCCCGCCGACGCCCCGTATCATGTGACGAAGGTGGAATGGGCCAGAGGCTCGACCGGTCTCCGCGGTTATGGCTCCTATGAGGATGTCACGGAATCCTCCGTGGCGGAATACTGGCAGCCCTACACCGTCTATGTGACCATCGCCCCCGACGACTTCACCGAATTCCATGAAAGCGAGTCCTCCCTCACCTTCACCGTGGACAACGCCGACGGCAGCCAGAGTGTGAAAAACTGGAAAGGCTGGAGCAATCAGGACTTCGACGAAGAAATCTATGACTATGTGAACACCTATACCTACAGCTACACCTTCCCGGCGACCGGCAAGTATGAGGCTTCGAAGATCACGGAGATCCATGTGGACTTCCCCGTCGAGGTAGCGGAGGGCAGCAACGTCACGGAATGGTTCCATAACATGCAGGTCACCACCAACGGCCATGACGAGGACCTGGACATCCAGCTGACGCCCACCTATTCCGCGAACACCTACAGTCTCCTCCCCGTCTATAATTGCAGCGGCTTGGGCTTGAACGACGCAAACGAGCCCAGTATCAACACCTTCATCCAGGGCGTGCAGACCGGCATTTCCGCCCGCATCTCGATCCTTGGCCCCGACGCCTTTGCCGACAAGGGCGAGCTGGCCATCTACATCAACGGCGAGCAGTGCGCGCACATCACGGCGCTGTATGACGACGACATCTGGTTCGAAGCGGCGGATACCCTGACGGTGACGGAGGGCAAGCTGGCCCCCGTGATGCCGTCGGCGGCCTATGGCCTCAAGCCCATCAACCTGGTGCTCAATGAGCCGGTGGACCTGGAGGATGTGCTGGCCACCAGCGACGATCGCTTCTCCATCGACTTCGCCTACATCTATCTCGGCAGCTATGAGGCTTCGGATTACTTCACCTATGACGACAGCAGCAAAACGCTGACGCCCATCCAGCCCCTGCCTTCGTTCCAGCCCACAGCGACGGTCTACGTCTATGTTTCCTTCGACGCAGACGGCGACGGCGTCTATGAATACAGGGATCTGCACTCGATCGCGTACGACCAGGAGGTCTATGCCTCCGCTTCCGAAGCCCCCGACCTCAGCAGCGGCGGCAGCACGACCGCGCCCACCGTTTATGACTATCGCATCCTGGACCCCAAGGGCGCGCTGATCGAAGAGGGCAAGTATCAGGGCGACAGCGACACGATCCCGGTGCCCGACGATCTGATCATCGCTTCCATCGACAAGACGGGGGCGACCCATGAGGTCACCACCGTTTATGCCAAAGATCTGGAAATCCATGCCGGCGCGAACGTCGCCTATGCGTTCCTGAAAAACAGCGACGGCACGGACGTCGACGACCTGCAGTTGTCTGTCGACGGGCTCCACTACGCCAGGACGGACAACGTTGCCGGGCTCACGCCCAGCACGGAATACGTGCTGTATTACCGCAGGGGCAACGAGGGCCATATCTTCACCAAGGTCTTCACCACCGCGGGGAAGAATTACGGCGTGACCGTGGCCCGCACCCCCGTGACGGAGCTGAACGCCGGCAACCTGGAGAAGGACGGCTGGTCCTATGACCCCGACACCAAGACCCTGACCCTGAAGGACTGCACCATCGTGGATTCCGGCAGCACCGCGGAAGTCGGCAGCTTCTCCTCCTTCAGCTACACGGATGAATCCGTCATCACCTCCGGCAGCGACCTGACGGTGCTCCTTTTGGGGAACAACACCATCCACAGGCTCAAGAGCCGCAGCAACAGCGCGATGTTTGAATTCGTCATCTTTGCCAAGGGCGACCTCCACATCACCGGCACCGGCAACCTCACCATCGAGGGAGAATCCGGCATCGGCCAATCCGTCTACAGCAAGGAGGGCAGCATCTATCTGGAGGGCAGCGGCACCCAGACCTATACGCGCGGCTCTGCTTTCGATACCGGAGAAGACAGCGAAAAGATTTATTACATCAACGGCACCATCGACTTCATACCGCCGATGAGAGGCAGCGGGGATACCACGTATCAGGGCGGAAGCCTCTGCTTTGATTCCAACCAGCTCGACCTCAGCCGCGCGACCCATTCCCTGAGCATCTCCATGGCGGGCAGAGACGGAGTCCTCATTCCCATGACGGAAAGCGAGATGCGCGATCAGTATGAAACGAACCGTACCACCTCCAACTTCGACCATTTCAGGGAGGAAATCCACATCGTTCCCAACCACAGCGACGTGAACAAGGTCACGACGGAAGCCTACTTCGTTTCCGGCGACTGCGAGACGGGTTCCACCTATTACTATTCCTGCGACTGCGGTCACATCGGCGCCGAGACCTTCACCACCGCCGCCGCCGGCCACAGCCTGGTGCACCATGAGGCGAAGCCCGCCACCTGCACCGAGGACGGCTGGCTGGCCTACGACACCTGCGCCAACTGCAGCTACACCACCTTCCAGGTACAGCCCGCTCTGGGCCACGACTGGACCCATCATGACGCTTTGGAGCCCACCTGCACCGCCAACGGCCACCCCGCCTATGACGAGTGCTCCCGCTGCGGCCTGAGCTCCGAGGCGGAAATCCCCGCCGGCACCGACGCCGCCTCCTGGGAGGGCGTCGACGCCGATCTCCTGCAGTGGAAGGCCCTGGGCCACGAGCTGAAGAAGGTCAGCGGCGTGCCCGCCACCTGCACCGAGGACGGCACCGTCGACCATTATGAATGCGTCCGCTGCGGCGAGAAGTATCTGGACGAAGCCGGCACGACCAAGGCCGGCGCGGACGACCTGGTCGCCCCCGCCCTGGGCCACAGCTGGGGCGAATGGACAAACAGCGGCGACGGCAAGGAGACGCGGACCTGCGCCCTCTGCGGCGAAGTCGAGACCCGGGATGCGGCCTCCCCCGAGCCCACGCCCGATCCGGGACCCGAGCCCACGCCCGAACCCACGCCGGAGGAGAACCCCTTCGAGGACCTGAATACGACGGATTACTACTATGACGCCGTGCTGTGGGCCTATAACGCGGAGCCCCAGGTCACCAACGGCATGGACGCCACCCACTTCGGCCCCGCCAACACCGTCACCCGCGGCCAGGCCGTGACCTTCCTCTGGCGCGCCATGGGCTGCCCGGAGCCGACGAGCACGACGAACCCCTTCGAGGACGTGACCGAGAGCAAATACTTCTACAAGCCCGTCCTCTGGGCGGTGGAGAAGGGCATCACCAACGGCACCGACGCCACCCACTTCACCCCCAACCAGACCTGCTCCACGGCCCACATCATCACCTTCCTCTACCGTACCATGGGCATCGGCACCAACGGCTGGGGCAAGGAGTCGGAGGAATGGGCCAGAGCATCCGGCCTGCTGGATGGGCTGGACGTCACCGTTGCGCCGGGCGTGGATTGCCCCCGCAGCGACGTGGTGCTCTACCTCTACCGCGAGCTGGCGGCGAAACCCTGAGCTTTCCCTGACGGGATAAGGAAACAAAACCCATAGAAACTACGCTGCCCCGCCGGCCGAAAGGCCGACGGGGCAGCGTCCTTGTTGCGTATGCTTCTTGCGTATGCTTCTTATGTATTCGTCGAAGCCGGCGCATCAGAACCGGTCAAAACCACTTTTTCCGCCTGCCGATCAGCACCAGGACCACGACCACCACCACGGAAAGGAGGATCACATAGAGATAGCCGAAGCGCCAGTAGAACTCCGGCATGGACTGGAAGTTCATGCCGTACCAGCCCACGATGATGGTCAGGGGGAAGAAAATGCTGGTGATGACGGTGAAGAACTTCATGGTCTTGTTGAGGTTCATGTCCAGATAGGAGGAATAGGCGTCCTGCAGGTGCACCACCATGTTAGAGAGGGCGTCCACGTCCTCCCGCAGGCGGACGATCTTCTTCCCCATGTTGGAGATATACATGAGGCTGTCCGTGTCGAAAATGTCGTTCTCGTTCTCCTCCACGGCCTCCGTGATGTCCAGCAGCTGCTCATAGTAGTTGTGGGCGCTCAGCATGCGGTTTTTCAGGTCCAGCAGCGTGGTGGAGAAATCGTCGTCCGCCTCGTCCCGCAGCACCTGGGCCTCCAGCTCGCTCACCTCCGCGCCGGTGCTCTCCAGCATGAGGATGTCCCCGGCCACCAGCGCGTCCAGGAAAGCGTAGATGATTTTTTCCAGGTTGACGCTGTGGGGCGGGAAGCGGCGCAGGGCCTGCCGGAAGCGCTGCTGCGTGGAGCGGTCCTCGTCCAGCACGTCGATCACCAGAAAGAGATTCTTTCGGATGAACAGGGCCACGCAGTCGTCATTGACCTCCGGGTGCACCGGGTCCACGATGCGCAGCTCCGTGAAGGTGTATTCGTCGTAGACCTCCACGCCGGAGCGGAAATAGCGGTTGGCGCTGCGGCAGGCCTCCACGTTGGAGGCGGCGAAGCCCAGGGCGTCGCTGACCTCCGCCAGCTCGTCGCAGCTGAGGTAGCCCACGGTCAGCCTGTCCCCCGCCGGCAGCTTTTCCGATTCTTCGATCTTCGTTCCGAAGGTGTAGTACATGTCCCTCACCCTCCCCTTTTGCTTGTACTGTGCGGAGAGATTATAGCAGGATTCTCCGGGAAATACAATGCAGCTCAAATAGTGAAATCGCGGCAAGGCCGCGGTGAAATCTTCGGGCTTCGCCCTCAGGTGAAATCGCTTACTCCGTTCGCGGTGAAATAAAATCCGTCCTTCACCCCGCTCTGCGGGATTTCACCGCGCAGCGATTTCACCGCCCGCCAGGGCGATCTCACCCGTCCGTCAGGACGGATTTCATTGAAAAAAGTCTCTTTTGCAAACAAAAGAGACTTTTTTCTGGCTGGGATGGCGGGATTCGAACCCACGACTGCAGGAGTCAAAGTCCTGTGCCTTACCGCTTGGCGACATCCCAAAAATAACGCCGGGACGATGGTACCGTCCCGGCGGAATGGGGTGGGTGAACGGAGTCGAACCGTCGGCCTCCAGAGCCACAATCTGGCGCTCTAACCAACTGAGCTACACCCACCATTTCCGGCGGTATGATGCATCTTACACTATCGGACGCTGAAAATCAATACCTCCGGGAAAAAAACGCAAATCAGGGCTGCGGGAAGCCCGGCGTCGTCTCGACTGCGCCGTCTATATACCAGAGGGCCTCCGCGCCGAAGGCGCGCGCCAGGGCCGCCCCCTCCTCCCGCGGCAGGAGGAACAGGGCCGTGGAAAGTGCGTCCGCCGCGGCGCTGTCCGGGCAGAGGACCGTCACCATTTCATACTGCCGCGCCGGCTGACCGCTGTCCGGGTCCACGATGTGGCAGTATCGCACGCCATCCACCTCATAATACCGCTGATAGCTGCCGCTGGTCACGGCGGCGCCATCCGCCATTTCCAGCACCAGCAGGCTGCCGCCGCTGCCGTCCGGCTTCTCCAGCCCGACGCGCCAGGGGCTCCCGTCCCCCTTCAGGCCCACGGCGCGGACATTGCCCCCCGCGGAAATGAGGAAGCCGCCGTACCCCTTCTCCTGCGCCAGGCGGCAGGCGCGCTCCACGGCCCAGCCCTTGGCGACGGCCCCCACGTCCAGCTGCATTTCCGGGTCCAGGAAGCGCACGGCGGAGGCCTCCCGGTCGATTTGCAGGGATGCGGGGTCCATGTGCTCCATGGCGGAAAGGAGCAGCCCCCGCTCCGGCAGGGCCGCGCTTTCCGGGTGCTCGCCGGCAGCCTGCCGCGCCTCGTGCCACAGGGACAGGAGGCTGCCCATGCACACATTCAGCTTCCCGCCGGAGGCTTCCCCCATTTCCAGGCTGAATTCCAGCAGGTCCAGGATGCGCCCGTCCACCGTGACCGGCCCTTCCCCTGCCAGTCGGTTGACCGTGCAGAGGTTCGTGAGGCCGTCATACTCCTCATAAATGTCAAACAGGCGGTGGCAGGTCAGGAGCTCGGCGTGGAGCAGCTCCGCCAGCTCGTCCGCCTCCGCCTGGCTGCGGGCAAAGACCGTGATCCCCGTCACCGTGTCGAAGACGTCCAGATAGGTATAATGAAAGCTTGCCGTCCGCCCGCCGCAGGAACAGAGGACCAGGGCGAGGCAGACGGCAGGAAGGAGGCTCCGGCCCAGACGCTTACAGACCGCTGACATATTCTTCCGTATAGTGCAGGAAGTCCTGCGTGAACTGGACGGATTCCTCCGCATTGGAGGAATATTCGTGGGGCATATAGCTGGGATTGTCCGCTTTCAGGGTGTAGATGGCGATGTTGGAGCAGTGGGCGGAGACACGCTCGAAATTCGTGATCAGGTCGTTGAAGACAAAGCCCACGTTGATGGTGCAGCGCCCGGCCTGGAGGCGGTTCACGTGCCTTAGCTTCAGCTCGTCGCAGACGATGTCGATGACCTTCTCCAGGGGCTCCACCTTCAGGGCCGTGGGTACGTCGCCGCTGGTATAGGAGGTGGTGGCCAGCTCCGTGATCTCCCGCAGGGCGCGGCAGATCAGCGCCAGCTCCTCCCCCGCCTCCGGGGAGAAATACTGCTTCTTCTCCTGCATCTCCACCGCCAGCTCCGCGATGTTCAGGGCGTGGTCCCCCATGCGCTCCAGGTCGCTGATGCAGCTGAGGATCTTTTCCGCGCTGCGCTCCTGGGCCGGCAGCGCCTCCGCGGCCAGCAGGTGCATCATATAGTCCCCCAGCTTGTCCTCGTATTTGTCCAGCAGGGTCTCCCTGGCGTTCACCCGCTCCACCACGGCCTTGTCGAAGGTCACCACGAGGCCCAGGGCGTCGAACACGGTTTCCCTGGCGATCTCCGCCATCTTCCGCGCGGCGGCCTGGGACAGGCTGAGGGCGGTGCTGGGATAGCGCAGGGCGGTCTCCGTCAGCTTCTCCAGATATTCGCTGTCTGCGTCCTCGGCGGGATCATAGCGGATGATCCAGTAGCAGATCTTCTCCAGCAGCTTCCGCAGGGGCATCATCAGCACGACGGAGAAGGCGCGGGTAGCGGTGTTCAGCAGGGCGACGCTCACCGGCCCGGCGGCGCCGTCCATAAAGGGCAGGACGCCGAAGGCCCGCAGGGGATAGTAGAACAGGCACACCAGGCACACCCCCAGCACGGCGGAGACGACATAGATCACGGCGGTGCGCTTCCCGTTCTTGGAGGAGCCCATCATGCTCAGCAGCACCGGGCTGCAGCAGCCGATGTTGATGCCCATGACCAGCGGAAGACAGGCGTCCAGCGACAGCACGCCCGCCGCGGAGATGGCCTGCACGATGCCGACGCCGGCGCTGGAGCTCTGGATCACGGCGGCCAGGGCGACGCCCATGAGCAGGGCGGGCAGCGGATGGGAAAAGAGGGTGAGGATGCTGAGGAATTCCGGGTCCTCCCGGAGGGGCGTCACCGCGCCGGACATGGTGGACATGCCGGTCATCAGCAGCCCGAAGCCCAGAAGGATGGCCCCGAAATGCTTCATGCTCCGCTTTTTGACGAACATATAGAGGATGATCCCCGCCAGGGAGAAGACGGGGACGAAGGTCCCGGCGGAGAAAATGCGGGCGAAGCCGCCGCCGCTGCCCTCGGCCCCCGCCAGGGTCAGCAGCCAGCCGGTCACCGTGGTGCCGATCTGGGAGCCCAGGATCAGGGCGATGCTCTGGCCCACCTTCATCATGCCCGCGTTGACAAACCCAACCACCATTACGGTTACTGCGCCGGAGGACTGGATGACGGCGGTGACGAAGACGCCGAGAGCCAGGCCCTTGAGGGGGTTGGAGGAGAGCTTGCCCAGCACGCTCTCCATCTTCTTTCCCGCCAGGGACTTGAGCCCGCCGCCCATCACCGACATGCCGAACAGGAAAAACGCCAATCCCCCCAGGAGGGTGATCACGTCGAATACCGTCATAAAAAACCTCTGTTTTGTGGGAATCCCCAAATTTCACCAAGTATATCTTAGCACAAAAAGGCGGAAAATGGAAGACCGTCGCCGCAGTTTTCAGAAAAGTAACATTCTGTCGCTGCGGCCCGCGGGGCGAAAAACAGTTGCAAGATTTGCGACAGATGCTATAATACACATACCGCGCGGGCATGATGGAATTGGCAGACATGCGAGATTTAGGTTCTCGTGGGAGACCGTCGGGGTTCAAGTCCCCGTGCCCGCACCACCAAAAACGCCTCTTTTGCCGCTTGGCAAAAGAGGCGTTTTTGCATGATGTGTTCCGCTGTGCGGAACGTGATGTTTCCTTCGGAAGTGCTGTGCATTCCATGCGTGATGTGTGCCTTCTGCACGTGAGTGGAACGCATCACTGCGGCTGAACGGAGCGGCAGCACGATGCCGCAAGGCATACGATCGCTTGCGCCAACGGCGCAAGCATCTGCCGAGCCTCTTTTGTCTGCCTGCCGAAGTTGACAACGTATCCGGCGCCTATCCGAAGACCGGCCCCGAAAACACTCTTTTCTTCCGAAAACTCCCGTCAGCCCTTGCAAAACCGCCGGAAATGCAATACAATAGCGAAACACAGAAGAACCGCTGCAAATGTGTTTCGCCCGAAAGGTCCTGTAAGGAATGGTTTATGTTTTCTATCACCCCATCCTGATCGCCGCCGCGGTGATCCCGGCGGTGCTGCTGATGATCCGCGTCTACCGGGCGGACCGCCTGGAGCGGGAGCCCGCCGGGCTCCTGCTGGGGCTGGTGCTGCGGGGCGCTCTGGCGACGGTGATCGCCCTGGTGCTGGAAAGGCTCGGGGAGGCGGTCCTGGCCTTCTTCCTGGACGAATCCTCTCTTCTCTACCGGCTGCTGCTCTGCTTCGTGGTGGTGGCCTGCTCCGAGGAGGGGGCGAAGCTCTTCCTGCTGAAGCGGCGGACCTGGAATTCCCCCAGCTTCGACTGCCAGTTCGACGGGGTGGTCTACGCGGTCTTCGTCTCCCTGGGCTTCGCCCTGTGGGAGAATATCGGCTATGTGGTGATGTACGGCCTGGGGACGGCCCTGGTCCGCGCCGTGACCGCCGTGCCGGGGCACGCCTGCTTCGGCGTGTTCATGGGCATGTGGTACGCCACGGCCAGGCGCTATGAAAACTGCGGCTGGCATGACAGGAGCGAAAACAGCATGTGGAAGGCCTTCCTCATCCCCACGGCCCTCCACGGCTGCTACGACACCATCGCCCTCTCGGAGGAGGAGGGCTTCGGGCTCATCTTCCTCGTTTTCGTCACCGCCATGTTCATCGCGGCCCTTGTTCTGATGAAGAAGCTCTCCCGCCGGGACAGCTATTTCTGAAAAGAAAAACGCCGCCGCGGCGGAAAGACCGCCGCGGCGACGTGGAGCTAGTGGGGAGACTCGAACTCCCGACCTGCTGATTACGAATCAGCTGCTCTACCGACTGAGCTACACTAGCATCGCAAATCATCAGCAAACGGTATATTAACAGACCGGCGAAGGAATGTCAATCCCTTTTTTCCCGCGCACACGCCGGGGCCGGTTACAGACGTCTGCTTTCGGGCAGAGGGGAGGTTTCCATGAAGGAAAAAAAGCGCATCGTCATCAAGGTGGGCACTTCCACGCTGACCCACGAATCCGGCGCGCTGAACCTGCAGCGCATCGAGCATATGGCCCGCGTGCTGGCGGACCTGCACGGCATGGGCCACGAGGTGATCCTGGTCTCCTCCGGCGCGATCGCCGTGGGCGTGGCGGAGCTGCAGATGGGCGCCCGGCCTACGGAGCTTCGCTATAAGCAGGCGGCGGCCGCCGTGGGCCAGTGCAACATCATGCATATTTACGACAAGCTCTTTTCCGAATACACCTGCTCGGTGGCCCAGATCCTCCTGACCGGGGACGACGTGGACGATTCCATCCGGGCGGAGCACCTTTCCAACACCTTCTCCGCCCTGCTGGAGATGGGGGTCATCCCCATCGTCAACGAAAACGACTCGGTCTCCTCCGCGGAGATCGAGACGGGCCACAACAAGATCCTGGGCGACAACGACACCCTCAGCGCCATCGTCGCCAAGCTCTGCAAAGCGGACCTGCTGGTGCTGCTCAGCGACATCGACGGGCTCTATGACGCGGACCCCCACGCGGACCCCCACGCGAAGCTGATCCCCACGGTGACGGCGCTGACGGAGGATATCCTCCGGCTGGCGGGGGGCAGCGGCACCTGGCGGGGCACCGGCGGCATGGCGACCAAGCTGAACGCCGCCGGCATCGCCATGGCCGCGGGCGTGGAAATGGTGATCACCAACGGCTCGAGAATGGAAGATATCTACGGCATCGTGGCGGGGCAGCCCATCGGCACCCGCTTCCTTGCCTCCGGAAACGGGAGGGAATGAACATGACGCTGAATGCATTGGGCGCGGCCGCGAAGGCAGCGGGAAAGGCGCTGGCCATCGCCGGCAGCGCGCAGAAGGACAAGGCGCTGGCCGCCATGGCGGACAAGCTGACGGAAGGCAGCGCGCAGTGGCTGAAGGCCAACGAAGAAGACCTGGCTGCGGCGCGGGCTGCGGGCATGCGTCCCTCCCTGCTGGACCGCCTGACCCTGACGGAGAAACGGATCATGGGCGTCGCCGACGGCATCCGCCAGGTGATCGCCCTGCCGGACCCCATCGGCAGCGTGGACGGCATGGAGACGCGGCCCAACGGCCTCATCCTCGGCCGCCGGAGAGTACCCCTGGGGGTCATCGCCATCATCTTTGAGGCGCGGCCCAACGTGGCGGTGGACGCCGCGGCCCTCTGCCTGAAATCCGGCAACGCCTGCATCCTGCGGGGGGGCAAGGAGGCCATCCGCTCCAATATGGCGGCGGTGAAGCTGATGCGTGAGGCCCTGAAGGAGGCCGGGCTGCCGGAGGACTGCATCTGCCTCGTAGAGGATACCAGCCGGGAGAGCGCGCGGGAACTGATGCACCTCAGCGATTATGTGGATGTGCTCATCCCCCGGGGCGGGGCGCAGCTCATCCGCACCGTGGCGAAGGAGGCCACCGTCCCCGTCATCCGCACAGGGGAGGGCGTCTGCCACGTCTACATCGACAAGGACGCGGACCTGGACATGGGGGCGAAGATCCTCTACAACGCCAAATGCTCCCGTCCCTCCGTGTGCAACGCCGCCGAGTGCGTGCTGATCCACCGGGACGTCGCGGCAGAGTTTCTCAAAAAGGCCGTTCCCCTGCTGGATCAGGACAAGGTGGAGCTGCGCTGCGACGACGCTTCCCTGGCCATTCTGGGCAGCCGCGGCGTGCCCGCCGGGGAGGAGGACTGGGACGCGGAATACGGGGACTATATCCTGGCGGTCCGGGTGGTGGACAGCGAGGAGGAGGCCATGGCCTTCATTGAAAAGCACGGCACCGGCCACTCCGAGGCCATCGTGACCCGGGATTATTTCGCCGCCCAGAGGTTCCTGAACGAGGTGGACGCCGCCGCCGTCTATGTCAACGCCTCCACCCGCTTCACCGACGGGGGCGAATTCGGCCTCGGGGCCGAGATCGGCATTTCCACCCAGAAGATGCACGCCCGGGGCCCCATGGGCCTCAAGGAGCTGACCAGCTGGAAATACGTGGTCTACGGCGACGGACAGATCCGGTAAGCAAACGTGAGAACGCCCCCGGTGCGGTCCATGCAAACCGCACCGGGGGCGTATTCTTTACATCGCGGAGAAACGGCCGCTGCGCCGGATGCCGGCAGCCAGGGCTTTTACGCGGGGAACATGCTGTCCCGGGTGGAGGGGGTCTTGCGCTCGTAGATGGGGAAGCGGCGGCACAGCTCCGACACCCGGTTCAGGACCTCCTTGCGGTTGGCGGCAAAATCCAGGGTGGCCTTGCAGATCAGCTCGCCCACCTCTTTCATCTCCGGCTCCTTGAAGCCGCGGCTGGTGACGGCGGGAGAACCCAACCGGAGGCCGCTGGTCTCCTTGGGCGGCCGGGGATCGGCGGGAACGGCATTCTTGTTGGCGGTGATGCGGACGCTGTCCAGCCGCGTCTCAAGCTCCTTGCCGCTGATTTCCAGCTTGCGCAGGTCCACCAGCATCAGGTGGTTGTCCGTGCCGCCGGAGACCAGCTCCAGCCCGCCGTCCTTCAGGCTCTGGGCCAGGGTGGCGGCGTTGGCGACGATCTGATGCTGATACGCCTTGAAGTCGGGCCGCAGCGCCTCCCCCAGGGCCACTGCCTTGGCGGCGATGATGTGCATGAGGGGGCCGCCCTGCACGCCGGGGAAGATGGCGCTGTCGATCTTTCTGGCGATCGTGGCGTCGTTGGTGAGGATGATGCCGCCGCGGGGGCCGCGCATGGTCTTATGGGTGGTGGTGGTGACCACGTCGGCATAGGGCACGGGAGAGGGATGCTCCCCTGCCGCCACCAGGCCGGCGATGTGGGCCATGTCCACCATCAGATAGGCGCCCACTTCCTTGGCGATCTCGCTGAAGATGGCATAGTCGATGATCCGGGGATAGGCGGAAGCCCCGGCGATGATCATCTTCGGATGGTTGGCCAGGGCCAGGTCCCGGACCTGATCGTAGTCGATCCTGCCGGTGGCGGGGTCCAGCCCGTAGGAAACGATGTGATAATTCTTGCCGGAGAAGTTGGCGGCGCTGCCGTGGGTCAGATGGCCGCCGTTGTCCAGGCTCATGCCCATGACCGTGTCCCCCGGCTTGCAGAGGGCCAGGTACACGGCGTAGTTGGCCTGGGAGCCGGAGTGGGCCTGCACGTTGGCATAGTGGGCGTCGAAGATGATCTTGGCCCGCTCGATGCAGATATTCTCGGCCATATCCACATATTCGCAGCCGCCGTAGAAGCGGCGGCCGGGGTAACCTTCGGCGTACTTGTTGGTCAGCACGCTGCCCATGACCGCCATGACCTCCTGACTGACCAGGTTTTCCGAGGCGATCAGCTCCAGATTGTTGCGCTGCCGGTCCAGCTCCAGGGAAAGCACCTTCGCGATTTCGGGATCATAGGCGCTGATATACTGCATGCTTTCTTCTACCATGTCCGTCCTCCTGTCAGGCATAAAAACAGCCGATATGCGATCGTTTTTTTGTGATACGCGATCATAGCATAGGGAAAAGAAAAAGTCAATGGTGAACCTATACGAAAAGCTTGCCCTATTGCCCTTGACATCCGTTCAAAGGAAACGTATTCTATTTTATGGATAAATAGCAACGCTGAAAGCTGGTGGTATCTGCATGGACCGCGTGACGATCCTCGGCGCCAGAGGGAGCGTTCCGAGGGCCGGGAGCGAATTCGCCCGGTTCGGCGGAGACACGACCTGCATCCTGGCGGAGCTGGCCGGGGAATCCCTCCTGCTGGACGCGGGGACCGGGCTGATGAACTGCCCTCTTCCCCCGGCGGCGGAAGACCGGTCCCTGAGCCTGCTGCTCTCCCATTTCCACACGGACCATCTGCTGGGTCTCGCCCTCTCTCCCCTGCTGATGGATGGGCGGAACCATCTGCATATCTATGCCGGATGCCGGGATGCCGCGGAGGCGGAGACGATCCTTGACCGCATCTTCTCCCCGCCGCTGTGGCCGGTGCGCCTGAAGGACCTGCCCGCGGAGGTGCGCTTCCGCCCGCTGCCGGAGCGGCTGCAGCTGGGGGCTTTGACGGTGGAGACCGCCCGGGGCTGCCACCCCGGCGGCGTGACCCTGATGAAGCTCAGGGGGGGCGGACATACCGTCGTCTTCATGCCGGACTGCACGGTGACCGACGAAAACCTGCCCGCTCTGGCGGAATTTGCCCGGGGCTGCGACCTGCTGCTGTGCGACGGTCAGTATTTCGACGAGGAATGGCCCCTCCGCTCCTCCTTCGGCCACAGCACCTGGAGCCGGGCCGTTCGCCTCGCCCTGGCCTCAGGGGCGGGAAAGCTGCGCATCATCCACCACGACCCCTTTCACACGGACAGCATGCTGGCCGAAGCCCAGGCGCAGCTGACCGCCCGTTATCCCGATTTCGGCTTTGCCCTGGATCAGGAGGTGATCGTCCTATGACCCCCGAACAGATACGCCAGTTTTTGCGCATGTGCCTCTCCCTTTCCGCGGAGCGGGACAGGGAAACGCTGCTCTCCCAGATCCTGGACACGGCGATGGACCTCGCTGACTGCGACGCGGGCACCCTCTACCTTCTGGAGGACGACGGTCTGCACTTCTGCCGCATGGTGACCCGCTCCATGGGCGTTCGCCAGGGCGGCCATGCGGACCCCATCACCCTGCCGCCCGTGCCCATGGACCCCAGCTACGTCTGCTCCTGGGTCGTGCTGCACAAGGAACCCATCAACATTTCCGACGTTCGTTCCGATACGCGCTTCAATTTCTCCGGCTCCGCCAGATACGACGAGATGACCGGCTACCGCACGAAAACCATGCTGGTGCTGCCCCTGGCGGACGACCGGGGCCAGCTGATCGGCGCGATGCAGCTCATCAACGCCCTGGATGGGGAGGGCAACACGATCTCCTTCGACAGCAGCATCGAGCTGCTGGCCATGGCCATCGCCTCGCAGGCGGCCATCAGCCTCACCAACATGCGCTATGCCGAGCAGATCACCGCCCTGCTGGATTCCCTGGTGGGGGCCCTCTCCACCGCCATCGACGAGCGAACCCCCTACAACGCCAACCACACCCGCAACATGGTGAAATACGCTTCCGCTTTTCTGGACTGGCTGGACCGGCAGGGCAGCGAATACCGCTTCGACAGCGACAAGCGGCGCACCTTCCTGCTGAGCGTCTGGCTCCACGACGTGGGCAAGCTGGTGGTGCCGCTGGAGGTCATGGACAAGGAAAGCCGCCTGGGCCCCGCGCTGGAGGATATCCGGCAGCGCTTCCGCACCATGGCCCTGCTGGACCGCATCGCCCTGCTGGAGGGAAAGCTGACGGAGGCGGAGGCGGAAGCGCTGGCAGAGGCGCGAAAGGAGGGCATGGCCCTCGTGGAAAGGCTCAACAAGGCGGGCTTTGTGACGGATGAGGACCTGGCGCAGGCGGACGCCCTGGCCGCGCGCAGCTTCACCGACGAAGAGGGAAATACCCGCCCCTGGCTCACCGACGAGGAGCACCGGGACCTCTCCATCCGCAAGGGCACCCTGACGCCGGAGGAACGGCGCATCATGGAGAGCCACGTCACCGTCACCGGCCGCATCCTGGAGCACGTCAGCTTCCCGAAAACCTATGCCCAGGTGCCCCAATGGGCCGGCGGGCACCACGAATACCTCAACGGCAAGGGCTATCCCCGGCGCCTGACCGCGGAGGATATCCCCTGGGAGGTGCGGCTGCTGACCATTCTGGACGTATTCGACGCGCTGACCGCCCGGGACCGCCCCTACAAGGCCCCCATGCCCGTGGAGAAAGCCCTGGCGATCCTCCGCAGCATGGTGGAGGAGGGCAGCCTGGACGGCAGTATTCTTGCTCTGTTTGAAGCAAGCAGAGCGTGGGAGGAGAGCATATGAAACGATTCCTGAGCCTGATATTGACGCTGGGGCTGCTCATTACCCTGGCCGAACCCGCCTCCGCCGCGGCCGCCAGAGCCGCTGTGATGCGTCTGCAGCTGGCGGAGGGCAGCGTATCCGTTCAGGATTCCGTGGGGAACAGCCTGAGCTACGTGAAGGACATGCGGCTTTACAGCGGCTACACCGTCAGCACCGGCAGCGACAGCAGCGCCTACATCCTGCTGGACGACACCAAGGCGGTGAAGCTGGACCGGGATACCACCGTCACCATCAGGAAATCCTGGCGGAAGCTGCAGGTCAAGCTGAAATGCGGCCAGCTCAGCTTCAACGTGACCTCGCCCCTGGAGGCCAACGAATCCATGGAGATCCGCACTAGCTCCATGGTGCTGGGCGTGCGCGGCTCCTCCGGCGTCGTGAGTCTCCGGGAGGTGATCTTCGTCACCGGACACGGCGTGGTCCACGGCGGCGGATCGGCGCAGGCCGTCGCGGGCGGCCAGGCCTTCCGCCCGGGGGAGGGCGTCTCCCCCGCCGGCATCTTCGAGCTTCCCGCCTTCTTCCTGCGGGAAGTGCGGGATAACAGCGAGCTGCAGGACCATATCCGGCAGGAAGGGGTCTATCGGGTGGAGCAGCTGATCGCCGCGCTTCCCGCAGCCGAGGCCCGGGAGGCGGAGGAACTGGAGGCCGCCATGGCAGCCGTCGAAGCGCCCCCCGCGGCGGAATCCGTCGATCCCGCCTTCGGGAAAGCCTCCTACACCGTCACCTGGAAGGACGGCGACCGGGTGCTGAAGACCGAGCGGGTTTCGGCGGGCACGGTGCCCGCATGGAGCGGGAAAAAGCCCGTGAAGGAATCGGACGAAGCGCATGACTATGCCTTCTCCGGCTGGACGCCGGAGCCCTCCGCCGCCGACGGCGACGCGGAATATACCGCCGTCTTCAAGGCTTCCGACCGCAAATACACCGTCACCTGGCGCAGCGACGACGGCTCCGTCATCGACACGACCTCCGTTGCCTACGGAAAGACCCCGAAGCACGACGCCCCCGTGAAGGAGGGCGCGGCGGGGGTAGTCTACGCCTTCACCGGCTGGGACAGGGACCCCGTCCCCGTCACGGGCGACGCGGAATACACCGCCGTCTTCGAGACGACCTATGATTTCGCCGTCCTCATCCCCCAGGGCACGGATAACTTCTACTATGAAGTCTTCTTCCCCACGGAGGGCAACACCCCCATCACCACCGCCAGGGAGGGAGAGGAATTCACCTTCTACCTGGGCGGCGCGCCCGGCGGGGTTTCCGTCGAGGTTCTGGTCAACGGCTATGTGCTGGGCGGGGGCCCGGTCACCTTCCACGACGACACGGAAGCCTTCGTCTGCACCTTCATCGTTCCGAAGGACCCCGTGATCGAAATACGTCCGGCCGCCGCGGATGCGCCGGCCGCCAAGTAAGCAGCCGCCGCTGCGGCTGACGTCACTTTTTCCGCAATGGAGGCGCTATGAAGATTTCCCCGGCACTTAAACGCATCCTCGCAGCGGTGCTGGCCGCCGCGGCGCTGACTGCTCCGGCAGCCCTGGGGCTGCTGCGGGACCAGGACCTGACCGTGTCCGACGCGCTCTATCAGTCTCCCGCCGCCGGGGACGTTCCCATCGTGGTCGTGGGCATGGACCAGCGGGCGGTGGACGCCCTGGGGCCCCTGCCCTGGCCCCGCAGCGCCATGGCCCGGGCGATCCGCTATCTGAACGGCGAAGAATCGCTGAAGCCGGCGGTCATCGGCGTCGACGTGCTCTTTGTGGGGGAAAGCGCAGACCCCGCAGAGGACGCGGCGCTGGCCTCTGCGGCGGCGGAGGGCGGCAACCTGGTCTTTGCCTCCGCGGGGACCTTCCGCAGCGATCTCGCGGCGGAGGGCGGCGGCTTTTATGTGGACAAGCAGGCCCTGCAGGGTTGGGACAAGCCCTATGACGCCCTGGCCGCCGTTTCGGGCACCGGGCATATCAACGCCATGGCGGACAGCGACGGCATCCTGCGCCACGCGAAGCTCTTCGTGGATGTGCCGGGGACCGGCAGGGTCGATTCCTTTTCCCGGGTGATTTATGAAAAGTACGCCGCATTTTGCGGCAAGGCGCCGTCAGAGCGGCCCGCGACCAACGCCAAGGGCTTTTTCTACATTCCCTTTACCGGGATGCCCGGCAGCTATTACGGCGGCGTCAGTATCCTCGACCTGATGGAAGGGACCGTGCCCCGGGACCACTTTGCGGGAAAGATCGTCCTCATCGGCCCCTATGCGCCGGGCATGCAGGACGAATACCGCACCAGCATGGACCACGCGGCCCCCATGTACGGCATCGAATTCCACGCGAACCTGATCGAAGCCTTCGACACTGGCTTCTATCCCAGGGAGGTGGGGCGGCTGTGGCAGCTTGCGCTCCTGTTCCTTCTTTCCGGCCTCTGCTTCTGGTGGCTGTGGGACCGGAAGATGCTCCACGCCGCCGTGGCCTGGCTTCTCCTCTGCGCCCTCTGGATCGGCCTCTGTCTGGGCCTGTACCGGCTGGCGGGCCTGGTGCTCCACGTGCTGTGGATCCCCGCGGCCGTCACCGCCGTCTTCATCGCCTCCGTGGCCCTGAACTACATCCGGGCCTCCCTGGAAAAGCGCTATATCACCAACACCTTCCGGCGCTATGTGGACCCGGCGATCCTCAAGGAGCTGCTGGTGAAGGGCGGCGCGGCGGAGGACCTGGGAGGCAGGACCTTCGACATCGCCGTGCTTTTTGTGGATATCCGCGGCTTCACCACCATGAGCGAATCCCTGGACCCCCCCACGGTGGTGAGCATCATCAACCAATACCTGACCCTGACCACGGAATGCGTCATGCGCCGTCACGGCACCCTGGACAAATTCGTCGGGGACTGCACCATGGCCTTCTGGAACGCCCCCCTGCCCCAGGAGGACCCGGTTTACCTGGCCTGCTGCGCCGCCATGGACATGGTGGAGGGCTCCAAGGAGCTGGGGCGGCAGCTGCAGGAGCGCTTCGGGCGCACCGTCAGCTTCGGCGTGGGCGTCCACTTCGGACCCGCCGTCGTGGGCAACATCGGCGCGCCCCAGCGCATGGACTACACCGCCATCGGCGACACCGTGAACACGGCTTCCCGGCTGGAATCCAACGCGCCGGGCGGCACGATCTACATCTCCCGCGCCGTGGCCGACGCCCTGGGCGACCGGGCAAGGACCACCTCGTTGGGCGGAAGCGTCAAGCTCAAGGGGAAAGCGGAGGGCTTCGAGGTGCTGACGCTGGACTCCCTGGACATGGAAGAAAGGAAATGACCATGAAACGAATCCTTCCGGCTGTACTGCTGATCTGCGCCATCCTGACCTGCGCCGTCTCCGCCGCCTTCGTCTCCCCGGATTTTGAGGGGGGCATGATCTCCGGTATCTGGCTGGACGGCGGCACCCTGTATGCGGCGGACATCCAAAACAAGGTCGTCTGGCGCGTCCGGGACGGGGAGGCCGCGGTCCTTGCCGGCGACCGCAGCTATCGGGATGCCAGCGGCGTCGTCTTCCCCGATTACTTCGACGCCGCCCTGACGGAGGCCCGCTTTGCGGAGCCCTGGGCGATCGTTCCCTTCCTGGAGGGCTGGGCGGTCTCCGACGCCGGTTCCAACACGGTCCGCTATATTGCCGGCGGCAAGGTGATGACGGCGGCCGGCAAGCGGGAAGCCGGCTTCCTGGACGGCTTCTGCACGGACGCCCGGCTCTCCCGTCCCACCGGCCTTGCCCGGGATGACGAAGGGGGGCTTTACATCGCCGACACCGGCAACGGCGCGATCCGCCGCCTGGACACGGAGGGCAATCTCACCACGGTCCGGACCGGCCTTCAGGGCCCCACGGGGCTCTGCTGGCATGACGGCGCGCTCTACATCGCCGAGACCGGGCGCAGCCGCATCCTCCGCCTGGAGGGGAACAAGCTGGAGGTCCTGGCGGGAGACGGCGGCGAAATGGACGAATACGGGGTCTACGGCTGCGGCTATGCCGACGGGCCCGCGGCTTCTGCCCTGTTCGAGCACCCCCAGGGCGTCGCCGTCAGCGACGACGGCACGGTCTATATCGCCGACACCGGCAACGGGGCCGTGCGGCGGCTCATGGATGGCCGGGTCAGCACCATGGCGGTCACCAGCGAGGACGATCTGCTTCTGGCTTCCCCCCAGGGCATCCTGGTCAGCGGAAACAGCATCCTGGTTTCGGATTCCCTCACCGGCGCGATCATGGAATTCGATACCCGCATCCACCGGTTCAGCGACGTTTCCGAGAAGGTATGGTATGCGCCCTCCGTGCGGGAGGCGCTGATCCGGGGCATCATCGACGGCGGCAGCGATACCTTCCGCCCCAACGATCCCATGACCCGCATGGATTTCGTGCGGATGCTGGCAAACCTCCAGCTGAGCCTGAACGGCAGCACCGTGATCAACGGCAGCTTCTCCTTCACGGACGTCGGCGACGAAACGCCCTTTGCCGCCGTCGCCCGCTGGTCCGGCGACTTCGGCATCATCACCGGCAAGACCACCGGGGAATTTGCCGGGGACGAGCCCATCCAGCGGCAGCAGATGGTCGCCATCCTCTACCGCTTCATCACCATCAGCGAGATGGACAACGTCCCCTCCGGGGACCTCAGCGCCTTCACGGACGGGGACAGGACCTCCCGCTACGCGCGGGACGCCATGGTCTGGGCCGTGAGCCGGGGCATCATCAACGGCTTCCCCGACGGCAGCCTCGACCCCTTCGGCGGCGCCACCCGCGCCCAGGCGGTAAAGATGATCGTCTATTTCATGGACATGTATGGATTCTGAACTGCACACACAAAACGCCGCCTGCCCGGTTGGGGCAGGCGGCGCTCAAGCTGTCGACACTTTGTCGACAGCTTGAGCGCAAAATCAGAAATGCATTCTGATTTTGCAAGGATATTACGTGAGGGGGGATTCCCGTCCCCCCTCACGGTTCCCCCATGCATGTCGAACCTCTGCCGAAAGGTTTGTCTACAGTCTGAACGCCGCCTGCCCGGTTGGGGCAGGCGGCGCTTTTATGCTTCGATCACTTCTTCGGCAGGTCCCTGCCGTCGTAGATGTACTGGCCGTCGCGGTAAACGATCTTGCCGTAGCTTCCGTTGGGATAGAAGGGCTCAAAGTTGATGGGCGCGCCCAGGCGCTTGATGACCACCGGGCCGTGCCAGAGGCCGGCGGGGACGCGGACCACCGTGGGCTCGGTGATGGTGTAGGTCTCCAAATGCTCGGGATCGGGCCCCAGGGAGATCTCGATCTCGGCGTCGAATTCAAAGAACTTGGAGATATCCGCGCCGGTGAAGAACAGGTATTCCTCCACCGCATGGTGCATGTGGACTTCGCCGATGGTGCATTCCTTCTGCACGATGTTGTAGAGATACCACAGGCGGCTCTCCTCCATCTCCTCCTGACCGCGGAATCCGCCCCGGGGGCTCAGGAACCGGCTGTCGGTGTGCACGTCGGGCTTGTAGGGATAGACATACTTGTCGTATTTGCCGGTGCGGGGCTTTTTCGCCATCTCATAGTAGGGGGCCAGCAGGTTCTGCTGGGGGGCGGGCGCATCCTTCTTCTCCTCCGGCTTCTTCTCGTCAAAGTCCTTCATGGCCTTGGAGAAGCATTTGCCGCAGTAGATGCACTCCTTGGAGCGGTCCATGACGCAGCGGCGGATGCCCGCGCCGTCATAGGTGAATTCTTCCCTGCCCTGCTCGTTGACACGCCGGTTGATCTTGGACCAGTCGCCGTCCAGGTAGACCGCGGAGAAGACGATGGGCTTTTCCGGGTTGATCCTGCGGAAGTTCACGGGACAGTGATACAGCTTCGGCGGGACGCGGATGATGGTGGGCTGGGTGATGGTGAACATTTCCATGTTCTCCGCATCCTCTCCCAGCCAGACGTCGATCTCCGCGTCGAACTCGAAGAAGTTGGTCATGTCGGCATTGGTGAACACCAGGTATTCGTCGGCGCAGTGGTGGGTGTGGGGCACCTCCATGGGCAGGGGCTTGTTGACGGCGGTCCAGTCCATATAGACGTGGGCCTTCTCCATCATGGTGGTGCCGCGGAAGAAGCCCCGGGGCGCCACGAAGCCATACCAGGAATGATGCTCCTGCGGGATCGTGAAGATCAGGTCGTCATATTTTCCCATGCTCGATTCTCCTTTTCTTTTTTAATCTTCCTGGCGCCAGTATAGCAGACCGGCGGGGGAAATACAATGAAAAAACACCCGGAATCGGCAATGGGATCCCGGGTGAACGAAGGAAAAGCGCGTCAAGCCTCGTGAACCGCCTCCACGTGGAGCGCGCCCGTGGGGCATGCCCGCAGGCAGCTGTTGCAGCGGATGCACTTTCGGATATTATAGCTCAGGACGCCGTGCTCGTGGTCCAGGGTCAGAGCGCCGCGGACGCACATGGCGATGCAGCCGAAGCAGTGCCGGCAGTGCTCCGGATTCCAGGCAAGGACTTCACGCTGTCGGCTCATGGGCTCGATCCTCTCTTTCACCAGTACAAACGATCATTGGGTGCGCCTCGTTTTTTTCGGCAGAAGGTCCGTGTTTTCCGTCCAGGCCGCCAGCCGGCGGACGCTCCAGGCTTCGGCGTCCAGCGCGGTCCAGCCCTCCCCTTCCGCGGGATAGAAGATGCTCACGCCGTCCGGAAAGGGGTTGAAGCCCATGCTCTCCGGGGCGCCAGCGTGGAAATAGACCCGGCGCAGGGCGGTGCAGTTCAGAAAAGCCAGGCTTCCGATGCTTTCCAGTGTCCCCGGTATCTCCACGCGCTGCAGGCTGGCGTTCCCCGCAAAGGCGCGGATGGCAATATCCTTCACCTCCGCCGGGAGGCGGTAGCTGCTGCCGCTCTTTTTCATGGGATAGCAGATCAGCGTCTGCAGGCTGCCGGTGAACAGCACGCCGTCCCTGGCCGTGTAGTACCAGTTGCCCCAGGCCACCTCCACGCTGCGGAGGGAATAGCAGTCCGTCAGAGCGGTGGGGTCGAAGCTGCGGACGGTCTCCGGGATGCTGATCTCCTTCAGCGTACAGTAGGAAAAGGCGCAGACGCTCACCTTCTCCGTGCCGTAGGGGATCTCATAGCGTTCCGCCGGACGGGCGGGCGGGTAGCAGATGAGCGACGTTCCCCCGAACAGGACGCCGTCGTCATCCCGATAGCCGGGGTTCGCGTCGTCCACGCGGATGGCATAGAGGCTGAGGCAGCTGTAGAAGACGTCCTCCCCGATGTCGTTGACCTCCGCGGGGATCAGCACCTCCGGCAGGCTGCGGCAGCCGTAGAAGGCCATGCCGCCCAGGCTGCTCAGGGTGCCCGGCAGGGAGACCTCCCGCAGCTCCGTCAGATAAAAAAAGCAGCAGTAGCTGAGGCCCGTGACCCCCTCCTCCACGACGGCGGAGCGGATGCTCTGCCGCAGGGGATACCAGGGCGCGGAGCCCATGTCATACCAATACATCTCCCCGTGACCGGAGATCGTCAGCACGCCGTCGGACACCGTCCAGCTCAGGTTGTCGCCGCAGATGCCCGTTTCCTCCGCGGCGCCGGCCGGCAGGAGCGGAAGGGTCAGCAGGCACACTAGGATGCACAGAAATCGTTTCATGCTTCTCTCGGGAAAGGGCGCCCGCAGACCGCTGCGGACGCCCCTTGCCCATTCCAATCGTCTTATTTGCTCAGAGCGATGCGGCTGTATTTGTAGATCGCCTTGGTGAAGCGGGGGTCGGCGAAGAAGGTGCCCACCAGGAAGGGCTTTTCCGCGAAGTCCGGCGCGTATTTATCCACGAACTTCTTCGCTTCGGCGTCCACCACCTCGTCGGCGGCGTCCCTGGGAACGGCGGGCGGCGTGATGGAGAACATGATCTTGTCCCCGTATTTCTCCCGCAGCATCTCCACGTCGTTCATGGACTGGGGCTGCCACATATCCACGCCCGCATAGACCATGGCGGGGACCAGAAGCTCGTTCTTTCCGCAGGAATGCTGCTGGAACCAAAGCCCCTTCTCATGGCAGTAGTCCACGATCTGCTTGAGGTAGGGCGCCACCATCTCCATGCACACGTCCAGGGAGAAGAAGGGGGCGCGCTGGGAGCCCCAGTCGTCGTGGAAAAGGACGCCGTCCAGCTGGAATATCTCAAGATAATGGTCGATCAGGGATTTGTACATATCCACGAGCTTGCTGAACAGCGCGTGGACCGCGTCCTGCTGTTCCTCGTCGATGAGGGCCATGGCCGCCCCCTCGAAATCCATAAAGCTGATGAGCCGTTCAAAAATGCCGTTCTGGAAGGTGACGTAGAAGCTGCGGGTGGTTTCGTTCATGCAGGAATTGAGGCGCCTGCACTCGTCCCAGTCCAGGGCGTCGATATCCGGGAACTTGATGACCTCCGGCCAGTCGTTGGCGTCCAGCAGGGTGGGGTTGCCGGGCTGCACCATGCTGCCGCCCGCCGTGGGCACGAAGATCCACTTGATCCCGAACAGATCCTTGCCGCCCTTCTCCTCCTCCTTGTAGGGCGGGCCCATGTCCATGACCTCGGCCCGGGCCACATGGTCGATGTTGGTGCGTGATTCGATGTTCAGAAAATCTGCGGAGGAGGGGAACCAACAGGGCTTCTCCCGCTTGACGCAGAGGGCCACATTCTCCCTGGGAGTGATGGGGGTGTTGTATTTGGGGGTTTTGAAGGTGAATCTGCCGCCGAAGGACGTGGTGCTGATATGCTCGCCGATGACCTTCAGCTCATCGTCGGAATAAGGGACCATTGTGCTACCTCCTGTTTGATTCATTTTATTTATCATACTATATCCCCTGTCCCTTTTCAACCGGTTTTTTGCCCCGGGGAGGCCGCAGCGCTTGCCTCCGGGCGGCAAAGCGTATATAATACCTCCATCCTTGCGGGAGGTATCGTACATGACAGACGAAAAGCAAATGGAATATCGCGCGCTGGTGGATTCCAGCATGCTGAACAGCCGGCGGGACATCCAGATTTCCGGTCTCCTCCGCATCATCGAGACGACGCTGGAGGAGCATCTGCTGGACATCGGCATGGACAATCCCCGGCTCGTCCGGGAGGAAAACGTCAGCTGGGCGTTCCTGTCCCTCACCGCCGAGGTCTTCGGTCCCATCGAGCCCGGCGAGGTGCTCACGGGGCGCACCTGGTTTTCCGGCCGCAGAGGGCCCCTGTTCCGCCGCGAGCTGGAATACCGCCACATGGGCGGTGAGCGGGCGGCGGCCATGTCCTGCTTTTCCGGGCTCATCGACCTGGGGGCCAGGAAAATCATCCGGGACCGGGCCTATCTGGAGAAATACACCCTGCCGGCGGGCGAAGCGCTGATCGAAGCGGAAAGCCGCATGTCCCCCCGGCTCGAGGAATACCGGGAAGCGGACAGGCGAAAGGTCTACCCCAGCTGGCTGGACGGACTGGGCCACGTGAACAACGCCCGCTACGGGGACATGATCTTCGACACCCTCAGCGCCGCGGGCATCCGGGAAGGGCTGCTGCGGCGGCTGGAGCTTTACTTCGTCGGCGAGCTCCACGACGGAGAAGAGGTGTCTCTCATGCTGCGCAGCGCGCCGGACTGCCATTCCGTCCTGGGTCTCCACGGCGAGACCGGCGAGCCGGCTTTCTGCTCCAGGGTTTTCTTTGCGTAAGGAAAATGCATCACCCCGGCGGTCCCGCGGGACTGCCGGGGTGTTTTTTTATCAGATCGGGCGGGTGGCTTCCTTCAGCCAGGCGGCCTCCTCCGCTTCCAGCCAGGGAGATACCTTCTCGTAAACCTGAGCATGGAACGCATTCAGCTTCCGGATCTCGCTCCTGTCCATCTGGGCGGGGTCGATGACCTCCAGGTCAAAGGGCACGAAGGTCAGATTCTCAAAATACATAAACTGCCCGTATTCGTTCTTCTCCCCCTTGCGGCAGAGGATCTCATTTTCCAGGCGGATGCCGTATTCCCCCTCCCGGTAGACGCCGGGCTCGTCGGAGGTGATCATGCCCTCCTCCAGGACCGCGTGCTCGCTGCGGTCCGGGCTCCGCCGCCAGCGGAAGCCGTTGGGGCCCTCGTGCACATTCAGCACGTGGCCGACGCCGTGGCCGGTGCCGTGCTTGTAGTCCAGCGCCGCCTCCCAGAAGGGTTCCCGGGCCAGGATATCCAGATTCATGCCGCTGCAGCCGTAGAGGAAGCGGGCAAACATGAGGTTGAGATTCGCCCGGGCGACTCTGGTGAAATCCGCCTTCATCGCCGCCGTCACCGGCCCCAGGGCGACGGTGCGGGTGATATCCGTGGTGCCCTCCAGGTAATGGCGGCCGGAATCCACCAGCAGCAGGCCCTCGGGCTGCAGGGGCACGTCGGATTCCGGTGTCGCCCCATAGTGGATGATGGCCCCGTGGGGGCCGTAGCCGCAGATGGTGCCGAAGCTCAGGTCCAGGAAGCCGGGCTGCCGGGAAGCGAGCTCCGCCAGATGGTCGGAAACGCTGATCTCCGTCATGGGGACCTTGCCGATGTTCGTTTTCAGCCAATAGAGGAACTTGCACATGACCACCGCGTCCTTCAGGTGGGCGCTGCGGGTAGCCTTCAGCTCCGCTTCGTTCTTGACCGCCTTCATGGCGGCGCTGGGATTGGCCCGATCCAGAAGGACCGCGCCCTCGGGCAGGGTGCTGCACAGCCGGTAGTTGGCGCTGCCGGTATCCATCCAGACCTTCTCCCCCGCCCCGACGGTCTTCACATAAGCATAGACCCCGTCGTAGGGGCGCAGGCTGACCCCGCAGGAGGCCAGGTCCGCCGCGATCTCCTCCGGCACGGCGGAGCGCTGCACGAACCAGAGGCATTCCTCCTTCGTCACCGCCAGATAGGAGAGGGCCACCGGCACGAAGGCGATATCGCTGCCCCGGATGTTCAGCAGCCAGGCGATATCGTAGAGGGAGGTCAGGATATGGCGATCCGCGCCCTGCTTCGCCATTTCCCCGCGCACCGCCGCCAGCTTCTCCGCCGTGCTCTTTCCCGCAACTTCGACGCCGTAGCGCCAGACCTTTCCGGCGGGCAGCGGCGGCCGGTCCTTCCAGATCAGGCCCACCAGGTCCTCATCCACGCATAGACGCCCCTTTTTCTCCTCCGCCAGCTTCCGGTAAGCCCGGCCCTCCGCGCCGCTGACGGTCCTGCCGTCGAAGCCGATGCAGCCCTTCTCCGGCAGCTTCTCTGCCAGGAATTCCTGAAGGGTGGGCACGCCCTCCTCCGCCATGCGGTAGAGGGTGACGCCGCTGCCCTGGAGCTGCGCTTCCGCCTGGAGGAAATAGCGCCCGTCGGTCCAAAGGCCGGCTTCATCGGCGGTGATCACCGCCGTTCCGGCGGAGCCGGTAAAGCCGGTGATGAACTGCCTTGCCTTGAAATGCTCGCCCACATATTCGCTGCCGTGGTAATCCGCCGTGGGCACCACATAGAGGTCGATGCCCCGGGCTTTCATCTCCCGGCGAAGCGCTGCCAAACGCTCTGGAATGCTGCTCAAATGAACCACTCCCGTCTTTCTTTCCGGAAAAGCGGGAATGCACTTGACATTCTCCCGCTTCCCGGCTAAAATGTAATTCAATTTCAAAGGGGTGCTGCTTTGCGGCTGAGACGGAGGCTTCTCCGAACCCTGGAACCTGATCCGGATAATGCCGGCGTAGGAATCTGGCCTGCAGGGGCTTTCTTTTCGCGTCCGCATGTCCGGGCGCGATCACTTTTTTGGAGGCAAGCATGAAAGAACATCAAAAACTGCTCACCATCGTGGAGGGCGCGCTCTGCATCGCCATGTCCTATGCCCTCAGCTTCATCAAGTTCAAGATCTGGCCGGAGGGCGGCTCCATCGACATCGTCATGGTCCCGCTGCTGATCTACGCCTGGCGCAGGGGTGCGGGCTGGGGCGTCGCCGCCGGGCTCATCTTCGGCACCATCAAGTGCTTTTTCGCAGGCGGCTTCGCCTGGGGCTGGCAGTCCATCCTGCTGGACTACTCCATCGCCTACGGCGCTGTGGGCCTGGGCGGACTTGTCCGCCGGATGAAGCAGGGTCTTCCCCTGGGCGCCATTCTGGGCAGCTTCTGCCGCTTCATCATCCATTTCATCAGCGGCGTCACTATTTACAAAATCCTGGAGCCGGAAGCCTTTGCCGGGACCACCTATTCCAGCCCGGTCCTCTACAGCATCGTCTACAACGGCAGCTACATGCTGGTGAACCTGATTCTGGCTGCGGTGATCTGCTTCCTGCTGCAGAAGCCCCTTTCCAAGCTGCCGAAATAAAGGAAACCCCAAAAGTGAAATCGCACAGCCGGAAAACCGGCTGTGCGTTATCTTTATTCTGCCGAATCGTACAGCACCCAGATATAATCCGTTTCCGTGAGGCTGTGGGCGAAAATATTCTCGTCGTACAATTCGATCTCGTACATGTCGAAGGATTCTCCCCCCTCCACCTCAACGTGGAGCGTCAGATACCCTTCCGCATCCTTCAGCATCTTCCAGGTGCCGGTGTCGAGCACATCCGTCATTTCCTTGTTCCCCAGGTGCTGGTAGGTCCCATCCTCGAAAAACCGGTAGTAATTCATGTCATAGGTGTCCAGCCAGGGATAACGGCAAAGCTTTCCGGTGAATTCTCCGCTCACATCCACGGTCTCCGTGCTGATATGGGGGAAAGACGGCTTCGGGGTGGCGGTGGACAGGTTGCCGGGGGTCGTCTGGCCCTCTTGGTTTTTGCCCTTGCAGGCGGTCAGGCTCAGGACGAAAACCAGGGCGAACAGCAGGGCTGTTATTCTTCTCATGTTAACTTCCTTCTTGACAATTACATTCCGTTCTAATAATCTGAACACGTTACTAAGTAATCATATCGCATTTTTCCCGTTTTGTCCATACCCTATTTTCAAGTATTCCGGAAGTTTCTTCGGCCCAGGCCGCCGATCCGTTGAGCAAGGGGGTGCTGTCCTTGGTTTTCCGCTGTGAAGTCCGCCCGGTCACAAAAGACGCGGGGGCCTGGGCGACGCTGCCCTTCGGCCGCGGCGGCCCGCGGGCGCTCCGGCTCTGCCGCCTGCGGGGCGGCCGTCTGGCGCAGTCTCTTTCCGCCGAGGCGCTCTGCATGGAGCTGGCGGGCGAAGTTCTGGGGGGAGAAGCGCCGGTTTTGGAGGAGGACGGCGCCGGCAAGCCCTTTCTTCCCGGCTGCCCCCTCTCCGTTTCCCTCAGCCATTCCGGCGGCTATGTCGCCGCCGCCGTGGCGGAAGCGCCGGTGGGCGTGGACCTGCAGGAAACGCGGGCGATCTCGGACCGGGTCCTGCGACGCGTCTGCTCTCCGGCGGAGCTCAGCTGGATCGCCGCGGGAGACCGGACCCGCCGGGCGATCCGCCTGTGGACGATGAAGGAAGCCTATGCCAAGCTGCGGGGGGACGGCATTTTCGCCGGCGCGCGGTTTTGCGCCTCTTTTCAGGGAGACCGGCTTCAGACGGAATATGAAAGCCTGCGTTTCCTTTTCCCGGATGCGCCGGAAGGGTTGCTTCTCACGGTCTGCCTGGGGACGCGGCCGCCGGCCTGATGAAACCGCCGCGCCAGACAGCGCGGCGGTTTTACGCTCTGTTTACAATTGGGACGAACCGGACCGGAATAGGCTGGCAGTACCAAGCGGAAAGGAGCGGGAACATGCTGGGCAGTATGCTTTCCTTACTTCTGAACAGCGCCTTTCTCATGCTTCGGCTGGGAAACGGCGGCGGCTCTTTCCCCCGTCCCCTCAGCGCGGACGAGGAACGGAAATATGTGGCCCTGGCGGCGGAGGGCGACGAGGAGGCCCGCGGCGTCCTCATCGAACACAATCTCCGCCTGGTCGCCCACATCATCAAGAAATACTATTCCGCCTCCTGCGACCAGGACGATCTGATTTCCATCGGCACGATCGGTCTCATCAAGGGCATCGCCTCCTACCGGCCGGACCGGGGGGTGCGGCTCGCCACCTATGCTTCCCGCTGCGTCGAAAACGAAATCCTCATGTATTTCCGCAGCCAGCGGAAATCCGCCGGGGACGTCTCCCTTTCCGACGCGCTGGACAGCGAGGGGGAAGGCGGCCTCTCCATCCAGGATGTGCTCTACGAGGAGGACGACATTCTGGAGCGGCTGGCGCTGCGGGAGGACAGCCGGCGGCTGCGCCGGTTCGTGAAAAGCGAACTGGAGCCGCGGGAGCGGGAGATCGTCACCCTGCGCTACGGTCTCGGCGGCGAAGCCCCGCTGCCGCAGCGGGAGGTGGCCGCCAGGCTGGGCATCTCCCGCAGCTATGTCTCCCGGCTGGAGAAAAAAGCGCTGGAAAAGCTGCGGGAAAAGATGGAAAAAGGCGGCCGGGACTGAAACGGGTCCCGACCGCCCTCGTAACCTTCACAAGATGACGATATCCTCTTTTTTCAGCTTGTCCCAGCGGAATTCCCCCAAAAGCTCCCGAGGGGAAACCGCCTCCTCCCGGGGGATCAGCCCGCTGCGGAAGGCCAAAAGTCCGACGAGCTCCTCCGGCCGGTGCGTCTGCCGCAGCTGCCCCAGGTCCATGGCCGCATCCCGCTTGGAGAGCTTCCTTCCCTCCCGGTCCGTCAGCATGGGCACATGCCAATACTGCATCTCCGGCAGGCCCAGGAGGTGGCCCAGATAGATCTGCCTGGGCGTGGAGGACAGGAGGTCGCAGCCCCGCACCACCTGGGTAACGCCCGCTTCCCCGTCGTCCACCACCACGGCCAGCTGATAGACGAAGACCCCGTCCGCCCGGCGAAGAACGAAATCTCCGCAGCCGGTTTTCAGGTTTTCCTCATACGGACCGTAGACCCCGTCCGTGAAGCCCACCGTCAGGTCCGGCGCTTCCAGCCGCCAGGCGGGCGGACCCTTCATCCGCCTGCGCTCCTCCTCGGAGCGCAGGCGGCACGACGCCGGATGGATGGGATGCCCGTCCGCGGCATGAGGGGCGTTGACCAGGTTCAGGCTGCCCCGCGTGCACCAGCAGGGAAACACGTTGGCCCGGCTTTTCAGCTTCTCCAGCGCCGCCTCGTAGGCTTCGGTGCGAAGCTTCTGGGGCGGCGTTTCCCGGTCCCAGTCCAGCCCCAGCCAGCGCAGGTCCCGGCGGATGCCCTCCGCGAATGCATCGGTGCAGCGCAGAGTGTCCAGGTCTTCCATGCGCAGGACGATCTCCCCGCCCGCGCTTCGGGCGGAGAGCCAGGCCAGCAGATAGGCAAAGGCGTTGCCCAGGTGCATGCGCCCGCTGGGCGTTGGCGCAAAGCGGCCGACGGCGGTGCTCACCTCAAAGCTTCGTCTCTCAGACCTTCAGCGCGGCGCCGCAGTATTCGCAGCAGCCGTTGGCATCGGGAATGGTGGAAGCGCCGCAGCTGGGGCAGGTGACCGCCGTCTTGGGCGCGGCGGCCGCGGCGATCCCCTCCCGGATCCCCTGACGGATCTCGTTCATGGTTTTCCGGATCTCCAGGCCGATGGCCTCGCAGCGGCGATAGTCCGGATCGGTCTTGCCCTGGAGGGTGCTGCCGTTGATCTGGAAGCGCATATCGTCGAAATACGGGTTGTTGACGTTGATGACGACGCTCATGTTGTACTCATACTTATAGCGGGGCGGGTTATAGCTGACTTCCTTCCCCTCGGCGTTCTTCATCTTTTGCTCGACCTTGCGCTCGTCGATATCCAGATCGCAGCCGGTCACATCCTCAAACTTCAGCACGTCGGGATTGGCGTCCTTCAGGTTGCTGGCGGAGGTCACCATGAATTTGCGGGCGTCCTCGTCCAGCAGGACCTTCGTCCGCTCGCCCATGGTGCGGGTGGTGTGGAAGGCTTCCACTTCCGCCTTGTTGGCTTCGCGGTAGGCCAGCTGCTCCTTGATGTCCGCCACGGTGCTGTGGCGGCGTTCGCTGAACCAGGGGGAGAGCTTGGAGGCGCATTCCTTGCAGAGGTTGCCGTCCTCCAGCTTGCGGTTGCCCAGAAGGCCGATCTTATCGCCGCAGACGCTGCAGAATTTCTTATCAAAAAGTCCCATTTCAATCTCCCGTCAATGATGCATCGTTATTCCGCCGCCGCAGTCCGAAAGGCCGCGGCGGCGGAAGCCTTCTTACTTATTCTGTTTCTGCTGCCCTTCAGCCGACGATGTCGCCGGTGTCAAAGGGGTCGCCGCAGTTGGGGCAGAACTTGGGGGGATTCTTCGGATCCTCCGGTTCCCAGCCGCACTTGTCGCACTTATACAGGGGCTCGCCGGCGGGCTTGGGCGCGCCGCACTCCGCGCAGAACTTGCCCTTGTTCACGGCGCCGCACTTGGGGCAGGTCCAGCCGGCGGCGTCCGCGGGCTTGGGCGCGCCGCACTCGCCGCAGAACTTGCCAACGTTGCCGGTCTTGCCGCACTTGGGGCAGGTCCAGCCTTCGGCAGCGGGGGCCGCGGGGGCGGCGGGCTGCTGCGCCTGCTGCTGCTGACCCATCTGATAGAGGGCCGCCGGGTTGACGCCGCCGGCGCCCTGGGCCATGTTGAGGCCCATGAAGCCCACGGCAGCACCGCCGCTGTTCTTGGCGGCGTCCTGCATGGCCTGGGCCTGGGCGCCGATGATGGTGGCCGCGCCCATGGTGGGATCCTTGAAGGCGGCGTTGCGCTGCATCTCCTTGATGAGCTTCTCGTCTTCCTCGGAAGCCTTGATGCTGCTGACGCCCACATTGGCGATCTCGATGCCCCGCTGCTCCTTCCAGTCGCGGGTCAGGACTTCCTTCAGCGCATCCCGCAGCTCAAAGGTGTGGGCGGGCAGGGCGCTGTAGCGGATGCCCATTTCGCTGATCTTGGCGAAAGCGGGCTGCAGCGCGGTGAGCAGCTCGCTCTTGAGCTGGGAATCGATCTCGCTGCGCTTGTATTCGGCGCTGACATTGCCGCAGACATTGCAGTAGAAGGCGGCGGGGTTCACGATCTTGTAGCTGTATTCGCCGAAGCAGCGGACGGAAATGTCGATGTCCAGATTGGCGTTCCGGTCCACCACGCGGAAGGGCACGGGAGAAGGCGTGCCGTATTTGTTGCCGATGATCTCCTTGGTGTTGAAGTAATAGACCCGCTGATCCTTCGCAGCGTCGCCGCCGAAGGTGAAGCGCTTGAGCATGGTGCCCAGCACGTCCTTCAGGCTCTGGCCCAGGCTGCCGCAGAAGATGCTGGGCTCCGTGGACATATCGTACACGAATTCGCCCGGCTCGGCGCAGAGGTCGACCACCTTGCCCTGCTCGACGATCATCATGCACTGACCGTCGGCCACGGCGATCACGCTGCCGTTGGAAATGATGTTGTCCGTCCCCTTCGTATTGCTGGAACGGCCGGAAACCCGCTTGGACGCCTTGACGGCCAGAGTATCGGCAGGAATCGCTTCACAGTAGAAGTATTCTTTCCACTGATCGGCCAGCACGCCGCCGACAGAACCCAGAGCAGCACTGATAAGTCCCATGAAGATTACCTCCAAATCAAATGATATTCTTTACTCTTTACGGAAAATACTATGTACCCATATGATATTATAGCTTGCCTTTTCGGAAAACGCAAGGACCTGCGCCCCATTCCCGGGGTTTTTTTGCCCTTCCCGGCGCGTCGGACGCGCCCCGGCGCTCCGCCGGAGGGCCCGGAAGGGCCGCTGCCCTATTCCGCCGGCGGGGTTTTCTCCCCGGTCATCGCCTCCAGGACCTGTGAAAAAACGCGGTCCCTGCCGTAGCGCAGCACCAGCTCCCGGTTTTTCTCCCCCATGGAAGCCCGCAGCGCAGGGTCCTTCGCCAGGGTGCGGATGCTTTGGCAGTACGCCTCCCCGTCGCCCCAGTCGAAAAGGAAGCCGCCCACGCCGTCGCTCACCAGATCCGTATGCCCCTTCACGCGGCTGGCAGCCACGGGCTTTCCGGCGTACATCCCCTCCATGATGTTGAAGGGCAGGCCCTCATAGCGGCTGGCGGAGACGCAGATATCCGCCGCGGCATACCAGTCGCCCAGGTCGCTGCGCTGGCCCGGAAAGAAGACCCGGTCCGCCACGCCCGTTTCCCCGGCGAGGCGCCGGCAGTCTTCCAGCTTCTGCCCCTGGCCGGGCAGGGCAAGGCAGACGTTCTCCGGCAGGCCGGCCATGGCCCGGATCAGGAACGCCTGATTTTTCCGCCCGGAGAATTCCCCCGCAAAGAGCAGCAGCAGGCTGTCTTCCCCCAGGCCCAGGGACTGGCGCAGCTTTTCCCGATCCCCCGGGGCAAAGCGGGAAAAATCCACCCCCACCCCCGGTATCTCCACGACCTCGGCCCCCAGGCGGTATTTCTCCGCGATGGCAAGGTCGCAGCGGTTCATGACCGCCACCCGGTCGGTGACGCTCCGCAGGAGCTTTTCGGCCCCCAGCATCAGCAGCCGCAGGACCGGCTGCGTCTTTTCGTCAAAGAGATAGCCGTGGACGACGTTGACGACCCTGGTCTTCCCCTTGCCCGCCAGCAGGACGGCCAGCCGAAGCACAAAGGCTGCCAGGGAGGTATGGACGCAGATCAGGTCGAAGCGTTCCCTTTTCAGCAGCCCGGCGGCCCGGAAGGCCGAGCGGAGATTCACCGGCGACAGCAGGTTTTTCTTCATGGGCAGCACGACGCTGCGCGCGACACCCTCCTGGCTGTAGGCTTCGCCGCAGAGCACCCACACCTCGTCGCCCCGCCCGACCAGGGCGTCGATGTAAGGAACATGGAAATTTTGCAGATGAACGGGCACGGATGCGGCGTACAGGATCTTGCTCATGCTTCCGTCCCTCCTTTGCCGCTATGGTAACATGCCGCGGTGAAAAATGCAATTTTCTTTGCTTTTCTTCCCCTTCGCCGCGGGCAAAGGCGCGTTTCCCGCATTTTTTCATTTACATTCCCGGCGAACATGATATAATGTAACGACTATGGTGCAGAAAAAATAAACGAATCGGAGTGTACCTCATTTGAACAAAGAAAACCAGCTGTTTCTGCGCTTGTGCGACGCAGCGTCGGATGTCGTGCTGATCGTGCTGGCTATGCTGCTGTCCTATTTCCTCCGATTTTGGCTCATGCCGGGCGTCGAAAACATGCCCCTCTCGTTTTACGTCCGCAGCGCGCTGCTCATTTCGCTCCTGTATCTGCTCCTGTTCTCCACCCTGGGTCTGTATGAATCCCGGCAGAATATCCTGATCCTTCCGGTCGTGCAGCAGATCACCCTGATCTCCCTTGCCTGCACGGCGGTCATGGCGACGGTTTACTTCACCTCCCGCACCATCGACGTCTCCCGCGCCCTGCTGTTCTTCTTCTTCCTTTTCAGCGCGGTCCTGCTCTCCGGCAAACGGATCGTCACCTTCCGGCTGCGGAGGATCGGCTATTCCCGCGGGAAGCACGTCCGCCCCGTTCTGCTGGTGGGTTCCGGGCGCTCCGCCGCGGAGTATTACAGGACCCTGCAGGAAACGCCCTGGCTGGGGTACAAGCTGTTGGGGACCGTGGGCGTGAAGCCGCTGTCGAAGGACGTGCCCTATCTGGGGACGCTGGATGTTCTGGACGACGTCCTGCGGGAGACGACCGCCGAGGAGCTGGTGGCCGCCCTGGATTCGGACGAGTTTTCGGCAATGGACAGCATCGTGAGCCTCACGGAAAAGCACGGTCTGAAATTTTCCCTGATCCCCTACTTTGCCCCGTATATGATCTCCAAGCCGTATATCGATCAGTTCGGCAGCCTTCCCCTGGTGAACCTCAGGCGCATCCCCCTGGACAACATGCTCAACGCCGCCGTGAAGCGGGCGATGGATATCCTGGGGAGCCTTATCCTCATCGTCCTCACTTCCCCGCTGATGCTCTTTGCCGCGGCGGGCACCCTGATCACCCTGGGGAGGCCGATCATCTTCCGGCAGACGCGGGTGGGCTATCAGCGCCGGGAATTCACCATGTGGAAATTCCGCTCCATGCGGGACCCCTCCCCCGGCGACAACTCCGGCTGGTCCAGCTACGACGGGAACCGGCTGACGCGCTTCGGGGCCTTTCTTCGCAGGACCTCCATCGACGAGCTTCCCCAGCTGTTCAACGTGCTGCAGGGCAGCATGAGCCTGGTGGGCCCCCGTCCGGAGCTCCCCAAATACGTGGACCAGTTCCGGGAGACGGTGCCGCTGTATATGCTGAAGCATCTGGTCCGGCCCGGCATCACCGGCCTCGCGCAGGTGAGCGGCTTCCGGGGCGACACCTCCATCGAAGCGCGCATCCGCATGGACCTGCGCTATATCGAAACCTGGAGCATCCTCTTAGACGTCAAGATCCTGTTCCTGACGCTATTTCACTTTATGAATGACGGAGAATCAAGCAACATGCAAAATTCGAAACAGAAATCCGAGGGCATGCCGAATCCGGAAAACGAAAAGACTTCACCGAACACGGCGGAGGCCGCGGGCCGGCCCGCCGCGGAGCGGACCAGACCCGAGGCCAAAAGCCGGTTCCCCTATGAATACCCCCTGCTGCTGACAGCCTTTGTCCTGGCGTTTCTGACGCTGTGGGAGTTCATGGAGAACCAGAAATGGCTGATCCTGGTCTGCTGTCTGCTGTCCGCTGTGCTGACCGGCTTCGCCGTTTTCGGCCGGAAAAAGCAGAAGGTCCCGTCCGTTTTCTGCGCGCTCTACGGGGTCCATCTGATCTGGCTGGGGCTGGGCGTCCTGTGGGTCTGCTCCGGCAGGCTTTTCCTCCGGGAATTCTCCAAGCAGCTTTTTGTCCTGCCTTTGACCGTGTATATTTTCTTCCTCATGCCCAGGAAGGAAGTATCGATCCGAAGGCTGCTGTTCCTGATGAGCGCCGTCGGCGCCGTCTTCGCCATCCTCAGCATCGACCTCGCTTCCGCCGGCCTGTCCCGCGGCCTGATCTACCGGATCCCCGGCATGCTGACCGCGCACACCGGCTTTGAGGAGGGCACCCGTCTGCTGGGCATCTTCGGCAACGCCAATATTTCCGCCGGCATGCTGGCGATCTGCATCTTCCTCTCCCTGTATCTGCTGGAATCCGCCGAAAACCGCCGGCAGCGCATTTTCGCCGTGATCTTCGCCGCGCTGCAGGCGGAGACCTTCCTTCTGAACTTCAGCCTCGGCGCGACGGGCATCTTCCTGGTGTGCGCCATCGTCTATCTGCTCTGCGCCGGGCAAAAGCGCGGCAGCGTCCTGATCCGCATGCTGGAATTCGCCCTGCCGGTGATCATTTCCGTGTTTTTCTCCTATCGATCCTTCGGGACCGGCAACGACACTTCCGCCGTTCCCCTGATCGCCGCTCTGCTGTGCGCCGCCGTGGCCGTCGTGCTGGAGCTGGCGGTCTATCCCCGGCTTAATCGGATCATGGAGAGCAAAAAGCAGCTGTCCTCCTCTCTGGTCATTCTGATCCTGATCGTCATCTTCGTCTACGGCGCCGCCGGTCTCCTCCTGGATGGCAGCGCGAAAATCAAGGATGATGCGTCCCTGCGCCGCTCCTGCTATCCCGCCGCGGGCACGTATTCCCTGTCCGTCCAGTCGGACAAGGACGTGTCCGTCCGGATCATCTCCCAGGACAATCAGCAGGTGATCACCCATACCCAGTCCTCCCTGTATTCCGGCGCTGCGGACGGCGCGCATTTCGAGGTGCCGGAGGGCGCGCGGGTCGTTTATCTGACCTTTACCGCGGAGGAAGACGCCGTCCTGTCGGAGGCGGTCCTGACCGGACCGGAAACCATTTCCCTGCACCTGGGCTATCCCCTGCTGCCGGAATTCATCGCCAACCGCCTGCAGGGCCTCAAGGCCAATGAAAACGCCATCCAGCGCAGAGCCTTCTTCAAGGACGGCGTCAAGGTTTTCCGGGATCACCCCATCATCGGCACCGGCCTCGGCGGATTTGAGACGCTGCTTTTCGGCTATCAGGAATTCTATTACGAGACGAAATATGTGCATAACCACTATATCCAGACCATGCTGGACAGCGGCATCATCGGGCTCGTGCTCTATCTCGCCATGCTGCTGGTGACCGCGGCCGCTCTCTGGCGCGGCCGCCGGAAGGACGCGCCCTACCGCAATCTGCACCCCGCCCTCGTCGCCGCCTTCCTCATGATCATCCTGCACAGCATCATGGAAGTGGTCATGTCCGTCACCATCTATCTCCCCTTTGCCCTCGTCGTCCTGAGCGTCTCCGCCGTCTGCTTCGGCCCTTCGCTGAAAAAGGCCGCGGTCCGGCGCATTTCCACCCTGCTCCCCGGGCTTTTGGGGCTCGTTTTCGCCGTCCTCCTCATTCTCAACCTGCGGGCCGAGGCCGTCGTGAGCAAGTCCACCGATCATATCGTTCCGTTCCTCAATTCTCTGGAATACGCTGCCAGGGTGGACGCCTTTGAGAAGAACGACTGGAAGGTCTCCTATATCTCCAACTGCGCGCAGTTTGAGCTGGAATCCTACCGGCCGCAGGCGGACCGCTATGCGGAGGAGCTGATGGACGTGCCCTCCAACTCTCTGCACCAGCACCTCCTCCTGTATTATCTGATCTTCAAGGATTACGACAAGGCGCTTCTCGCCGCCGAGCGGAGCGTGCAGTTCAATTATTCCGACTCCTCCAACTGGAACGACATTTTCAGTTACTTCCAGGCCGCTCTGGAGGCTTACCCGGAGGATCACAAGCCGATCCTGGCCGGCATCATCACGCTGGACGACGAGCTGCAGGAATACCAGAAGAAGCTGATCCGGCCGGTGAGGCTCAATACCGATTCCAAGGATCTGATCGAATTCGCCCGGAACTTTTCGTATGATTAAGGAAATACGATGAATTACCGAATGATCGCCCAGCTATTGGGCAAGGTCCTCTGCACCATCGCTGCGGTGCTGCTTCTTCCGGCGATCATCTGCCTCCTTTACGGGGAATCTCCCTTCCCCTTCCTGGCGGTGACGCTCATGATGGCAGCCTGCGGCGCGGTGCTGCTGCGCTTTCGGCCGAAGCTGCAGAAGATCTACGCGGCGGAGGGCTTCGTCGTCGTGGGTCTGAGCTGGATCCTGCTCTCTCTGTTCGGTGCTTTGCCCTTTGTGCTGAGCGGCGACATTCCCAATTACATCGACGCCGTCTTTGAAACCGTCTCCGGCTTCACCACCACCGGTGCCTCGAACCTTCCCGACGTGGAAGCCCTCTCCCGCGGCGCCGTCTTCTGGCGCAGCCTGACGCATTTTCTCGGCGGTATGGGCGTCCTGGTGTTCATCATGGCGGTGCTGCCCATGTCCGGCAGCCGCTCCATCCACATCATGCGGGCGGAAGTACCCGGCCCCATCGTGGGAAAGCTGGTGCCCTCCGCGAGAAAGACGGCCATGCTCCTCTACGGCATTTACATCGCCATGACCGTTCTGGAGATGATCCTGCTCATCTGCGGCGGCATGTCCGTCTTCGACAGCGTCATCCACGCCTTCGGCACCGCCGGCACCGGCGGCTTCAGCAGCCGGGCCCTCAGCATCGGCTACTACGACAGCGCCTATATCGACGCCGTCGTCACGATCTTCATGATCCTGTTCGGCGTCAATTTCAATCTCTATTACCTGATCCTGCTGGGCAAGGGCCTGGAAGCCCTGAAAAGCGAGGAGCTCCACTGGTATCTGGGCGTCGTCGTCTTTTCCGCCGTCTCCATCGCCCTGAACCTGGGCCGCGCATACGGCGACTTTTTCCACAACCTCCGCTATTCCTTCTTCCAGGTCGCCTCCATCATCTCCACCACCGGCTACGGGACCGCGGATTTCAATCTGTGGCCGACCTATTCCAAATGGCTCCTTGTGCTGCTGATGTTCTTCGGGGCCTGCGCCGGCTCCACCGGCGGCGGCCTCAAATTCTCCCGCATCCTCATTTTGGGAAAATCCATCCGGCTGGAGCTGCGCAAGCAGCTGCGGCCCCACAGCGTCAGCATTGAGCGGCTGGAGGGCAAACCCATCGGCGAAGCGACGATCCATTCTACCCTGGTCTTTTTCGCCTGCTACCTTTTCCTCTTTTTCCTGGGCACCGTCATCGTTTCCACCGACGGCCTCGACCTCACCACCACCTTCACCAGCGTCGTCGCCTGCCTCTCCAACATCGGCCCCGGCCTGGAGCTGGTGGGCCCCATGGGCAGCTACATCATGTTTTCGCCCCTCAGCAAGATCGTTCTCTCCCTGCTCATGCTCCTGGGACGGCTGGAGATTTTCCCGATCCTCATGCTCTTTTCCCCCAGGGTCTGGAAAAAATGAGCGAAATCAAGAAAACCAAACGAGACCGGAGCTTCGGCTCCGGTCTCGCTGTTCGTCGGCAAAGTGATGCCCCTATGAAGCGCAGAATCAACGAATGGTTTTGACTTTGCATGGATACGACACAAAGGGGGATTCCCGTCCGGCTTCACAATTCCCCATGTGCGTAGATGCTAAGTTTTACCGCAAATGGGACTGCCGGAGAAGATGCCCGCAGCAGCCTCAAATCCCAATCATCCCCGGAGGGGATACCTTAACCGCGCCCAAGGGGCACGATATCACACGGCCTCAGGCCGTAGTTCACCCCGCAAAGCGGGATTTCACGCCCGCGCAGCGGGCATTTCACCGGGTGTGCTGCGAAATGCAGCACACCCGCAGCTTATTGCGGGTTCAGCTCCGATATGGCGCTTTCCTGCCAGGTCATGCGCTGGATTTCCAGCAGGGGCGGGACAACGCCGTGGTCGATGCGCAATATCCCCTGATCGTCCCACACGGGCCCCTCGAAGGGATGCAGGCGGTTCTCCCGGATCAGGTCCCGGAAGATATCCAGCAGGCGGCCCGCTCGCTCTCCGATGGCGGCATTGACGGTGTAGATATCCATGATGCCGGTGGACAGGCCCCAGCCGAAATGAATGGGGTTGCCGTTCAGATGGCGGCCCTCCAGCAGGGCGGTGCGCCCTTCGATGGCGTCCCCGATCACCTTGTCATAGAAATGCTCCCAGTCAAAGGACGCCCCCGCGTAGCTTTCCAGGGTGTACCCCTCCGGAGAGATGGCGTAGAGCTGGGCGTAGATTTCCGGAAAGGCCGTCCGGTCCAGGGGATTGTCCGGGGAGTGGCGGCAGAAGGCCACGTCCGCCCCGTGCTCCGCCATGGTCCTGCGGGCTTTGTCATGCTCATCCCAGCGGTTGATGCCCCGCAGGGTGTAGCCCACGGTCCTGGCGCGGGGGTTGATGAGCCGGGCGCCCAGGGCATAGGCGTTGATCTCATAGGTGGTGCGCTGTTCTCCCCAGGCGGCGTAGTCCATATACCCCACCACGCCGCTCCGGCTCATGGCGCCGGCCAGCACGCCGCAGAGGAAGGTCAGGTCAAACATCTTGCTGAAATAGGTGTTCAGGTTCTTCCCTTCCTTGGGCAGATCGCAGTTCAGCACGATCATGCGGGGGTTTTCCAGGGCGATGCGCAGGCTGGCGTCCGACAGCGTGGGGCTGGTGGTGAACAGCACATCCGGCTTCTTCTCCACCAGGGAGCGCAGGGCTTCATAGGGCCCGCCGGGGAAGGTATTGGCGTGAAACAGCCGGTCCACGACCAGGTTATCCTTGTATTTCTTCTCCACCCGGTCGATGCCCAGGGTGTGCCAGCGGGTGAACAGATTCGTCTCCGCGTCGTCGTCAAAGGCAAAGGCCGCCCGTATCTGGGAACGGCGCACCCGGCCCCGGGTCTGCACCTGCTCCACCTCGCTGGCGGAGATCTCCACCGTATCCCGGCGGCGCACGCCCTCCGCCACCAGGAACTGGGCCTTGGCGTTGCGGATGTTCCGGATCATGTCCACCTGATTTTCGCTGTAGGGGTAGCCGAAGATCTTGATATACTCCACCAGCGCGTCGCCGGTGGTGAGGTCGATATCCTCCAGTTTGGCCACGCGGAAGGCCTCCCGGAAGCGGCGGTGGGTGGTGGTCATGATATCCTCCACGCTGCCGTTGACCTCCCGGTGCTTGGCAAGATAATCCTCGGTCTGCCGCGTCAGCAGGGTGAAATTGCCCCGCCGGTGGAACCAGAGGTCGTCCAGGAACAGCTTCTTGTCATAGTCCAGGAATTCATAGTAGACGGAAATCTCGTCGTCATCCTCGTTGCGCTCCGGCAGCAGGCGGATCACATTGCCGTAGATGGACGCCGCGCCCACATATTTCAGGATGCTGATGCGCTTGTTGCCCTCCAGAGCGTAGTAACGCCCCAGGTACTCATAGACCTTGATGGGTTCCCGGATCCCTTCGACCAGCTGGCTCTCATAGACCTTTTTCCACTTGATGGCGAATTCCGTGTCGTCCGCCAGCAGCGGCATGAAATTCCCGGCGAAGGAATTGGACCGGGCGGCTGTACGCGTCCCCACCACGCGATCCAGCGGGATCTCATGATAGCCAAGGTTGATTTCACCCAGCACGACGACGCCGCGCATGATGTCCTCCAGCACGGGCAGATAGCCCTTGGTCGCTTCCCGTTCATGCTCGGACACGAATCGCCTGCCCATCCTTCGGGCAGAAAGATATGCCGAACGGCTGTCCTGTTCCGCCAAAGCACTGCCGCCTCCTCTCCTGTTCTGAAAACAGTTTATCACTTTTTTCTTTCAGTGGCAATAACTCTTGCATGATTTAGCCGGGCTGTGATAGAATTCTAGGAGTTAAAAAAGGAGCCGCAAAGATGGAAAAACTGTCGTTTTATTTCGCCCTGTGGAGCGCGAAGGCGGCGCAGCTGGCGCTGCGCATCATCCGCAAGGGCGGCACCACCGCGCCGGGCAAGGTCGCCCTCGCCATCTGCCCCGATTTCCTCACAAGGATCGGCCGGCCGGAAACCCTGATCGGCGTCACGGGCACCAACGGAAAGACCACGGTCAGCAATATGCTGTGCGATATCTTTGAAGCCATGGGGATGGACCTCGTCTCCAACCGGGAGGGCGCCAATATCGACGCCGGCGCCGCCACCTCCCTCATCGCCGCGGCTTCCCTGGGGGGGAAATGCCGGAAAAAGCTGGGCGTTCTGGAAATGGACGAGCGCAGCGCCGCCAGGCTTTTCCCCGTGCTGAAGCCGGACAGCCTGATCGTCACGAATCTCTTCCGGGATTCCATGCGCCGCAACGCCCACCCGGAATACATCGCCGCGCTGATGGACGCCGCCATCGACCGGGGCACCCACCTGATCCTGAATGCGGACGATCCCATCAGCTCCTCCCTGGCCCCGCTCAACAGCCGGACGCTGTTTTCCGTGGACAAGCTGGCCCAGGAGCCGCCCGCGCGGGAAAACCTGGTGCAGGACGTGCGCATCTGCCCGGTATGCGGCGAACGGATCGTCTATGATTTCCGCCGCTATCACCATATCGGAAGGGCGCACTGCGATTCCTGCGGATGGCACTCCCCCGACCCGGATTATCTGCTGGTGGCCGCCGACGAGGAGGCCGGGAAGATCACGGTGATGGAATCCCGGATATGGCAGGAATACCCCATGCCCTCCGGTGAAGTATATAACCTCTACAATACCCTCGCCGCCGTCACGCTGCTGCGCAGCATGGGCTATGCGCCGGAGGCGATCGCCGCGGCCATGGAGCGGCTGAAGGTCGTGCAGTCCCGCCTGCGCAGCGAGGAGATCGGACGATGGCAGCTGACGGAATCCATGGCGAAGGGGCTCAACGCCGTCGCCTGTTCGCGGAATTTCGACATGGTATCCCAAACGCCCGGCAAAAAGGCCGTGGTCCTGATGCTGGACGACGTGTTCGACGAGAAATCCTCCTCGGAAAACATCGCCTGGCTCTATGACGCGGACTTTGAATTCCTCTGCGACGACAGCATCGTTCAGATCCTCGCCGTCGGCAAACGCTGCCTGGACACCCGGCTGCGGCTCCTGCTGGCCGGCGCGGAGGCGGAGCGGGTCATAGCGGTGCCCAAGGCTGCCGACGCGGCCGGGCAGGTGAAGCTGGAAGCATGCGAAAAAGTCTTCGTCCTCTTTGAGGTCTACCGGCACGGTCAGGCCATGGAGGTGCGGGACGCGATCGCGGAAAGGATGCGCAGCGCATGAAGCTGGAATACTTATATCCGGAACTGGGAAATCTCTACGGAGACGGCGCCAACATGCGCTATCTGCGCCAATGCCTGCCCCAGGCGGAATACATCGAGACCCATATCGGCGAAACGCCCGCCTTTGTGTCGGACCCGGAGGTCTCCTTCCTCTATTCCGGCAGCATGACGGAGCGGGGGCAGGGGATCGCCCTGGAGGAGCTGCGCCCCTATGCCGGCGACCTGGCCGCGCGGATCGAGGGCGGCCTTCACGCTCTGTTCACCGGCAACAGCATGGAGCTGCCGGGCAAAAGCATCGACGCCGGGGACGGCGCCCTGGAAGGGCTGGGGATCGTGGACTTCCGCTCCAGGCGGGATATCGCCCACCGGTACAACGGCTTTTTCCTGGGAAATACGAACGGGATCGAAATCACCGCCTTCAACAGCCGCTTCAGCCACACCTCCCCCGGCCCCGGTCTCAGCGGCTTTGCCCGGGTGACGCGGGGGATCGGCCTGGAACCGGACTGCCCTTTCGAGGGCTATCGCGTGGGCAATTTCATCGGGACCTATCTTCTCGGACCCCTCCTGGTGCTGAACCCCCTCCTGACCCAGCAGCTCATGGCTTCCCTCGGCGCGGAGGGCCTCCCCGCCCGCTTCACGGAAGCGCTGCAGGCCTATGAAGCCCGCCTCACGGAATTCCGGGACGGCAAACGGAAGCTGGACTGATCCGCATACGATCCTCTGATCGAAGATAAAAACGCACTCCCCTGCCTTTGGCAGAGGAGTGCGTTTTCATGGGATACTCAGTTGACGTGTACATGGCTGCCGACGCCGGTGAAATCCACGATGGCGTTCACCACGTCCGCGATGGTCTGCTCGTCGAAGGGATCTCCCAGGCCGGCCTGCTTCACCACCTCGGCAAAAGGCTTTTCCGGGTCGCTGGCGACGATCCCGTTATAGACGTCGATGGCCTTCTGCCGGTCCGTCAGGGAAAGCTCCATGACCTGCAGGGCGGGCACGATGGAGGTGGCGTAGCTGATATAGTACATGGGGACTTCAAAATTGTGGAGCACATCCACCCACACATAATCCAGGTCCACATAGTAATAGTCGTCGCCCATCCCGTAGGAGCGGCTGATCTCGCAGTAGGCCTCATTGATCTCCTCCACCGTCTTCAGGTCGTGGGAGAAGACATACTGCTGGAATTCATCATACAGGCAGCCCTGGATCAGGGAGCTGAGGGCGTTGATCATCTGATACTTGACGATGCCGGTATAGGTGTCCTGCTTGTAAAACTTCCCGAAGTAAGGCAGGAATAGAAGCTCGTTTGCCTGGGAGCAGATCTCCTTCGTGTCCAGGCTCATCTCATAGGCCGTTTCCCTGCCGCCGAGATAATTGCTGTAAAAATGGCCGAATTCGTGGATGAAGGTGGTGACGTCATAGAAGCCGCCTTCTTCATGGATAAAGATAAAGGGAACGTCGTAGGCGGGCATGAAGGTCGTATAGGCGCCGTCGCGGCTGATGGGATCGTCCGTCAGGACGCTGAGCTGATAGTCCACCAGATAGTGATACGCCTCCGTCATATCGGGGGAAATCTCCTGCACGTATTCCTCGATATACTCCCGCCGCTTATCCAGCTGGTTACGCCCGTTGAAGGCCGCAGAGAGGCCCATCCGCTCCGCATTGGTCAGGCCGGCATAGAGATTCTCCAGCTCATTCACGCAGTATTTCTTCACCGCCGCGGAAAGCGAGGCCGCGTCCTCCACGCTGTAGTCCCGCTCATACTCGAACTGATACGCGAACTCCGCATAGTTGTCGAATCCGGCCTTTTCGGCGATCCGCTTCTCGATGCTCACCAGCTCCAGATAGAGCTCTCCCGCCACGGCGTTCAGATTGCGATAATAGTCGTTCAGGAGCGAATAATAGGTGTTTTCGTCGATATCCAGCTCCTCCAGCTCCTCGCGGGTATATCTTTTCCCGCGATACTCTGCGGTGGTGTCGGTCTGGGCGTTCCAGTAGGCGGTGGTGATGCCCTCCAGCCGGGTGTTCAGCGTCACATACTCGTCGTCATAGAGCTTTTCCGCAATGCGCAGGTTCTCGAAATCCTCCTCCGTCCAGTCATAGAAGACGACGTCCCGGTGCTCCGATTCGTAGATTTCGATCTCCAGCTTCGTGGCCAGCACCTGCATTTCGCTGCTCTTTTCCGCCAGCAGCTCCTCCTCCGAGGAATAATACTCGTCGGAGGTGTCCAGAGAGGAAAAGAGGGAGGCGATGGCATAGGCGTTGTTGATCCCGTAGAAATCCTCGTCCAGGGCTTCATAGGCGGCCAGAATGTCCTCGCTGGAGGTCCCGTCCGTCACCATGGCGCGGATCGCCTCGATCCTGGCGGTCAGGCTGTCGAAATCCGGGCGCTCATAGACCAGATCGTCGAAGGAATAAAGGCCGCGCCGGTAGTCATAGGCTTCCGCCGGTCCTTCCGTCGCTTCCGGGGTGGGCTCCGGCGTCAGCTCCGGGGTGGGCTCCGGCGTCGCTTCCGGGGTGGGCTCCGGCGTCGCTTCTGGGGTGGGCGCAGGGGTGGGCGCGGGCGTCTCCTGCACGGAAATGGCGGGGGCGGACGGACTCGGTTTGGCAACGATGGTGCATCCGCTGCCCAGCAGCATCACGGCCGCCAGCAGCATCAGCACGTTTTTCAGCTTCATTCTCCCGGTTCCCTTTCTCAGTCTCTTTCTTTAGGCAACGCCGCACAATTCCCGGCACACATCTTGCTTGCATCATGTTCCGTCATATTGCCCGAAAATCTTAGCCAATACAGCAAGTATTACCCGCGATTTTCAGACAATCTGACGAAAATTCTGACTGCGCAATCTGTGCACCAGAATTGTGCGGTGTTGCCTTTACTCCTGGGGCACGATCCTGCCTTCCGCCTTGTAGATGCTCTTTTCCGGGATCACGCCCCGGACGCAGGAGGTGGGATAGACCCGGCTCTCCCGGCCGATGACCGTGCCCGGATTCAGGACGGTGTTGCAGCCGACCTCCACATGGTCGCCCAGGATCGCGCCGACCTTTTTCCGCCCGGTGGGGATCTGCTCCTCCCCGTTGTGGATGACCACCAGCTTCTTGTCGCTCTTGACGTTGGAGGTGATGGAGCCTGCGCCCATGTGGGCCTTGTAGCCCAGGACGGAATCGCCCACATAATTGTAATGCGGGACCTGCACCTCGTCGAACAGGACCACGTTTTTCAGCTCGGTGGAATTGCCCACCACGGCCTTCTTGCCCACGATGGCGCTGCCCCGGATAAAGGCGCACTGGCGCACCTCCGCCCCCTCGTCGATGATGCAGGGCGCGCCGATATAGGCCGTGGCGAAGATTTTCGCATCCTTGGCGATCCACACATCCTCGGAAGGATGGTCGAACTTATCCTCCGGGAGCGTGGGCCCCAGGGCGCGGATATAATCGGAGATCCCTTCCAGCGCCTCCCAGGGATAGGTCTTCCCCTCCAGCAGGGGGGCGGCGATGGTTTTGCTCAGGTCCAGCAGCTCTGTCGTTTTCAGCATTTCCGTTCCTCCCTCACTTGATACCCAGGAGCAGGCCCTTTTTCTTCATGACCTCCAGCACCGCGTCCACATTCTTCTCGCAGGTCTCCAGGTCGCCTGCCTCCACCATCACCCGGAGGACCGGCTCCGTGCCGCTCTTGCGCACCAGGATGCGCCCGTCGCCGCCCAGCTTTGCCGTCACGGCGCTGATCTCCGCCTGCACGTCCGGGTCGTTCAGGGCCGCGTCCTTGTCGGTCACCCTGGCGTTTTTCAGGACCTGGGGATAGATGGTGATATCCTCCACCAGCTCGCTGAGGGAGCGCTTCACCTCCGTCACCGCCTGCATCACCTTGATGGCGGTCAGGAGGCCGTCGCCGGTGTGGGCGTGCTGGGTGAAGATGATGTGGCCGGACTGTTCGCCGCCGATGAGGTGGCCGTTGGCCTTCATGTTTTCATACACATATTTGTCGCCCACGGCGGTCTTCTCATAGCCGATGCCCAGCTGATCCAGAGCCTTGTAAAGGCCGATGTTGGACATGATGGTGGTGACGACCTTGCTGTCGCCCAGGGTGCCCCTGGTCTGCATGTAGCGGGCGCAGAGATACATGATCTTATCCCCGTCCACCACCTCGCCGTGCTCGTCCACCGCCATGCAGCGGTCTGCGTCGCCGTCGAAGGCGAAGCCGATGTCCAGGTGGTTTTCCTTCACGAAGCGCTGCAGGTTCTCGATGTGGGTGGAGCCGCAGCCTTGGTTGACATTGAGGCCGTCGGGGTGGTTGGCGGTGACGTAGGTCTCCGCCCCCAGGGTCTCGAAGATGTTCTTCGCCATCTGCCAGGTGGAACCGTTGGAGCAGTCCAGTCCCACGCGGATGTTGCGGTAGGAGCTGGTGGCCAAGCTGATGAGGTGGCCGATATAGCGGTTGCGCCCGGCGGAATAGTCGATGACCGCGCCGATCTTTTCGCCGGTGGCATAGGGCAGCTCCGCCGGCTCCCCGTCCAGGTATTTCTCCACCAGATCGATCACCTCGTCCTCCATCTTCTCCCCTTCGCTGTTGAGCAGCTTGATGCCGTTGTCGCTGAAGGGGTTGTGGCTGGCGGAGATCATGATGCCGCAGTCGAACTTCTCCACATTGGCGATGTAGGAGACGCTGGGCGTCGTGGTCACATGGAGGAGGTAGACGTCCGCGCCGGAGGCCGTCAGGCCCGCGCAGATGGCGTCCTCGAACATATAGCTGGAGCGGCGGGTGTCCTTCCCCAGGACGATCCGCCCTTTATGATCCTGGCTGTAGTACCAGCCGAGGAAACGCCCGATCTTCACAGCGTGTTCGATGTTGAGGTCTACGTTGGCTTCTCCGCGGAAACCGTCGGTGCCGAAATACTTTGACATGGTATCATCCTCTTTCTATAAAGTGGAATTATAAAATGAAACAGGCTTGGGATACTGTGAGCGAAGGGAGGCGCGGGAATGGCCGTCGTCACCGTGCGCACACTCATCGTTTTTATCTGTATTTATGCCGCCGTGCGCCTCATGGGCAAACGGCAGCTGGGGCAGCTGGAGCCCAGCGAGCTGGTGGTGGCGGTGCTCATCACCGACATGGCCGCCCACCCGCTGCAGGACATCGGCATTCCCCTGCTCAACGGGCTGGTGCCCATCGCCGTCCTTCTGAGCTGCGAGCTGCTGATCTCCTGGCTGAGCCTGAAAAGCAGCCGCTTCCGGGCTTTCTGCTTCGGGCGGCCCAGCATCCTCATGCGGGACGGGAAAATCCTGGTGAAGGAGCTGCGCCGCAACCGCTTCTGCCTGGACGAGCTCTGCGAGGAGCTGCGGGCCAAGGGCGTCACGGACCTGCGGACGGTCCGCTGCGCCGTGCTGGAAACGGACGGCACGCTGAATGTGCTCCTCAGGGCGGAAAGCCAGCCGGCGACGCCCGCGCAGATGGGCCTGCGCGTGCAGGACGGCGGTCTCCCCGTGACCCTCGTCAGCGACGGCGAAATCCAGTGGGAGAATCTGAGGCTGCTGCGGAAGGACGAGGACTGGCTGCTGCGGGAGCTGCGCGCCCGCGGCCTTGCCTCTCCCCGGCAGGTCAGCTATATGAACATGGACGAGCTGGGGAACATCTTCCTGCAGGAGAAGGAGGGCAAATGAAAAAGGAAGCCGTCGCTCTCGCGCTGCTGCTGCTCATCCTGGCGGGGAACCTCTGGAATCAGCGCAGGCTGGACGCCCTCACGACCGGACTTCTGCACCTTGCTTCGGACGCTTATGACGCCGCGCAGCGGCAGGACTGGGCCGGCGCGGCCCGTGCCGCGGAAGAAGCGGAAAAGCGCTGGCTGGAAGCAGAGCGCTACACCCATATCTTCCTCCGGCACACGGACGTGGACGCGCTGACGGAAGCCCTCTGCGAGCTCCGCGCCGGAGCGGCAGGGCAGGAGAAACGCGGGCTTCTCGCCCCCTATCTGCGCCTCAAAGCGCTGCTCACCGGCCTGCGGGACATGGAGAAGCTGCGCTTCGGCAGCGTATTCTGATCACTTCGTTTCCTTCAACAGCTTATTCAGTTCCTCCAGGAAGGTGTTGATATCCTTGAACTGGCGGTAGACGGAGGCGAAGCGCACATAGGCGACCTGATCCAGGTCCTTCAGCCGGTCCATGATCATCTCGCCGATCTGGGCGCTGGAGACCTCCCGTTCCAGGGAGCTCTGCAGCTCCTGCTCGATCTCGTCGGCGACGCGCTCGATCTGGTCCACGGGGACGGGCCGCTTTTCGCAGGCCTTCACCATGCCGCCGATGACCTTCATCCGGTCGAAGCTCTGGCGGCTTCCGTCCCGCTTGATGACCAGCAGGGGCAGACGCTCCATGACCTCATAGGTGGTGAAGCGTTTCCCGCAGCTGAGGCATTCGCGGCGGCGGCGGATGGTGGTTCCCTCCTCGGCGGGCCTGGAGTCGATGACTTTGCTCTCACTGTAACTGCAATACGGGCAGCGCATGGGCTTAACCTCCCTATATCCAGCCTTGTATAACGATGATCGTTAATATCTAGTATATATCCTGTCCTACCCCTGCGTAAAGCGTTTTTTTGAATTTCCAGACTTTTTTACTTGAAAACCCTGCCTTTTGCCTGTTACTCTTTGATCAGGGGGGTGATTTCCATGCCGATCCGCAAGCTGCTGCGCAGGGCGGCAAGGATGTGCCGGAAGGCTTATCTCGTGCAGAAGCTCAGCCTGATCTGGGCCGGCATCCTGCTGACGGGCGCGCTGCTCCTTTTTGAAGGGGCGCTGCCCCTTTCGCCCCATACATACGCCGCCTTCCGGCTGGCGGAGGAGCTCATGCGCACGGCCTCAGCCGTCCTGCTCGTGGGGGTGGTCGGCGCCGTATGCATCGAAGAACGACAGCTCTAGCCGCCCCGCCAGGAGGAGGGTGTTGACCGCGTCCAGCAGCCCGCCGGCGGTCATCTGTTCGGGAAAGCCCAGGCGCTTCGCCAGGGCTCTCCTTTTTTCGGCGCTGCCGGCTCCCCCGCTGAGACCCATGGCATAGAAATCCGCCTTGGTCAGCTGCCGAACGCTGCAGGCAGCGCTTTCCTCCCCCTCGAAGGAAGCCCCGGCGCGATGCAGGGCATCCAGCAGCACGCTGCCGGACATTCCCTCCACCCCCAGCTTCCCCTCCCTGGAGGGCCGGGCCTTTCGCTTTTCCTTGCCGGCGATCTCCGGGATGTACGCCTGCTTGATCCGGTCGGGGGGGACGATCCCCTTGAGGTGGTTCCGGATGAGGAAGCCGGCGCTGTCGCTGTCCGTCAGGATGATGAGGCCTCTGGTCTCCGCGTAAAAGCGCAGCAGCTCCTTTCGCTCCCGATCCCGGAAGATCCGGAATCCCCGCGTCTCCAGGATCACCCCGTCCACGACCTGGCGGAGACTGTTCACATCGTAGCGCCCCTCCACCACCAGGGCTTCCCTGAGCCGCGGCTTCATGCTTCCGCCGCCATGGTCACAAAGAGGCTGCGCAGCAGGTCCTCCGGGTCCGCCGGGCTGCTTTTCATGCCCAGATCGGTCTCGGCGGAAAGGCGGATCATGCGGCGATACCAGGCTTCCCGGAAGGAGGTGCAGATGCGCAGATACTGGCGGCAGACATAGTCGCTGCTGCCCAGCAGCTGGGCGAGGGTGAAGGCATTCCCGCCCGCCTCCTTCACCAGGCGGGCGGCATAGAGCTTGCGCAGCTGGCTTCCGATCATGGCGTTGATGGCGATGGGCTCCGTGTTCAGCTGAAACAGCTTATACATCAGCTCCGCCGCCCGCTCGTAGTCCTTTTCCGACAGGGCGTCGGTGAGCTTGAAGGTCTGCGCCTCCACCACCGGCACGGCCACCGCGTCGATCTCCGCCCGCCCCACGCTTTTGCCCTTGGCATAGGCGGCCGCCTTGCCGATCTCGTTGCTCAGGTTCTCCATCTGACTGCCGCACAGAAAGAGGAGATAAGCCGCGTCCTCGGAGGTGATCTCCTTTCCTCTCGCGGCAAAGTGCTTTTGTATCCACCGGATGAGCTCGCTCTGTCCCTGCAGGGGGAATTCCACCAGGGTCACCAGCTTTTTCAGCTGCTCCCACAGCTTCTTTTTCCGCTTGTCCGGCTTGAACTCCACCGTGTCATAGAGGAAGACCACGCAGCAGTAGTCCGGCAGGTCCTCCAGGATGGCGAACAGCCGCTTCGTTTCTTCTTCCGTTATCTGGAAGGGGTCATAGTCCCGGACCTCCACCAGCGCCCGTTCCGCGAAGGAGGGATAGGCGTCCACCGCGTCCGCAAGGGCCTCGAGGTCCAGGTTCTTTCCCTCCAGCTGCCGCAGATTGAAGGGATCATCCTCCCCGCCCAGCACCGTCTTCCGCAGTTCCCGGCCATAGTGATCCTGCAGATAGCGCTCCTTGCCGTAGAGGAGATAGCAGCGGTCGAGCTTTCCGCTTTTCAGCTGTTTGCGCAGGTCTTCCATTCTGATTTCACTCATGGTCGGCGATTCCTTTCCTTTGACGATAGCGGATTTCGACGGTCCCGGCCCGGTCGGTGCGGTAAACGGCGGCTCCGGCGGCGGCCAGGCGCAGCATCGCTTCCTCCGAGGGCAGACCATAGCTGTTGCGGCCGACGGAGATCACGGCCACATCCGGGGCGGCGGCAGAAAGCAGCGCGTCGGAGACGGAGCCGGCGGAGCCGTGGTGGCCCGCCACCAGAAGCTCGATATCCGGCAGGGGAAGCCGCTCCAGGAGGCGCAGCTCCGTGGCCCTGGAGGCGTCGCCCGTGAGCAGCATTTCCTCGCCGCCCCACCGGAACAGGGCGCAGAGGCATTCCTCATTGTCCCCCACGTTGCCCAGGGGCGGCGTCACGTCCGCCTCCAGGGAACCGAAGCGGAAATGCTGCACTTCCTCCGCCACGATGCGCACCTCCGTGCCCGCCGCCTCCGCCTGGGCCAGCAGCGCCAGGGCTTCCTCGCTCTCCGGCGGCGGGACCAGGAGCAGCTTCACCGGCATGCGGCGCAGCAGCTGCGGCACGCCGCTCATGTGGTCCGTGTGGTAGTGGGACAGGAGGAGGACGTCCACCCTTCTCCGGCCGCGGCTGAGGAGATAACGGGCCGCCGTGTCCCCCGGATCATCGGAAGTACTCAGGCTGCCGCAGTCCGCGACCACGGTGAAATCCCCGCCCATGAGCACCGCGCATTGCCCCTGCCCCACATCCAGCACCGAGGCGATGAACGCATCCTGCCGGTAAAGGGCATATCCGGCGGCGCAGCTGACGGCCAGGGTCAGGATCGCCGCCAGGGTGAAGCCCCGGAGCCGGTGGGATATTCCCGGCAGGAAGCGGAAGGCCGCCATCAGCAGATAGAGGCACAGGAGCCAAAGGGCGATCATGTCGTTCTGCGGATAGAGGGAGGCGAAGGGCAGGCGGCCGACGGCGGTGACGACCAGGCGGATATACAGGACCAGCAGCCGTGCGGGCCAGAGCAGGGCCGCCGCCCCGGGCATCCACAGGAAGCCCAGAAGGGCGGCAAGCAGGCTGAGGCCGAAGCAGAGGGTCACCGCCCAGAGGATCAGAAAATTGGCCGCAGGCCCCAGCAGCGGGATCTGCCCGAAGCAGACGGCCATGACCGGCAGCGTCAGGATCAGGGCGCTCAGGCTGACGGCCAGGCTGCTGCGGACATAGCGAAGAAGCTTCCCCGCCAGGGTCTTTTCCCGTTCCTTCGGCAGGGGAAAAAGGCTTCCATAGAGTCTTTCACAGAACAGCAGGATGCCCAGGGTGGAAAGGAAGCTCAGCAGCAGGCCCACATGGTGGCTGGCATAGGGATTCAGCCCCGTCAGCACCGCCAGGGCCAGCGCCAGGGCGGTGTGGCTGTCATATTCCCGTTCCAGCAGCACCCCCAGGCAGAGGGTCAGCTGCATGATCCCCGCCCGCACCACGGAGGGGGTGAAGCCCGTGACCGCCATGAACAGCAGGATCACCGGGATGCACAGGAGGCTCGTGTGCCTGCCCCTGCCCAGGACCGCGGCCAGGAAGGATACCAAGAAGGAGAGATGCATGCCGGAGACGGCGATGCAGTGGAGCACTCCCGCCTCCCGCATCATGGAATAGAAGAAGGTATCCTCTCTCAGCGCGCCGCGCTCGCCGGTGAGGACGGCGATCAGGAAGGGGGAAACAGCTTCGTCGGCGGCTGCGGTGATATGGTCCCGCAGGGCCTTGCCCAGTCTGGCGGGGAAAAACCGCCAGGGATGCGCCGCCGGACCCAGCACTTCCGCCGTTCCCTTCCCGTAGGCAAAGAGGGGCATGCCGACGCTAAGATAATAATCCTCCCCGGTGCGCTCCTCCGTGAGCCGCAGCCTGCCGTCAAAGGCGATGCGCTGACCCGGCTCCAGCCCGGCGGTGTCCTCCAGATACAGGCGGCATTTCACCCGCCCGATGCGCACTGTCACGCTTTCGCCGAAGGAGGCGCTCCGGGGATAATCCAGCACCGTCGCCTCCACGCCCTTCCCTTCCCCCACCAGCAGCTCCGCCGGGCGCAGGATCAGCTGCTGCCACAGGGCAAAGGCGAGGCAGCCCAGGGCCAGGCCGGGCAGGAGCCAGCGCAGATACGTCAGGAGCTTCCGCCGGGGTCGCAGCGCCATCGACGCCGCCGCCGGCAGCATGAGACCGGCCCCCAGGAGCAGCAGGAGCGTTCTTCCGGGCCGCAGGAAGGCCAAAAGAAAGGCCGCCGCCGAAAAAGAATATGCAAAAACGGCAAGTCTTCTCACGGCTGCGGTCCCTTTCTTCAATTCAAACCGGCATCAGCCCGGCGGCCAGGTCATATCCCGCCCGCTGAGCACATGGAAATGCAGATGCTTCACGCTCTGCCCGGCGCTCTCCCCCACGTTGGAAACGAGGCGGAAGCTCTCCAGCCCCTGCTCCTTTGCCAGGCGGGCGATCACCTCGAAGGCGTGGGCCACCACGGCGGAATTCGTTTCGTCGATCTGAGCGGCGGAATCCAGATGCGCTCTGGGGATCACCAGGAAATGCACCGGGGCCTGGGGATTGATATCCTTGAAAACATAGATCTGCTCATCCTGATACAGGCAGTCCGAGGGGATCTCCCCCGCGGCGATCTTGCAGAACAGACAGTCCTTCATGTTTCTTTCCTTTCTCTCACAGCCTGGAGGCGACGAAAGCTTCCACGCTGTCCAGCGCCTCGGCGAGCTTCGACACGTCCCGGCCGCCGCCCATGGCGCTGTCGGGCTTGCCGCCGCCGCTGCCGCCGGCGATCTTCGTCACGCTGCGGATGATGTCCCCGGCCTTGACGCCCGCGGCCACGGCCTCCTTGCCGCAGACGGCCTGGAAGGTGATCTTGTCCCCGTTGACGCCGGCCAGCACGACCACCGCCCGGTCGTCCTTCTCCCGAATGCGGTCTCCGGCGCTGCGGAGCCAGTCGGCGCTGACGCTGCCGGCGTTCACGGCGGCGACATGGAGGCTGCCCACGGTTTTCGCGCCGCTGAGCACTTCCCCGATCTCCGCGCGGATCAGCTGATCCCGGAGCTTTTCCACGGTCTTGTGGCTTTCCTTCAGCTCCGCCATGACCGCGCCGGCCCGGTTGCGCAGCTCCGCGGGGGAGGTTTTCAGCGTCTCCGCCACGTCCTTTTCCAGCTTGTCCGCGGCGGCCATGTTCTCCAGGCAGCGGAGGCCGGTGATGGCCTCGATGCGCCGCACGCCGGCGGCCACGGAGAACTCGGAGAGGATATGGAAGGAACCCACGCGGGCGGTGTTTGCCAGATGCGTGCCGCCGCAGAATTCCTTGGACACGTCGCCCATGGCCACCACCCGGACCACATCCCCGTATTTCTCGCCGAAAAGGGCCATGGCCCCTTCCTTGCGGGCTTCCGCGATGGGCATTTCCCTCACGGTGACGGGCAGGTCCTCCAGCACCTCCTGATTGACCAGGGTCTCCACCTGCCGGAGCTGCTCGTCGGTGATGGCCTCATAGTGGGTGAAGTCGAAGCGCAGCTGGTCCGCCATGACCAGGCTGCCGGCCTGCTGCACATGGTCGCCCAGCACCCTGCGAAGGGCGGCCTGCAGCAGATGGGTGGCGCTGTGGGCGCGCATGATGGCCTGGCGATAGGGCACGTCCACCTTGGCGGTGGCGGTATCCTCCGTATGGAAAGCGCCCTTGCGGCAGACGCCGTGGTGCAGATACTTGTCGCCCTTGCTGATGAGGACGTTGGTGACCTCAAAGACGCTGCCGTCGGCAAGCTCGATGACGCCGATATCGGCGCTCTGGCCGCCCTTTTCCCCGTAGAAGGGGGTCCTGTCCAGCACCAGGATGCCTTCCTTGCCCTCTCCCAGGACGCTGCTGAGCTCGCCGTCCTCCACGATGGCGAGGATCTTCCCTTCCCCGGAAAGGTCCGTATAGCCGATGAAGGCGGTGGGGGTGTTGTCCAGGCCCAGCTCGATGCTCTTCCAGGCCTCCGACATATCGCCGCGGGCGGCGCGGGCCCGGTCCTTCTGCTCCTGGAGACAGGCGTTGAAGCGCTCCCGGTCCACGGTCATGCCCTGCTCCTCGGCCATTTCCTCCGTCAGGTCGATGGGGAAGCCGTAGGTGTCGTGCAGCTTGAAGGCGGCGTCGCCGGAGAAGACCTTGGCCCCGTCCTTTTTGAAGCCGTCCATGTAGTCGTTGAAGATCGTAAGGCCCGTGTCGATGGTGCGGGCGAAGCTCTCCTCCTCCGTGCGGATGACGCGGGTGATGTAGCTCTGCCGCTCCCGCAGCTCGGGATAGGCCCCGCCGTTTTCATGGACCACCATGTCGCACACCTGATAGAGGAAGGGTTCATGGACCCCCAGCAGACGGCCGTGGCGGGCGGCCCGGCGCAGCAGGCGGCGCAGCACATAGCCCCGGCCCTCGTTGGAGGGCAGGACGCCGTCGGCGATCATGAAGGTGGAGGAGCGGATATGGTCGGTGATGATGCGCAGGGACACATCCTTTTCATAGGTCTGGCCGTAGGTGGCGCCGGTGATCTCGCTGACCTTGTGGGTTATGTTCATCACCGTGTCCACGTCAAAGAGGCTGTTCACCTCCTGGCAGACCACGGCCAGCCGCTCCAGGCCCATGCCGGTGTCGATGTTCTTCTGGCTCAGGGGGGTGTAGTTGTCGTGGCCGTCGTTGTTGAACTGGGTGAAGACCAGGTTCCAGACCTCGATGTAGCGGTCGCAGTCGCAGCCCACGGTGCAGTCCGGCTTGCCGCAGCCGAACTTCTCCCCGCGGTCATAGTAGATTTCGGAGCAGGGGCCGCAGGGGCCGCTGCCGTGCTCCCAGAAGTTGTCCGCCTTGCCGAAGCGGAAAATGCGGTCCTCCGGGATGCCGATCATCTCATGCCAGAGATTCCAGGCTTCATCGTCGTCCTGATAGACGGAGGGATAGAGCCGGTCGGGGTCCAGGCCGATCCACTGGGGGGAGGTCAGGAATTCCCAGGCCCAGGAAATGGCCTCCTTCTTGAAATAATCGCCGAAGGAGAAGTTGCCCAGCATCTCGAAGAAGGTGCCGTGGCGGGCGGTCTTGCCGATGTTCTCGATGTCCGGCGTGCGGATGCATTTCTGGCAGGTGGTCACCCGGCGGCGGGGGGGCTCCTGCTCCCCGGTGAACCAGGTCTTCATGGGGGACATGCCCGCGTTGATCAGCAGCAGAGAGGGATCGTTCTGGGGGATCAGGGAGAAGCTGGGCAGGCGCAGATGGCCCTTGGTCTCAAAAAAGCTCAGATACTTTTCCCGCAGCTCATTAAGTCCGTATTTTTCCAATTCTATCAACCTCCGAATTCGGAACTGTTCACAAAGCTGTTAAACTGATCCAGGGTAGCGAAGAAATTGTGGCTTCCCGTCTTGTTCAGCGCGTAGAAATAATAGCCGGTGGTCTCCGGGTTCAGCGCCGCGCGGATGGAGGCCAGGCCCGGATTGGCGATGGGGCCGGGGGGAAGCCCGGTGTATTTATAAGTATTGTAGGGGCTGTCGATCTCCAGGTCCGCGTTGGTGAGGCTTTCCTTGCGCTCCTCCAGCGCGTACTGGATGGCGGCGTCGATCTGGAGATAGGGATAATAGCTGCTGTTGAGACGGTTGTAGATGACCGAGGCGATGGTGGCCCGCTCTGTGTCCTTGCCGGCCTCCATCTCGATCAGGGAGGCGATGGTCAGCATCTCCCGCAGGGAATAGCCCATTTCCTGCGCCTGCAGCCGCATCTCCGCCGTCACCTTGGTATTGAAGTTGGAAAGGAAGCGTTCGATGGCCTCCTCCGGCTCGGAGGGCGCATAGAACTGATAGGTGTCCGGGAAGAGATAGCCCTCCAGGCGGTTTTCCGCCCCATAGGGGATATCCTCCAGGAAATCATACTTGAAGTCATGGTTGGCGGCGCATTCCAGCAGCGTCTCATAGGGGCAGACGCCGTGATCCGACAGGATCTGGAAGGTCTGCTTCAGGGTCTTGCCCTCCGGAATCATGACCATGACCGTGGCCCGTTCCACGGGACCGCCGGTGCTCTGATGCATGGCGTGGACCATGGCGTTGTAGTCCAGCTTGGTGGAAAGGGTGTAGACGCCGGGGTCCATCTTCGTGTCCGCCATCATGAGCTTTGCGAAGATGCGGAAAAGCTTGCGGTATTTGATGAGGCCCTTGTTGTAGAGCTCGTCGGACACCTGCTTCATATCCAGCTCTTCGCCCACATAGACCTCCGCCTCAACATAGTCCTTATTGAGGGAGAGCACATCGTCCGCCGCCAGCCAGGCCACGGAGGCCAGGATGGCGCTGACGCAGATGACGAAGCCGAAATACATGAGGCCGCCCCGCAGACCCGTGCGGTAGCTGCGCTTGCGGCGGATCGGACGGTAGTCGCGGGCGGTGAATTCCGGCTCTGCCGGGGTCCGGCTTTCCGGCCGGGGTTCTTCCCGCTTCTTTTCCGCCTTTTCCGCTCCGGCGCGCTTTCTGCGCCTGCGCTCCGGCTTTTCCGGCGCCGGCGGCGTCTCCGGCTGCGGCGGCGTTTCCGCCTCCGGCGGCTTTGGTTCTTCCGCCTGCTTCTGCCGGTCGCTCAGGTCCTCCATTTCCGCCATTTCTTCCTTCTGGAAGACATGGGTGGCGTCGCCCTCCAGCTCGCTGAGCTCCTCCTCGGAGAAGACCTCCTTGAGGATGTCCTGATTCATGCTGCGGAAAAGGGTCCTGGCGTCCAGCTGTTCCGGAAGGGTTTCCTCCTCGCCGGCAGGCTCCGGCGCTTCCTCCGGCGATGCTTCCTCCGGCGCGCCTTCTTCTTCGGCGCCGATGGCCGGGAAAACGGCAGTGGTCTGGGGCAGGTCCTGCGCCGGGGCGCTCTCACCCCGCGGCGTCTGCTCCGTGACGTCCTCCAGGTAAACGTTGACGCCCTCCTGGGTGAATACCTCCATGACGGCGCTGACTTCCGCAGCCAGCTCCTCCGGCGCGGGGGCCGTCGCCGTGGAATCCGCTGGGGGGATGAACGCGCCGATCTGCTCGTCGTCGGGGACATGCCAGCCGAAGGCCAGGAGGACCGCGGCCAGTTCTTCATCGGTGACCCGGACTTCCTCCTCCCGCGTTTTCGGAGAAGACGGCGGCTGCACCGGCTCCGGTGCCGGCGGCTCCGAAGCCTTTGTCCCGGGCGCCTGCGCTTCCCGCATTTCTTCCGCGGCTTCCTTCCCGGCGGCCTCCGCCGGCGAAGGCTCCGAAAGCTCCCGGGCAGCAGCTTCAGCCGGAGAAGCCTCCGTGGCTTCTTCGGCTGCCTGTTTCTGATTCAGTTTTTCCTTCAACTGCTTTCCCACAAAGGAAAGCCGGCTCTTGATATCCGTCGTCACACTCTCCTAATGAAGCACATAGTATAAGCCGAAAGGGGCGGAAAACAATCCCGCTACCGAACCGGCTCCCGACTGACGTTATCCGCGCGCGGCGGGCGCTGCGTACACAGCGCGGGGAAAGGAATCACAACATGTTCTGTTCCAACAATAACAGCTGCTGGATCTGGATCCTTCTGATCCTCTTTATCCTGTTCTGGAGCTGCGGCGGCTGCGGCTTCGGAAACAGCTGCGGCGGCAACAACTGCTGCAGCGGCGGCTGCGGCAGCAATTGCAACTGCAACTGCAACTGCAGCTGCAATAACGGCTGCGACAACTGCGGCTGCTGCTGAAGTCCGCCGGCGGGGGGCTCCGAAAGGGGCCTCCCTTCCCTTTTCAGAAGCGAAGCACCCGGCTCTCCGTCACCAGACAGCGGACGGCGCAGTCATGCGCCTCCCTGGGCACTTCCTCCAGCATCAGGGCGTCCCGGGCCAGGCCCACGGAAAACAGGTCGCGGACGCCGAGGAAGCGGTCATAATAACCGCCGCCCTGTCCCAGCCGGAAGCCGTGCCCGTCAAAGGTCAGCCCCGGCACCAGGATCAGGTCCCCCGGCTCCGGCTCCAGCCTCGGCGCGTTTTCATCCGGCTCCGGGATGGGCACCACGCTGCCCTCCGTCAGGCTGCCGGGACTGTAGCGGGCAAAGTACATCTGCCCGCCGGACAGGCTGACGGGCAATGCCGCCGTCTTACCCTGGTCCAGCAGGCTTTTCAGCAGGCGGCGGGTATCCACCTCGCGGCGGATGCTCAGATAGAGGAAAACCCGCTGGGCTGCCTGAAGCTCCGGCAAGACTGATAAATTATTATAAATAGCTTCGTCGCTTTTTTCAAGCTCTTTTTCATCCAGCGCCGCGATTTGGGCCCGCAGGGCCCTGCGCGCCGCCTTTTTCCGTTCCTTCAGCTCCTGCATATTGCCTCCACTGCGCGGTCCACCTCCGCGCCGATCTCCTCCACGCTGCGCAGTTTTCCGCCCGCGCCGCAATTCAGCCGCTGCCATGAGCAGAGCGCGGAAGCCTGGCGGGCCGCGTCGATGCTGGCGGCCAGATAGCCCTCGTCCCGCTCATGGATGTCCGCGCGGGTGTGGGTCTCCGACTCCCGGCGGCGCAGGTGCTCCAGGGACACGGCCAGGTCCACGTCGCAGAAAAGCACCAGGTCCGGCGCGGGGAGGCCCAGCTTGTCATATTCAAAATCAAAGAGCCAGCGGAGATAGGCTTCCCGCTCCTCCGCCGGAAGCTTGGAGGCCTGATGGACCGCGTTGGAGGTGGTATAGCGGTCCGTGATGATGAGGCCGCCCCGGGCATAATAGCCGCCCCAGTCCTTTTTATAGGAAGCGTAGCGGTCCACGGCAAAAAAGGCCGAGGCCGCGTAGGCGTTCACATCCGAGGGCTTGTCCCCGAATTCCCCCGCCAGATACATGCGGATCAGCGCCGAGGAGGGCTCGGCATACTGGGGAAACACCAGGCTGCGGAATTCCCGCCCTTCCCGCTTCAGCCGCGCGCAGAGGCGGCTGTACTGGGTGGATTTGCCGGAGCCGTCCACCCCTTCAAACACGATCAGCTTTCCCATGGACGATCCTCTCCCAAACCACCGACACGAGAAAGACCGGCAGCTTGATCATTCGTTTGATGCGGCTGGGCTGGCTGAGCAGGCGGTACAGCCATTCCAGCCCCGCCCTGCACCAGGCCTCCGGCGCGCGCTTCACATCCCCGGCGAAAACGTCCATGCTCCCGCCGACGCCCAGCATCACCGCAGGGCCCACTTCGTCCCGATGGGCGGCCATCCAAAGCTCCTGCCGGGGGAACCCCAGGCACACCAGGATCAGCCGCGCGCCGGAAGCCCGCAGCCTTTCCAGCACGGGCCCGTCTTCCTTGAAATAGCCGTCGCCGCAGCCGGCGATGCGCAGGCCGGGATACTTTGCGCAGAGGTTCTCCCCCGCCCGCTCCGCCACGCCCGGCTTCGCCCCCAGGAGGAAGACGCTCAGGCCCGCCGCCGCGGCATGGGCGATCAGCGCCTCCGCCAGCTCGATGCCGGGCACCCGCTCCTTGAGGGGCGTCCCCAGGATGCGCGCGGCATAGATGACGCCGATCCCGTCGGGGATCACCAGGTCCGCCCCGTTGACGGCGGCCTTCAGCTCCGGCAGCTTCCGCGCCAGCCAGACGATCTCCGGATTGGGGGTCACCACATAGTGGCCGCCGCCGTCCTCCATCATGGCGCTTCCCCGCGCCGCCGCCTCCTCCAGCGTGACCGGATCGAAGCCGACGCCCTTTATTCCAATACGCATTGGCGGAAAACCTTTCCGATGCTGTCGTGGATCACCAGGTCCGCGCTGGCATCATAGGGCGTGGCGGATTTGTTGATGAGCACCAGCCGTTTCCCCCGATAGTATTCTACCAGTCCCGCGGCGGGATATACCGTCAGTGAGGTGCCGCCCACGATGAACATGTCCGCCTTGCGGATATCCCGGATGGCCTGATCCATGTCCCCGTCGTGAAGGCTCTCCTCATAGAGCACCACGTCCGGCTTGATGATGCCGCCGCACTTGTCGCAATGCGGCACGCCCTCCTGCGCCAGCAGGTATTCCACGGGGAAGAACTTGCCGCACTTCATGCAGTAGTTTTTCAGGGTGGTGCCGTGCAGCTCCACCACGTTTTTGCTGCCCGCCTTCTGATGGAGGCCGTCGATATTCTGGGTGAGGACGCTGCGGAGCTTCCCCTCCGCCTCCAGCTTCGCCAGGGCCAGGTGGCAGTCGTTGGGCTTCGCCTCCGGATAGAGCATCTTTTCCTTGTAAAAGCGATAGAATTTCTCCGGCCAGCGGACAAAATAGCTGTGGCTGATGATCTCCTCCGGGGGCTCGGCATATTTCTGATTGTAAAGCCCGTCCACGCTGCGGAAATCCGGGATGCCGGATTCCGTGGAGACACCGGCTCCGCCGAAAAAGACGATGCTGCTGCTCTCTCTGATCCACTGCTTCAGGGTTTCAATGGCGTCGGACATGCTCATTCCTCCTTCCGGCCGGGGCGGAGGCCCCTGCCCGTTTGCTGCAAGCTTATCTGATAGAATACCACCGACGGCTTTTTTTGTCAAACCGCGCAGGCGGCTTGCATTCCGCCGGCGATCCATGGTAAACTTGCTCAAAAACCAGAGCGAAGGAGCGTTTTCCGTGCCCGAAAAGATATTCACCATCCCCATCAACGAAGCCTTTGACGTCCTCGACGGCTGCCCCCTCTGCCGCATGCGGGAGAAGCTGGAGGAGCAGACGCTGGAAAGCGCCCTGGGCGCCGCCATGATGGAGCCCGCCATCCGCATCGAAATGAACCGGGAGGGCTTCTGCAGCCCCCATCTCCTGGCGATGCACCGCAAAAAGAACAAGCTGGCCCTGGGGCTCATCCTGGAAAGCCGCCTGGACGAGCTGGCCGGCCTGCTGGGAGAGCCCGCCCGGGGCAAAAAGGGGCTCTTCGGCAAGAAGGACGACAAGGGCGACGCTGCCGAGACCCTGACGGCGCAGGCCAAAAGCTGCTATGCCTGCAAGCGCATCCGAAACACGGAGGTCCGCTACTGCTCCAACACGGCCTGGCTGTGGGACAGCGACGAAGCCTTTCGCGGCAAGCTGACGCGGCAGCCCTATTTCTGCCTCACCCACGCCGCCATGCTGCTGCGCGTGGCGAAGGAGGAGCTGAAGGAGAAATCCTATGCTTCGCTGTATGCGGCGGTCACGGGGCAGCTGCGGGACGCCCTGACCCGGCTGCGGCAGGACGTGACGGGCTTCACCGTCAGCTTCGACCACCGCAACGCGGACAAGCCCCTCACGGAGGCGGAGCGAAGCTCCCTGGAACGAGCGACGAAAATGCTGCGATGATCCGGTCCGCCCCGCCTTGCGGGCGCCGGCGGGCCAGGGGTATGAAAAACGAAAGAACGGAGCCGGCTCCTGATTTTTCCGTCAGCCGGCTCCGCTTTTTGCGTTGCGTTTCGCGGAATTTCGGAAAAAAACGGAAAAATCCGGCGGCCTGTGTCCAAAATCGGCGTTCTCCATCGTAATAAGGAAGGAGGGGGATGCTTATGCTGATCTATTTGCAGACGATCGAAACCGACGAGGACAAATCGAAATTCGAGCAGCTTTATATGACGTACCGCGCCTTGCTCATGCATCTGGCTTTTCGGCGGCTGGGAAATGCGCAGGACGCGGAGGACGCCGTACACAAGGTCTATGTGAAAATCGCGGAGAAAATCAAGATCATCGAACCGGCCGGTCCAAAAACGAAGAAGCTCGTCGTAATTATGGTTGAGAACACGGTGACCGATATGCTGCGGGAACGGGGGAAGCATCCGGCGGTCCCCCTTACCGAAGAACCGGCGTCCGGGGAGCAGCTGCCCGCCGGGGAAAACCTGCTGGAAGACTGCATCCTAAGGCTGCCGGAGAAGCAGCGGGCGGTGATATGGCTGAAGTATCACCACGGATACAGCCTTCGGGAAATCGCCGGATTGCTGGGCATCACGCTCTCCTGGGCGCAGAAGCTGGACCAGCGGGCAAAGAACAAGCTGGAGGAACTCTACCGGGAAGGAGGCGGAAATCTATGATTCCGGAAGAATGGTTATGTGCGGCGGCCGCAGGGTCCTGCGAAGCTTATGTATCGCAGCTGACGGCGGATTTCGACGCCGGGGAAAGCTTCGTGTTTTCCAACGCGTTTGAAAAGAAGATCGAAAAGCTGAAACGGAGAGCGGACCACCCGGTCCTTTACCGGACCGTGCGCCGGGCGGCGGCCTTCCTGCTGGCGATCCTTTTCGCCGGAATGGTCTGGATCAGCGTTGATGCTGACGCCAGGGCTGTGTTCTTTGGATGGTTCAATGAAGTAATCGGTAATAGTTTTGTGTATCATCACAACGAGAGCGCCAATGGGAATACCAAGCCAGTTGATTACCGGCCTTTATGGATTCCCGATGGGTATTCTGAAAATACGGTCAATGTGTTCGTTGACGAAACGACCGTATTGTACAAAAGCGAAGCTAAAGGTTATTTGAGATTTAGCTATATAATTAGTCTGGAGAAAAGGACATGGTATTTAGACATAACGGATGCAGACATAAAGGATTGCTGTGTTAATGCACAGCCTGCCCAACTGTTCATTTCAAAACTTGACAGTGTCGCGAGCGGAATAACATGGACAACAGAAGATTCTGTATTTTTAATTACGGGATTTGTGACTGAAGCTGAGCTAATACGTATGGCTGAAAGCGTAGAAGAAATACATTAGTAATTTACAAATCATGAGCAGATTATAGGCTTTGAATATTCGGAGGTTATACTATGTCGATCAAAAACACATATTCAACTTCAATCAGAATGGTAGCACTTTTCCTAATACTAATTATGAGCATGTCTTTTCCGGCTTCTGCCCTTGATGGCAGCACTAAAGAAATGTATAATTCGGTAGACATTATGCTGTCTGAGTTAAACGAAGAGTACGGCACTGACTTTCACATACTGTCTGCTGATGAAATGAAAAGCTTTGGGTTAGATAAATACTACGATGTAGATAAATATGGATTGACTAAAGAATGGACAGAGCAAGAACTCTTGCAATTGGAAAAGACTCTTCGATATGTTGCCGAAATCAAAATCCCTGAATATGAGATTCGTTCACAACAAGCACATTTCTCGTGACCGGCTTCATCAGCGAAGAAGACCTGCTCCGAATGGCCGAAAGCGTCAATGAAAGCCCTTCAAGCCCGTTGGTTTTCGGACAAGGTGATACAAAGTGATATGCAGAACCAAGGAAGGAGAAAGAGAATGAAGAAACGGGTTGTGAGCATGTTGATCGTATTCCTTTTGACGCTGCCTCTCCTGCCGGCAGCGGCGGCGGGCCGGGTGATGGTGTCCCGCCAGAGCCTGCGGGTGGACGGGAAAGCAATCGCCTGCCAAAAATACAACATCGACGACCGCAACTATTTTATGCTCCGCGACCTGGCCATGCTGCTCAGCGGCAGCGGGAGCCAATTTTCCGTACGCTGGGACGAGGAAAAGAAATGCGTCGTCATCGTCACCGGAGAAGCCTATACCCCGGACGGAAGCGAGCTGGACATGACCCTGGGAGACCAAAGCGCAACGGCTGTCAGCAGCAGCCAGTCCATCTACATTGACGGCGAGCTGCGGACAGATCTGACGGTATATAACATCGGCGGCCACAACTATTTCCAGCTCAAGGAGCTGGGAGCCGCCCTGGGCTTTTTCGTCGACTACGATCAACCCTCCAATACCGCCATCATCATTGCCAGGGCCTTCTCCGAACCTACCCCCTGGACGGTGCAGGAGGAAACGGTCGTCGATGAAAAAGGACAGGGCGGATTTCACACCGTCAGCACCTTCGACGCTTCCGGGCGCCTCCTCTCCCGCAGGGAGGAAACGGCGTGGTCCGTTCTGACAGAGACCCGGACCTATGACGAGCTCGGCCGAACCATAGAGGAAGTCCGGCTCAGCGAAGACCGGGAAACCGGGGAGCTTCTTTATAGGGAGAGCTTTACCTGGGAATACGACCGGTGGGGAAATCTCACGAAGGAGACCACGGACGACGGAGACGCCCGGACGGAGCTGGTCTATACCTATGACGACCGGGGAAATCTCATCCGGAAATGGCAGGGGGATACCGGTTCTGAATTTGCCTATGACGAGCGGGGAAACCTCATCCGTCAGACCACTGTCAGCGCGGACGGTTTCCTGATCGTCACGGCGTACGAGCGGGACGAGGCGGGACATGTGCTGGAGGAACGGACGCTGAAGGACGGGAAGGAAACCAGTTCTGCCGCCTACACCTGGGAGGGCGACCTCTGCCTGCGGCAGGTCGAAACCAATGCCGGCGGTGAAACGGTGCGGGAATATACCTATGACGAAGCGGGAAACCTGATCCGGACCGAAACGATCTTCCCGGAAAGGACAGAATGGGAGACCTTCTCTTATGACGAAGCGGGGCGGCTCCTGCGGCGGGAATACCGCGGCGGCGTATATGACTGGGGCGAAGCATATACCCTCTACACCTGCCGGTATGACGACGCCGGTCATCCTCTGCAGGAAACCTATGCCGCCTCCGGGGGCGATACCTGGACCGCTGAATATGCCTACAATGAAGATGGTGATCCGGTGCGGATATACAGGACAGAATGGACGGTGCACATTTCCGAGACCGTCATTTCCGAGACCGTCATTACCTACGATGCGGACGCCGGGAAAAAGACCAGCGTTACCACCCGCAGCCTGGCTCCTGCGGATCGCCTGGTGTTCCCGGAGACGGAGCTGACCCTGGAGGTGGGGCAGACGTATGATCTCGGCTTTTATTTCGAGCCCCAGGGCGCTTATGCGCCGCTCCTGACCTGGACCAGCAGCGATCCGTCGGTGGTGACGGCGGAGGATTTCGGCAAGCTCACCGCCCTGGCCCCCGGGGAAGCCATCGTGACCGCCGCCAGCGCAAGCGGACTGACCGCCAGCTGCAAGGTTACCGTGGAATAAGGAAAACGGAGGGGACCTCATTCCGCTTTCTCCGAATTTTCGGCGGGATCCGGCATCCGCAGGACGCTCTCCTCCCATTTTTCCAGCCTTATACGAAGCCGCAGCTTTTGAAAAACCCACGCCCGCACCGAATCGACGGCGAAGCACAGCAGATAGACCGCGGCAGCGGCCCCGACCGCCAAGAGGGGGAAAGCGCAAACCGGCGCATCCGCAAATCCCTTCAGGACCCCCGGACGAAACCAGAAGGTCCAGACCAAGGGATTCGTATGCAGGATATAGACGCCGAAGGAGGCACCGGACAAACGGCCCAGAAGCTGCCGGAGCTTTGAGGAGCGCACCTCCAGACGACGCAGAAGAAACAGCAGGCTGACGGCGGAGAGCAGCACCGTCGGCGAAGTATAGTTCAGCGGAGAAAGCGTTCCGAGCCTGGGAATGGAAACAGGGAAAACGACGGTCAGCAGAAAGGTAAGCGCCGTGCACAGGAAAAAGGCAGAAGCCAGCCAGCCCGGAGCGATCCTTTTTAGAATCCCGCCTTTGTTCAGAAGCAGGCCCAGGGCGTACAGCACGATCAGCCAGAGGGCAGAATAACCACCCCTCAGGTGGAAGGGGTCCGTGCAAAAGATGGTCGGCAAAACGCAGAAAACGAGAACAAGCAAGGCTGCCATCAGGCGCGCCGTTCTCGCGGTAATGCTTCGCATTCCCCCATGGATGACCGGCGCCAACAGCGACAGAGCGAAAAATGCCGTAAAGTACCAGTATTGGCGGCGCATGACCGGGAAAAGCGCATTCAGCAGTTCCCTTTTCCCGGCATATTCGTGGGAAATGAGGCGAAAGACGCAGGCAAAAGTCACCGAATAGAAAACGACCTCGAGCCACAGCAGCACGATCTTGCTGTGCCTGTATCGCTTGCGGGCCGCGCTTACATAGCCGGACAGCAGGCCATAGCAATCCACCGCACAGTAGCAGATGCATTCCAGCGCCCATGCTAGGTAATAGTGCTTGCTGCCGGAAACCGTGCCGTCCAGGATCCCGCCCTGGCCCAGATTGTGCAGAAGGATCACCATCAGCATGGAAAGGATCCGCAGAAGATCCAGGCCTATGATCCTTTCCCCGGCCAAAGCGGAATCGTTTGTCGGATTTTCCATTTGCCGTCACCGCCTATGCTTCCTATTCTTCCCGTTCTAATCACTAATACGAAGCAAAAAGGCACTTTTGGACATGGTTTCCGGGTTTTCCGGCAGCAGACGCCGGACCCGGCATTTGATCGGAAAGTGAGGAAAGAACATGTGGGCTTTCTTTGGAATCGCCGCGATCGCAGCAGCGGTTTTGAACCTTGTCGCAGGCACGAATGGAAACGAGACGAAATACTATCGCTTCGCAAGCCTGTCCCTGACCGCCTTGACCGTGTGCGCATGGTACAGCGACGGCGCGAGAAGGGTCGAGGGCGAATCCTGGAGCACCCTGATGGACATCATGCCGACGATGTCAAAGGTGCTGTGGGTATGCGTGATCCTGTCCATCCTCATCAACGGCATCACCCTTCTGAAAAAGAGAAAATAGATATCTCCCTGCTGCCCGTGACCGACGGCTGCCGCCGCTGTATAGATTTCCCGGAATAAGGCCGCCCGATACGCAGACAATAGGAGCATGAAGACGAAACGAACCGGCAGAAGGACAGTCTGCCTCGCCGAGCCGCCCGCCATCATCGGTTCCGCCTCCGCCGTGGGGCAAAAGGAGGGCGACGGCCCCCTGGGCACCAGCTTCGACATCGTCAGCGAGGACGCCTATTTCGGAGAACGGACCTGGGAAAAGGCGGAATCCGCCATGCAGCGGCTGGCTTTTTTCAAGGCGCTGGAGAAGGCGAAGCTCACCCTCTCCCAGCTGGACTATCTCTTTGCCGGCGACCTGCTGAACCAGTGCACGGCCTCCACCTTTGCCCTCAGGGACGCCGGCGTCCCCTACTTCGGGCTGTTCGGCGCGTGCAGCACCATGGCGGAGGGACTGGGGCTGGCCGCCATGATGATCGACGGCGGCTATGCGGATTTTACCTGCGCCCTCACCTCCTCCCATTTCTGCTCGGCGGAACGGCAGTTCCGCCTGCCCCTGGAATACGGCGGCCAGCGCGCCCCCACGGCCCAGTGGACCGCCACCGCCGCCGGCGCCGCCATTCTGGCCGCCGAGGGGGGCGGCCCCTATGTGACGGCGGTCACCACCGGACGCATCCGGGACGGGGGCATCACGGACGCGGGCAACATGGGGGCGGCCATGGCCCAGGCGGCCTATGACACCCTGCGCTGCCATTTTGAGGACCTCCGCCTGACGCCCGGCGACTACGACCTGATCGTGACCGGGGACCTGGGGCGGATCGGACGGAGCATCGTGCTGGACTTCTTCCGGCGGGATGGGGTGGAGTTGGCCCCGGTCTACGACGACTGCGGCGTGCTGCTGTTCGACCAGGGGCGGCAGGACGTGCATGCCGGGGGCTCCGGCTGCGGGTGCAGCGCGGCGGTGCTCTGCTCCTGGCTGCTGGACGGGATGCGCGCCGGGCGATGGAAAAAGCTGCTGTTCTGCGGCACGGGGGCCCTCATGTCCCCCACCACCTCCGGCCAGGGGGAGAGCATCCCCGGCATCTGCCACGCGGTGGCGATCTCCAATACAAGGTGAAGGAAATGATTCTCGGTTATCTGAAAGCGATTCTTGTGGGCGGCCTCATCTGCGCCGGAATCCAGGTTTTGATCGACCGCACCGCCCTGACCCCCGCGCGCATCCTCAGCGGCTGCGTGGTGCTGGGCGTCATGCTGGGAGCTTTGGGCGTCTACGAGCCCTTTGCGGCGTGGGCCGGGGCCGGGGCCACGGTGCCTCTGCCGGGCTTCGGCAGCGTGCTCGCCAAGGGGATGCGGGAGGCGGTGGCGGAAAAGGGCGCCCTGGGCATCCTGACCGGCGCGCTCACCGCCGCCTCCGGCGGCGTCGGAGCGGCGGTGGTCTTCGCCTTTCTGACGGCGCTGGTTTTCCGGCCGAAAGCGAAAAACTGAACCTGGCGCAGCCCTCCGGCTGCGCCTGTTTTCGCGCTCTTGCGCTTTCCTCCGCCATCCGATATAATAGGCGGGAGGAGATGAGCGCATGGACGAGCTGACACTGCGGAATCTGGAGCTGCTGCGGCAGGAATTGAAGGAAGCCGACCGGGTGCTGGTGGGCGCCGGGGCGGGGCTCAGCGCCTCCGCCGGGCTCAGTTATCTGGACGAGGCGGTTTTCCGGGAATACTTCCCCGACATGTACCGGCTGGGCTACCGCTGCCAATATGAGCTGGTGGGGATGAAGGACGAGGAATGGACCGTGGGGCGCAAGTGGGCCTATTGGGCCACCCACATCCACTATGTGCGGGAGATCCTGCCGCCGCTGCCCCTGTATGCGGAGCTGAAAGCCCTGCTGGAGGGCAAGGATTTCTTTGTGGTGACCTCCAACGCGGACCGGCAGTTTTATCGCGGCGGCTTCCCCATGGACCGCCTGTTTGAATACCAGGGCAGCTACGACGTCATGGGCTGCTCCCGGCGCTGCTGCAAGCACACCTGGGAAAGCCTCCCCTCCCTGCGGGAAGCCCTGAAGCACATCGACCACGAGACCTTCGAGTGCCGGGAGGAAGGTCTGCCCCGCTGCCCCTACTGCGGCGCCGTGGCAGAGCTCGTTTTCCGGCCCGAAAACTATGAGGAGGGCTTTCAGCGCTACGCGGACTTCGTCAATTCCAGCGCGGAGATGCGTCTTTGCATCCTGGAGCTGGGGGTCGGCTTCAACACCCCCGGCGTCATCCGCTGGCCCTTCGAGAAGTTCACGCGGCTGATCCCCGGCGCAAAGCTGTTCCGGGTGAATCGCGGCTACGCGGATATCGACCACCCCGGTCATCCCAAGGTTCCCAAGGACCTGCCGGACCGGGCCTTCCCCCTGGCCTGGGATGCGGGGGAAGTGATCCGGGCGCTGCGGGCGGATTGACAAGAACGGCGGCGCGTGGTAAACTTCCCGTGCTGGAGGGTTACCGAAGCGGTCATAACGGGGCGGTCTTGAAAACCGTTAGGGCAGTGATGTCCACGCGGGTTCGAATCCTGCACCCTCCGCCAGCAAAAAAGCTTCTTTTGTCTTCCGACAAAAGAAGCTTTTTTGAATGATGTTTGCCCTGTCGGGCAAATGATGCGTGCTTCGCACATGATGTTGCCTGCGGCAATGATGTGTGCCTGCGGGCACATGAGGGCAAACATCGCATCATTGCGAGTGAAACGAGCAACATCATTTCGGCGCCAGCCGATACATCATCAGCCGCCTGCGGCGGCATCATTGTCATTTGACGCTCCTGAATATATAATTGGTATAGTCAGCAGAAAGGATATCGCGTTATGAAAGAAAACAGACTTGCCGAATTATCGATGGATTTCTCAGTCCAAATCATCCATCTTGTCAAGGACCTGAAAGCAAAAAACGAATTTGTGATTTCCAACCAGATCGGACGCTCCGGCACTTCTATCGGTGCGAACATATACGAAGCAAACTATGCGCAAGGTAAAAAGGATTTTATATCAAAGCTTGAGATCGCGCTCAAGGAAGCAAGCGAAACCGGTTATTGGCTGGAATTACTGTACCGCACGGGGTATCTTGACGAAGGAACATATAAAGCTTTGAATATGCTATGCACGTCTATCCGCGCAATGCTGGTATCGTCCTGCAAAACCGCAAAGCAGAACATGGAATCAAACTGACAAATCCGGCGTTTGGAGAAGCGATTGAAAATAGTTGCGAAAAGTGTTGTCGTTCTGCCTCATGATAATCAAAGGGAAACAGGGTTTTACTATGACTAGGTTTTCTTTTACGCGCGCTTTTCAATTTATGGTTCGCCGAATATGGCACATCCCCCGCAAGGGAAATAGTACACATCCTGTGTCAGCAGTATATCAATTGTCATCCGAGCTTTAGCTTCCATCAAAAAACGCAGACTTGTCTCTTTCCCACCCACTCGACAAAAAAACGTCTTTTGTCTGCCGACAAAAGACGTTTTCTCCATATTCTCGCAGCTTCGCAACGGGATGCGCCCGGGGAAATCCGGTTCGGGCCGCGTCCTTTGCGCCGCAGGGCGCAGGGCTTCTTTACCGCGCTTATGCCGCTCCCTCAGTTTTTCTTGCTGGAATCGGGGGGCAGGCCGGCGTCCGCGGTGCCGCCCACCAGGGTCTCATAGAAGGTGGCGGTCGTGCTGACGGACAGAGCCGTCTCCTCCTCGCCCTGCGCGTTCCTGACCTTGATCACGCTGCAGTTGCAGTCGCCGATCATGCAGCGGTATTCCACGCCGGTGAGCTTGTCGATGATATCCCGCATGGAATCATAGTCCGTCGCCGTGAAATCCAGCTTGAACTCACGGCGGATCTGATCCGCATAGCGGGTGACATTGGTAAAGGCCACGGAATACTGGGTCGCGGATTTGTTGAGGATGTTGTTCAGCAGCGCCAGTTCTTCCTTGGCGTTGTTGTAGCTGGGCATATAGCTGTTCTTGCCGCTGGCGGCGATCTCGTCGATCTCGTCCTGCATGCGCTGCAGCTCATTGATCTTGATGCGCACGCTGGTAAGCTCCGTCTGGAGCGCGGAATACTCCGCTTCCGCCTTGGCCAGATTGTTGCGGATCGGCTGATCCACAAACCGATAGTAGGCAAAGCCCAGAATGATCAGGACCAGGATGACCAGCAGGACTTTTTCCTTTGCATTTACTTCCCGGCTCATGCTCAGCCCTCCTTTTCCGCAATGGTGAGATAGACGATGATCTGCGCGGTGACATTGAAGAGCGGCTCGACCGTTTCTTCCTCGGCCTCCGCTTCACCCTCGGAGGGCTGCTCCTGCGCTTGACCCTCCGCAGGTTCTTCCGCGGCGGGGGCTTCGCCTTCGCCCTCGGGCTCCGCCGCGGGGGCCGGCGTCGTCGGTGCTGCCACCGCCGGCGGCGTCTCTCTCTTGATCTCATTGGTGACGGCGTTCTTCACCGTGGCGAATTCCACCATGGGGTCCTCATTGAGCAGCTGGGCCAGCTCGTTCGTATCCTGCAGGGTATCCAGCGTGACGTTCAGCGTCAGCTGATTCTGCTTCACGTTCCAGCTGTTCAGCGCGGCATTGGGCATCACGAGCCGCTCGATGAGCTCTACCACGTCGCTGCGCTCCACACGCCGCAGCTCCTCATTGGTCATATCCGCAAAGGTATAATGCGCGTATTTCTCCTTCAGCTCGCCGAAGGAATCCAGCTTGGCATTCGCCGCGCTGAGCTGGGTGCGCAGGTCGCGCACCTTCTGCTCCTCCTGATTGACCACTTCCAGCCGGTCCATCACCAGGAACTTGGAAAATGCGGCGATCGCGATCAGAACCAAAAGGAAAACCAGAATAACCGTGGTGGCCCGCGTCTTCTTCTCGCCCACCGTGGCCATATTGATGGACCGCTTCACCGGCAGGCGTCCGCGGACCTTATTCGCTTTGCTTGTCTTACTCGTAACTCCAGCAGCCACTCCGTGCACCTCCCGTCTTATTCCTGCGTAATGCCGATGGCCTGCGCCAGGGCATTGCTGTCGCCCAGAAGCCTGCCGCCGGGCATCAGTTCTTCCGCAGAGTGGATCTTCATTCCCTCCAGCCCGCTCTCAATGGCGGCCACCAGCGGGGTGATGTATGCGCCGCCGCCGCAGAGCCAGATATCGGAAAGAGAACTGTCGGGATTGCTGAATCGATAGAAGTTGAGGGCCCGCATGAGCTCCACGGCGATGTTGTTGAAAGCGTTCACGCAGACTTCCTGACTCTGGCAGTCCTCGAAGTTGTTGACCACATAGGTATGCGCAAGATGCTCATCCACGTTGTAGGCGTCGGCGATGGCGGCGTCCACCGTGGAGAGGCCGGATTCCACCACGCGGGTGACCTCATGCCGGTCGCCCTTGAACATGTACATCCGGATGGACTGGTAACCCAGGTCCAGGAAGCAGTATTCCCCGCTCTCCGGCTTCTTGGCCGGGTCCATGCTGCGGATGAGGCCCGTGAAGGAACAGACGACCGGTGCCGCCTTCGTGAGCTTCATGCCCGCTTTCCGGAGCATCAGCCGCGTCTCCTCCATCAGGGACATGGGCGCGGCGACGGCCAGGAGCTCCATCGTGGCGCTCTCGGAAGCTCCGGCAGCGGAAACCTCCGTCGGCTTTGCCGCCTCCGTGTCCGCCTGGGCCTCGAAAGCCTCCAGCGCATTCTGCTTGGCTTTCTTCGGCTGCTTTTCCTTCTTTTTGGCGGCAGACTTCTCGGAATTCGCCTTTGCGGCGGAAACCGCATCGGACAGCATCGCGTAATCGAAGACATAGTTCTTCAATTCCTCGGTGATATAATCCCGGAACTCATAAGGCAGGTTCAGCGTCAGCTGCTCCGCCGCCATCACGGGCATGGTGACGTTGCGGACGAAAACCGCCTCATTGGAGAAGGCAACCGCCGCCTTGGAGCAGTGAATGCCGTTCTTTTTCATGGTCTGAGCCAAAAGCTCGCCCATGGCCTCCGGCGAGGCAAGACGCCCGTCGCGCATGAGGCGCTTGGGCATGGAAGCGATCGCGGTCTTTTTGACCTGCTTCCCGCTGACCAGAGCCAGCTTTACCGTGTCATATCCGATATCGATACCAAGTATTTTTGCCATGCTCACAACTCCATCTTACGCAATATTATCAAGCTGCGGAGATCAGACCCAGATACCAGCGCACCATGGGATCTCCGAACAGCAGCATGACCGCTGCAGCCGCCGCGATGGACGGACCGAAGGGGATCAGTTCGCTGCCCGCTTTCCCGAATCTCTTCCGGAGAAAGGCAAACAGCAGGCCCAGGATACAGGCCGCGAGAAGGGAAAACAGGGTGGCGGCAAAGCCCAGATACAGGCCGACGACAAAATACAGCTTGATGTCGCCGCCGCCCAGGGTGTCTTTCTTGAGGATACGGTCCATTGCCAAAGACAGGAGCAGAAGACCGCCGCCGAAAACCAGCGCCGCCAGAAGGTGAAGGAGGGATTCCTTCCAGCTCATGTGCAAAAACGGCAGAGCCAGAAGCCAGACCGCAGCCGAAACCAGCAGGCATCCGTCCGGGATGGTGTAATCCTCCAGATCCACCAGGGAGAGGCAGAAAAGGCAGCACAGGAAGATATAGTTCCGGAGGCAAAGGACGGTCAGATCATAGCGGAGAAGACAGACGACCGTCACCGCCGCCATGAACAGCTCCGCGAGGAGATAGCGAACGGAGACCTTTGCGCCGCAATAGCGGCACTTGCCCCGGAGGAAAAGCCAACTGAACACCGGCACCAGGTCGCCGACGCTCAGCACATGCCCGCATTCGGGGCAATGGCTTCTGCCCTTCAGAAAGTTCTGACCGTGGGCGATGCGCCAGGCCGCGCAATTCAGGAAAGAGCCCATCACCGCTCCCAGGACCGCCGCCACGCAGCAACAGTACCACAGGATCAGCCGGCTGTCATGAATGGACACAGTGCGTGCTCCTTTGACAGACAGATTCTAATAAGCATCTCCGCTCCAGCCGTCGGCAAGCTTCCAGACGGCCGCATGGTTCGCGTCGGCATAGACGAACCAGTTCATGTCCCCGGCGGCATTCAGGGAATAGAAGGAGACCACCCCGTCGAAATCGATGGAATAATCCGTGCCGCGGCGCAGACCGTTGTTGCCCTCCAGGAGCTTCACCTCCAGCGGCTGCCCGTTGAGAGTGAGCACCAGGGAATGCTGCTCGACCCCCAGCTGACGGCATTCTTCCATCTGCTTATTCAACGCCTCAAACACCACATTGGCATTCAGACGCGTGCGGAGCTTCGTATCCTCCTCATGCAGGCCGCAGGTCACGCGCCAGGTTTCCCCGGTGGGTATGAGGTAGTAATCGCCGCCGGAAGGGCAGAGTTCTTCCCGCCCCAGCCTGCTTTTGTCCACGGCGACGGCGGCGGCCTGCTGCGTCAGCTCCATCTCGGAGAGGAACTCCACCAGCACGGCGTCCTGCGCTCTGCGCACGGCCAGCGTGCAGGCATAGGCCTCCGCTTTCTTTTCCCGGCTCTGCACAAAGGGAAGGATCACCATCACAGCCAGCAGCAGCACCACAAAGACCAGCATCCAGATCAGCTGACGGATGCCCTTTTCTTTATTGTTCTCCTGCTTATTGTCGCTCTTTTTCTTCCGGGTGATGATCCTCGACATAACCGACTACTCTCCCTCGTTCCCCCTTCCCCGGGGGGATGCTGTGCAGCAGAATCCGGATGCCGGCCGAAAGGGTTTGCTGTGCAACACTTCGGTCAATGAAACCAGCGTTACATGACGCTGTACATATCGAACATGGCCATGTAAATGGCGATGACGATGAAGCCGGCGATGACGGCCATAAAGATCAGCAGCGCGGGCTCCAGCTTCTTCATGGCGGCGTCCGTCGCCATTTCCAGCTCGGCGTCGTAATAGCCGGCGATGGTGTTCATCGTGTCTTCCAGCTCGCCGGTCTCTTCGCCCACGGTGACCATATCCACCAGGATATCGGGCATATAGGCGGCTTCGGCCATGCTGTTGCCCAGGGCCTTGCCTTCCTCCAGCTTGCCGACCAGCTTGCCGGTTTCGGAGCTGATGAAATAGTTGTCCATGGTGCGGGCGGTGATGCCCACGGCTCTGGTAATGGGGAGGCCGGCGCCCAGCATGGTGGTCATGGAGTTGGCAAACTGGCTGGCGCCGTTGAGCAGGCCGATGTTGCCCAGGATGGGCAGCTTCAGCTGCAGCTTGGCCAGGCCCATCTTCCCCTTCTCCGTCTTCTGGATGATCTTGAACGCCAGGACGATGATGGCGGCGATCACCAGGATATACGGCCAGGCATGCTGGAAGAAGTGGGAAATGCCGATGAGCAGCCTTGTCATGAAGGGAAGCTCGGCGTCGTAGCTTTCGAAAATGGCAGTGAACGTGGGCACCACCTTGACCATCAGGACGATGACCACGGCGACGGCGATGACCAGAACGAAGACCGGGTAGGCCAGGGCGCTGCGCACCTTGCCCGCCATCTTCACCCGCTTGTCAAAGAGGTGATACATGCTGTCGAACGCCCGATCCAGGTTGCCGGATTCCTCGCCGGCGCGGATGGTCTCCACGAAGGTGGGGGGCAGCATGGCGCCGCCGCGGTCGTTGAAAGCATCCGCCACGGTACGGCCGGATTCCACGTCCTCCGCCACGGAGGTGAGGATGCGCTTCAGCGGTTTATCCGTCGTTTTCTCCGCGATCAGATGCACCGTCCGGGCAATGGGGATGCCGGCCCGCAGAATGATGGAGAACTGGCTGCACATGACGGTGAACGCCTTGGCATTGAGCTTGTTGGCGCTGATCTCCAGATTCATCAGGCTGCCTACATCCTGCTTGACAGGCGTCAGCTTCAGGATCACATCGCAGGTCTGTTTGATGCGATCCACCGCATCCAGTTCGTTGAAGCCTTCCATAATGCCGGAGACCCTCTCCCCGCTGTGGGAGATGGCTGCGTACTTAAAGGTTTCCAAACAGGTTCACTTCCTTCCGGTGGAAATCATATCCGACTGCCGGGCACTCGCTGTTTTCCAGCGCGGCCGGGCGTCACGTCGCGTTTTTGTTCACGTAATTCCGGTCGTGGGAATAGTGGAGGGCGACGTCCTTGGTGATGACGCCGGTGCGCACCAGCTTCACCAGCGCCTGGTCCATGGTCATGCCGCCGATGGCGGAGGAGGTGGCGACCGCATTGGCGATCTGGGGGGTGTTGCCGGCGCGGATCAGGTTGCGGATGGCGTCCGTCACGATCATGAGCTCGCAGGCCAGGGCCCGTCCGCCGCCCTTCTTGGGCACCAGCTGCTGCGTCAGCACCGCCGCCAGGGTCATGGACAGCTGGAGGCGGATCTGGGTCTGTGCGTCCGCCGGGAAGACCTGCACGATACGGTCCACCGCATCGGAGGCGCTGCCGGTATGCAGGGTGCCGAAGACCAGGTGGCCCGTCTCGGCGGCGGTGATGGCCGTCTCGATGGTGTCCCGGTCGCGCATTTCGCCGATGAGGATCACGTTGGGGTCCTCACGGAGGCTGGCGCGAAGGCCCTCGGAGAAGCTCCGGGTGTCCTTGCCGATCTCCCGCTGGTTGATGGCGCAGAGGTCGGGCTTGTAGATGTATTCCACCGGGTCCTCCAGGGTGACGATATGGTATTTATATTTGTGGTTGATGGAATCGATCAGGGCGGCCAGGGTGGTGGATTTGCCGGAACCGGTCTCGCCCGTGACCAGCACGATGCCCTTGTGCAGCTCCGTCAGGGTGGGCACGATGGGGGGCAGGCCCAGATTGTTCAGATTGGGGATCTCCTCCCGCAGCAGTCGAAGGGCGACGGAGGGATAGCCCTGCTGCTTGAACACGTGGATACGGCAGCGGTTGTCCGCATAGGTCTCGGCGGCGTCCAGCTCGCCGACGGCGTCGAATTCATCGTAGCGGTCGCCGCAGAGGAAACGGGCCGCCGCCAGGCAGTCGTCCGGCGTCATGACCTCGTCCAGCATATCCTCCAGGCTGCCGCTCAGCCGGTATTTGGGGCGAAGGCCGCAGATCAGGTGGATGTCGGAAGCGCCCTCCGCTTTGGCCTTGGCCACCATTTCTTCAATCGTCATCATGGCGCTTTCCTCCCGCTCAGTCTTCTTCGCTGATCACGCGCTTGACTTCCTCGCCGGTGGTCACGCCCTCCAGCACCAGACGCAGGGCGTTCTTGCGAAGGGAGACGAACCCGCTTTCGGGCTTTTTCAGCTCGGCTTCGATCTCCTCGCGGCTGGCGCGGCGGCCGATCATCCCCCGCACCTTGCTGGTGATCTCCAGCATCTCGAACACGGCGGTACGGCCGCGGTAGCCGGTATGGAAGCACTGGGGGCAGCCATTGCCGCGGTAGAAGGTCATGCCGGACTTGGCGGGCATGCCCAGCTCCAGCAGCTCATCCTCGGTGGGCTCGTAGGCTTCCTTGCAGTTGGGGCAGATGCGGCGCACCAGACGCTGGGAGATGATGCCCCGCATGGCGCTGGAGACCAGGTAGGGCTCCACGCCGATGTCGAAAAGACGCTCGATGGTGCCGACGGCGTCGTTGGTATGTATGGTGGAAAGGACCACGTGGCCCGTGATGGCGCTTCGCATGGCGATGTCCGCCGTCTCGCCGTCGCGGATTTCGCCCACGGCGATGATATCCGGGTCCTGACGGAGGATGGCCCGGAGGCCGTTGGCGAAGGTCATGCCGGTCTTCTCGTTGATCTGGACCTGGTTGACGCCGTCCACGTTGTATTCCACAGGGTCCTCCAGGGTGACCAGGTTGACGTCGTCCTTGTTCAGGTCGTCGATCATGGTGTACATGGTGGTGGATTTACCGGAACCGGTGGGGCCGACGATCAGCAGCACGCCGCTGCGGCAGTGGAGCATATGCTCATACTTCTCCAGGTCGGTTCCGGCGAGGCCGATGGCGTCCTTGGAGAGCTTGGCGCCGGATTTATCCAGCAGACGGGCCACGATCTTTTCGCCGTAGACGGTGGGCAGGGTGGACACACGAAGGTCGATGTCCTTGTCCTTCATCCGGACGTTGAAGCGGCCGTCCTGGGGGATGCGGTGCTCCGCGATATCCAGGCTGCTCATGATCTTGATACGGGAAATGACGCTGCCCTGCAGATCGCGGGGGACCGTCATGATATAGCGCATCAGGCCGTCGATCCTCATGCGGACCTGCAGCTCCGTCTCCCGGGGCTCCAGGTGGATATCGCTGGCCCGCTCGGTGATGGCGCGCTCGATGATGGCGTTCACCAGGCGGATGGTCGGCGCGTTGTTGACGCTGTCGTCGCCGAGCTGGTTGGAGATGAAGGCCGCGTCGGGCACGCTGACCTCCTGCTGGGATGCGGCGGCCTCCCGCTTCATTTCCTCGATGGCCTTTGCCGCGCCCTCGTTGCCGTACAGCACCTGGATGCTGCGCTCCACGGAGGCGGCCGTGGCCACCATGGGCACGACCTTCTTGCGGACTGCCTTGCGAACTTCCTCGATAGCATAGAAGTTCATGGGGTCGCTCATGGCCAGATAGAGCTCGTCCTTGACCACGCGCACCGGCACGACCTGATACTGCTTGGCGATGTTCTTGGGAAGCGCCTGCGCCAGCTCCGTGGGGATATTGACCTTCGTCAGGTCCACGAACTCGATGCCCAGCTGCATCTGCAGGGCCTCGATCAGTTTTTCCTCCGTGATGATATTGTTGGAAATCAGCACGGTGCCAAGGCGCTCTTTCGTGCCCTTCTGCAGAGCAAGACCGCGCGCAAGCTCCTCTTCCGTAATCGTTCCGGCTGCAACCAGCAGCTCGCCCAAACGCTTATATGCCATCGTGCTTCCTCTTTTCCGGATAGTAATGTGCACACTATCGCACTATATTTATCATTCTACGAAATTATGAACGAACTTTGTCCATTTGTCAAGTCTTTGCTTACAGAAAATTCAAACTTTTATTGCCGCGTATATCATACTGCCCGCCTGTTTTATATTTTCTTTTTACTTGTCAACAGTCTGACGGAGTGTTATGATAGGATAGTTAAAAAACCGTAAAACCGTCATAGCCCCCGAAGGCTGGAAATACTGCGAGGTAACGCTATGAGAAGAACCTGCCGTTTTTTTGCTCTGCTGCTCTGCCTGCTCCTTCTGCTGGGAACCGTGCCGGTCCTGGGCGCGGATGCGGACGAGCTTCAGAAGCTGGTGGACGAGACCGCCGCCTATCAGCTCGGCGCCGTCAGCTTCACCCACGGCTGCGAGTGGGCCATTATGGCGCTGGCGCGGAGCGGCTGCGCCGTGCCGGAGGGCGCCTTTGACCGCTACTGGCTGGACGTGAAGGATTACGTCGCCGCCCATGAGGGCAGGTTCCGGATGTACACGGAATACGCCCGGCTGACGCTGGCGATCACCGCCATCGGCCGGGACCCGACGGACGTGGGGGGCTATGATCTGCTGGAGCCCATCTGCAATTTTGCCGAGATGGGGGCCGTGCCGATCAACGGGGCCATCTGGGCGCTGATCGCGCTGGACAGCGGCGGCTACCGGCCCGATGACCCGGCCCGGCAGAGATACGTGGACCTGCTGCTATCGCGCCAGCTGGCCGACGGCGGCTTTTCCCTGGTGGGCAAGGGCGGCGGCGACACCCCCGCCGACACGGACATCACCGCCATGACCCTGCAGGCCCTGGCCGGCTACCGGGATCAGAAAGCGGTGAGCAAGGCCATCGACCGGGCGCTGGACTGCCTCTCCCAAATGCAGCTGGCCGACGGCGGCTTTCAGACCATGGGGATCACCACCAGCGAGAGTACTGCGCAGGTCCTGGTCGCCCTGGGTGAGCTGGGCATTTCCCCGGAGGACAGCCGATTCGTGAAGGAAGGCAACACGCCTCTGGACGCGCTCCTCTCCTTCCGGCAGGCCGACGGCAGCTTTCTCCACACCGACGAGGCCGGCATGGGCTCCATCGCCACGGACCAGGCGTTCTACGCCCTGGTGGCGACCCTGCGCACCGAGCGCGGGATGAACTCCTTATATAAAATGAGCGACGCGGAAAAAGCGGTGGGAGAGCCGGAGGATACGGGGCTGCCGGGCCGCCATCCGGACATCCGGAAGGCGGAGGTGACGAAGCCCGGCGCCGGCTTTCCCGATATCCGGGGAAAAGCCTGCCAGTCGGCGGTGGAGGCCCTGGCCGCCCGGGAGATCATCAACGGCATGACGGACGCGTCCTACGAGCCCGACGCCACCATGACCCGGGCGCAATACGCAGCGATCATCGTCAAGGCCCTGGGGCTGACGCCGGACAAGAGCGGCGCAAAAGCCTTTTCCGACGTGCCGGAGAGCAGCTGGTTCGCCCCCTATGTGGGCACCGCCTGCGCCTACGGCATCGTGGAGGGCCGGGGAAGCGGCCTCTTCGACCCCCAGGGGACCATCAACCGGCAGGAGGCCGCCGTCATGACCGCCCGTGCCGCCGCCCTCTGCGGCATGGACACTTCTCTGGACGCCGACGGGATACGGATGTATATCGCCCAGTTCACGGATTATACGAAGGTGAGCAAATGGGCCAGGGAATCCATGGCCTTCTGCTTCCGGGCGGAGATCCTCGTGAGCGACGAATTTGAGGAGGATATCGAACCGATGCGGGATATCACCCGGGGCGAAGTCGCCCAGATGGTCTACCGGCTGCTGCGGAAAGCAGCGCTGCTGTGAAAGGAGCGGCGGATATGCGGAAATATCGGATCCTCAGTTTAGCTCTCCTGCTCCTGGCCGCCCTGTTTGCGGGCTGCGCCGCCCCCGCCCCCGCGCCGACGGCCGGGATCACCACGGCGCCGCCCACGGCCTCGCCGG